>NZ_JBMVFU010000034.1:0-75658 GCF_049538315.1 Nocardia sp. AB354 | reverse complement strand
GATCGGCCGACGGCGGCCCGTGCCGGCTGCCGGCGCCGATCGTTTTCATCGATATGCGTTGGAGTGGAGCGCTTTTCAGCGAACCATTGTCGTCTAGGCCGGCTCGGTCGTCTCCTGCGCGGCGTGGCGCGCGGCGATGTACCCGAAGACCAGCCCCTGGCCGATGGTCGCCCCGGCTCCGGGATAGCTGGCGCCGAAGGCGTTCGCGGCGGTGTTGCCGATCGCGTACAGCCCTTCGATGACGCCGCCGTCTTCACGCAGGACCCGCGCGTCCTGGTCGGCGACCACCCCACCGCAGGTGCCCAGATCGCTGAGAATCATCTTGACCGCGTAGTACGGGGCTTTCCGCAGCGGTGCCAGATTCGGGTTCGGCGAAACGGTGGGATCGCCGTAATAACGGTCGTAGGCGCTTGCCCCGCGCGCGAATTCCGGATCGGTTCCGGTCTCGGCGTAGCGGTTCATATTCTGGAAGGTCTCGGTGAACGCGTCCTCGGGTACCCCGATAGCCCGCGCGAGTGCAGCGGGATCGTCGGCACGGTGGGCGATACCGGACTCGAACCAGGCCTGCGGAAGGGGCTGGCGGGGAAAGTACTGTCCGGCAAGGATGTAATTGTTGCGGTAGCGCTGATCGAATACCAGCCACATCTGTTCGGCCGGATCTCCTCGCCGCTCCCGCGACAGCAGGGCCTGTCCGAACGACATGTAGTCCATCGCCTCGTTCACGAAGCGCCGGCCGGTCTGGTCGACGACGAACGAGCCCGGCAGCGAGCGTTCGGCGAGCATGACCAGCGGCGCCGCGCCGGGCAGTGGCGCGAAAGCGGGGAACCACCATGCCTGATCCATCAGTGCGGTCCCGGCACCGAGTTCCTGCGCCGCAGTGATGGCGTCACCGGTGTTGCCCTCGGATCCCAGACTGGCGTCGGCGTCGAGCCGCGGCGACTGGAACTTGTACCGCGCGGCCATATCGTGGTCGAAGCCTCCGGCGGCCAGCACCACCCCTCGCCGCGCGGTCACCGTGACCTCACGATCACCTTGGCGCACCACCGCGCCGGCGACCCGGTCGCCGTCACGAATCAGCCGGACCAGGCTGGTCTCGGTCCACACCGGAATTCCCGCTCGCAGCACGCCCGCGAACAGACCCGCTGCCAAAGCCTGTCCCCCGGCCAGATATTCGCGTCCGATCACCATGCCGCCGATACCGAGGGCCGCCCGCCGCAGAATGCGCGAGAACGCCTTGATCGGTTTGCGCGCAACAAGATTCATCCACTTGTAGTCCGCGCCGGTGACCGGCATCGGCACCGGTGCCTCCATGACGCCGGGGCGCAGGCGCGGACGCTGCTCACCCAGGATCGAGGCGTCGAACGGGCGGCATTCACACGTCCGGCCCTCTGCCCGACCGCCCGGCTCCTCCGGGTGGTAGTCCGAATAGCCCTTCGCCCAGAAGAATCGCATCGGCGTGGTCCGCTCGAGCATCTCGACCGCCGCGGCACCGGCATCGAGGAAAGCCTGCCCTCGCTCGGCAGGTGCGGTATCACCGACTACCGACCGCAGATAGGCGTGCGCCTCGGCCAGAGCAGGGTCCGAATCCGGGAGGCTGGAGTTGCCCGGAATCCAGAACGCACCACCGGACCGCGCGGTCGAACCACCCACGTAAGCGGTCTTCTCGACGATCACACTCGACAACCCCTGTTCGTGGGCCGCCAGCGCCGCGGCCATACCGGTGCCGGAACCGACGACGAGCAGATCGACGGACACCTCGTGGGCGGTAGTGAGCGGGGGCATCGGCTTCTTCGCCATTATTCGGAACTCCACTCTCAGGGGTGGGGACGGATTGTCCCAACCTAGATTCGCGCGAACGGCAGCCGAAGGTGGTCTTCCATTCAGTGGGAGAGCGCGCGAATTCCGCTGAGCGGAAACGGCTTCTGCCGCACCGTCCGGTGCCCGGTTAGCGTCCGGACATGAGTAACACGTGGAGCAGAGAAGAACTGGAATCGGCGTTTCGGACCTGGCATGCGACGGTCGCTCGCGCGGCCTCGGGCACGGGCAGCTGGCGCGAATTCGTCGACCTGTTCACTCCCGACGCCGAATATCATGAGCAAATGGTCGGAGTTCTGAAAGGGCCCGACGCCATCTGGGCGTGGGCCGAGCCGACCCTCGCGCAGTTTCCGGGCTCCGCGATGACATCTTTTCCCGCTTATTGGCATCTGATCGACGAGGTCAACGGCGTGATCGTGGTGAAGCTGAACAATCTGATGCGCGATCCGGGTGACGGCTCGAAGATGGGCGCCGACAACATCAGCATTCTCACCTACGCCGGGAATGGAAAGTTTTCCAAAGAGGAAGATATCTACGATCCCGCCGAATTCGTCCGGCTCGTTCCCGAGTGGTGCCGACGTGCCATGGAACTCGGCACTCTCGGCGAAGCCGAGCTGGCATGGTGCAAACAGGCGCTGCCCGCAGCAGAATCGGACTCCGTCTCGTAAGCGCTCAGGCCGGGTGCGCCCGCGTAGTCGCGGGCTCACCCGGCGCGCGTTTCTCAGTGCAGCCGCGGGATATCGTCACCGGTCGGCAGTTGAATTCTGGATTCCGGCAGGGCGTGTTCGCGCACCGCGCGGTCGATCCGGCGACGCAGGACATCGCAGCCGCGTTCCTGATGCCCCACACCCCGGCCCTGGGCCGCGATCATCGGGCATCGTCCGGCCTCGCCGGTCCACTGGACAGACGTGTGCGCCGCACTGAATTTCTCGATCAGCACGCGCTGGCCGCACTGCTCGCAGTCGAGCGGACGCATGGTCATCGCGCGGCCCCGAAGCTGGGGCCGACTAGAGCGCCCCGGCCGTCACAGCGCACTCCCGGCCGCTTGCGGTGTGGCCAATACGCAGTGCGTGTCGTAGAAGATCGTCGGCATGCACTTGTTGCAATGGATGCACAACGACTTCGTCTCGTGATCCTTCGCGATCCGGTTGATCAGATCCGGCTCGCGCAGCAGGGCACGAGCCATCGCGACGAATTCGAATCCCTCGGCCATCGCGGTGTCCATAGCGGCCTTATCCGTGATGCCGCCCAGCAACACGAGCGGCATCGACACGTTCGCCCGAATCTGGCGCGCCGCGTCGAGCATGAACAGATCTTCGTACGGATAGTCGTGCAGGAAGAATTTGCCCGCGATCTTCACGCCTAACCGCATCAGCGGCGACATGACCGCGGCGAATTCGTTCAGCGGGGCCTCGCCTTTGAACAGATACATCGGATTGAGCAGCGAACTGCCGATGGTGAGTTCGATGGCGTCCAGACTGGCGTCGGCTTCCAGCCACTGCGCGACCTGGATTGCCTCGTCGAGCCAGAACCCGCCCGGCACACCGTCGTCCATGTTCAGTTTGGCCAGTACCGCGATCCGGTCCCCGGCGGCCTCACGCACCTCGGCGGCGACCTCGCGAACGAGGCGGGCGCGATTGCGCAGGGAGCCGCCGTAGGAATCCTTGCGCCGGTTCAGGGCCGGACTCAGGAACGAACTCGCGAAATAGTTGTGCCCGAAGTGGATTTCGACGGCGTCGAATCCCGATTCGATCGCCAGCCGGGTCGCGGTGCCGTGGGCGGTGCGGATCCGGGCGATATCGGCGAGTGTCGCGGCATGGGTGACCTGCGGGCCCATCGGGCTGATCCGCCGCGACGCGCACAACGCCGGGTAGCCGTTGGATTTGGCGTTCGCCACCGGCCCGGCGTGACCGATCTGGGCCGACGCCGCCGCCCCCTCGGCGTGAACGGCGTCGGTGAGCCGGCGCAGGCCGGGTATCGCCTCGTCGCGCATCCAGAGCTGATCGGCCTCGGTACGACCTTCCGGCGCCACCGCGCAATAGGCGACCGTCGTCATCCCGACTCCCCCGGCGGCGACCTGCCGGTGGAATTCGATGAGCTGATCGCTGACCAGCGCACCCGGGGCCATGTGCTCGAAGGTCGCGGATTTGATGGTTCGGTTGCGCAGCGTCACCGGGCCCAGCCGAGCCGGGGCGAGAACTTCGGGAATCGAATTCGCGGTCACGACAATGCCTTTCGGTGCGGCAGGAAGGTCAGATCCTCGGGGTGCGGGGCGCGCAGCATGGTCCAGTAGTCGACGAGCCGCCACGGGCACGGCACGACCGCACGCCCCGCGGAATTGCGGTAGTACCCGTTGACCTGCGCGCCGGGGTGCACCCATACGGTCTCGTCGAGCGCCTCGTCGACGCGCTCGTTGTACGCGTCCTGCGCCCGCTGCTCGACATCCATCGCGGCGTGGTCGTTCTCGAGCAAGTACTGCAGGCACTCGATGATGTAGTGGACCTGCTCCTCACCGGTGATGTTGTGTCCCGCACCGTGATTGGGCGCGGAGTTCGGCCCGGCGGTGATGAACAGGTTCGGGAATCCGGAAACCTGCACTCCCAGGTACGCCCGCGGGTCCTCGCCGCCTTTCCAGATCTGCGCCAGCGTCGCACCGTCGCGGCCGGCGATGTCGATCGTGGTGGTGAACTGCAGTTCGAATCCGGTCGCGAGGATGATCACGTCGGCGGGTATGACGGTGCCCTCGGTGGTCACGACACCGTCGGGTGTGATTCGCTCGAACGAGGCCCTGTGCAGTTGCACGTGGTCGCGGTTCAGCGCTTTGAAGAATCCGGGGTCTTTGACGATCCGCTTCGCGTAGGGGCGGAAATCGGGAGTCAGCTTTTCGACCATATCCGGCCGGTCCGGGAAGCTGTTGCGCAGATACTCCTGCGCGGTGCGCAGGACCATGTCGTTGGCCGGCGATGCGGACAGGTGGGTGGCCGCCCATCCCTTGTCGATACGCGGCAGCGGGTACAGGTTGTCGGAGGCGAACCAGTAGGTGCGCAGCCGGAACCACTTGTCGTAGAAGGGCAGATGGGCCATCGCCCACTTCTCGCCGGCCGGGACGTCGCCGCCGACCGTCTTCTCCGGGACCAGCCAGTGCGGACTGCGCACGACCACGTCAAGGGTGTCGACCTCGTCGACGATGCTCGCTACGACCTGCACCGAGGTGCAGCCGGTACCGAGAACGACCACGCGCTTGCCGCGCAGATCGATCTCGGTATCCCATTCGGCGGTGTGCACGAGCATCCCGGCGAAGGTGTCCATACCCGGCACATCCGGAATGTTGGGGGCATTGAGCATGCCGAGCGCGGTGATCACAGCGCGGGCGCGGTGGTGGGTCAGCTCACCGTCGCGATCCTCGGTGACGACCTCCCAGCGGTTCTCTTGCTCCAGCCAGGTGGCCGATCGGACGCGGGTGCCGAATCGGATGTGCTCGCGCAGCCGGTATTTCTCGACTACACCGAGCAGATATTCCTGATATTCCGGTCCGGTCGGGTAATACCGCGACCAGTTCGGGTTCAGCTCGAACGAGTAGGAGTAGTAGTGACTCGGGGTGTCGACAGCCGCGCCGGGATAGGTGTTGCGCTGCCAGGTGCCGCCGATATCGTCGCGCTCCTCGAAGATGGTGAACGGAAAACCCGCTTCCGCCAACTTGATTCCGGCGTTGATACCGACGATCCCGGCGCCGATCACGACGACGTCGAAGTCCGCGGGCGGGGTGACCGTCACCGGGACATGGCGCCGATCCTTGGTGAATCCGGCCTGTTCCAGCAGGATCGGCACGAATTCGTCGTCCACCCGCTGCGCGGTGCAGATCGTCGCCATCCGCTGGAACAGCTCGTCGTCCGGGATATCCAGGGCTGCAACCGAATCCGGCGTCAAGACCTCGCGCGCGCGGGCACGGATGTCCGCGGCGACGTCGTCGGGGTAGGTGCCCGGCGGGACCGTCGGACGCGTGCCGGTGCGGTAGTGATTGCCCGGCTCCTCGATCGTCAGGCGCGGCCCGAATTCGTCGAGCAGTCCCAGGTCACCGGTTACGTGCACCATCGACATGAGCAGCGGCGCCACCTCGCACTCGTCGATCGCCCGGTGGAGAGCGGCCTGTCGATCGGTGGCGTTGGAGGAGGCTGCGACGCCGGTGACGATGGTGTCTGTCATGAGTTACCTTCCGGGAGTGGCACGCCCATCCGGGCGAGCATGTCTCGTGGATTCGCGGGCGGGCGCAGATTCAGCAGTTGTTCGCCACGCCTGGTCGCCGAGGCCGCGCACATCTCGTCGTCGGAGAAGACCCAGAACTGCCCGCGGGCGATCTGCTCGACCATGTGCTCGGCGGCGGCGAGCGGGTCGAGTCCCTTGTCGACGTTGTCGCGCTGCATCGCGGCGAACACGGCGTTGGCGGTGGGGTCGGAGGTAGGTGCCTCGCGCTGGGCGGCGAGGAAGATCTCGCTGCGGATCGAGTGCGGCACCACGGCACTGACCTGGATCGGTGCGCCGATGATCGACAGATCCTGATGCAGGCATTCCGTCATCGCCTGCACCGCGAACTTGCTCACGATGTAGGGCGATTGCACGGCGACGGTGTTGAGGCCGCCCACCGAGGACAGGTTCGCGATGCACGATGGCGATCCCACTCGGATCATATGCGGCACAAAGGATTTCAGGCAGTAGAAGACGCCGTCGACGTTGATCTGCATCACGCGCCGCCACCGGGCCGGGTCGATCTCCCACAGCAGTCCCGGGGACTCGACCCCGGCGTTGTTGATCAGCAGTTCGACGCTGCCGTGCCGGTCGAAGATCGCGGACGCCATGGCGTCGACCGCGGCCAAGTCGGCCACGTCCACCCCGTACCCTTCGGCCTTGCCGCCCTCGGCGACGATCGCGGCCGCGACCTCCGCGGCACGGCCGGCGTCGATATCGGCGACGACCACGGTCATACCGAGGCCGCCCAGATGCTGGGCCAGGCCACGGCCGATACCGGCCGCCGCGCCGGTCACCACTGCGGTGCCTCGCGAGAATCGTTCCCGGGCGGTCGTGGTCATCACACGCCCTCCGGCAGAATATTGGGGTTCGCCCACGAAGGTGGTTCTCGCCGTGGCAATTCGGTGCCACCATCGAGCGACATCACTGGAGTGTGCGTCGCAAACGGGTAATGCAGGCTGAAGGCCACCAGGCCGGTGCGGTCGGCCGCCGGCACCGTGCACATCTCGAGCACGGTTTGCGCCAGGTATTCCACCGGCTCGGTCTCGTACCCCTCGGGCAGCAGTGCAGACGCACCGGGAGTCATGATCGCCGTCGACGGGCCGACCGCGTTGACGGCGATCCCGTCGTCGAGCAACTCCGCCGCCAGGCCTTGGGTGAAGCGGTGCAGTGCGGCCTTGGCCGATGCGTAGACGACATCGCCGGAGGTCTTGTTGTACTCCCGGAACGGCCGGATCGGATTCAGTCCGGTCGAGGAACCGATGTTGACGATCCAGCCGGCCCCCTGTTTGCGCAGATGGGGAATCGCCGCGCGGCTGAGTACGAACGGCACTTCGAGATAGTGCTGCACAGTCCGGTGGAACGTCGCGTCGCTCATCTGCTCGATCGAGCTGTAATCGGCGAAACCGGCGTTGTTGACCAGGATGTCGATGCCGCCGAGTTCCGTGACGACCTTGTCGACGAGTCCGCCGCGTTGCCCGGCGTCCTCCAGGTCGGTCGGAATCGCCACCGCGCGGCCACCCGCGGCCTCGATCAACTGCACGGTTTCGTCCAGCGAACCGGCCAGCAGATGGGTTGCGCCCTCACGCACCGAGGGGCTCGGCGCATGCGAGCGCGCGGTGACCACCACCGTCGCGCCCTCCGCCGCCAGACGCTGCGCGATCGCCCGTCCGATTCCGCGGCTACTGCCGGTGACCAGGGCCTTCTTGCCACTGAGTCGCTGTGTCATGCTTACCTTCCGCATTCGCTGTGTCCGGGTTCACACCCGCGATCCATCGTGAGCCGACGGACCGTCACGCTCGGCCACTGCTTCCGCTCAATGGGACAGTGAATCGGGGACGCTCGCCGAGGCGAGAAGCTCACGCATCATGTGCCAAAGTTGCTGACGCGCAGGCTCGGTCAGCGACAGGCTCGGGAAGGTCAGAAATCCGTGGAACAGCCCGTCGAAGCGGTGGGTGGTCACCGCGACACCGGCGTCGGCGAGACGGCGGGCGTAATCCTCACCGGCCGAGCACGGCGGATCCAATTCGGCGGTGGCGACCACCGCCGGCGGCAATCCGGCCAGGGACTCGGCCCGGCTGGGCACCAGGTACGGACTGTCGGTGCCGTGCGGCGCGTACTGCTGCCAGTACCAGCGCATGGCCGTGGTGGTGTTGTAGTACCCCTCGCCGTAGCGCCGGTAGGACTCGGTGCCGAAATCGTCGTCGATCACCGGATAGAGCAGGACCTGCCCCGCGATACGCGGACCGCCGCGATCGCGCGCGGCCAGGCTCACCGTCGCCGCCAGATTGCCGCCCGCGCTGTCACCGGCGACAACGAGTCGAGTTGCGTCACCGCCGAATTCGCCGGCATGGGCGGCGGCCCACTGCACCGCCGCGTACATGTCCTCCATCGCCGCGGGGCCGGGGTGCTCGGGAGCACGCCGATAGTCCACCGACACCACGGCGACACCGACGGCTTGCGCCATCGATCGGCAGAACTCGTCATGACTGTCGAGATCGCAGAAGACGAAACCACCGCCGTGGGCGAACACGACTACCGGAAGCAGTTTCGGCACATGAATTTCCGGCACGTACAGGCGCAGCGCCAGGTCTCCACCCGGTCCCGCGATCACCCGGTCCTCCGCCAGACGCATGGCGGGCATATGTGTCAGCGGAGCCCGCCGGGACACGATGATCTCGCGCAATTCGGCGGGGTCGTGCTCGGTGACATCCGGAAACGATTCCAGTGCCGACAGCATCGCCTCGACATCGGGATGCAGGTCGGACCGTCGTTGTCCGCCCATTGGGACCACGTCCTTACTTCGTTCGATGGGTACGCGACGGCACGCTCACACCGTTCGCGAGGTTGTGACCGGAATCAGGAGGCGGCCGGGGCCGGAGCGCCGCTCAGGTCGAAGCCCTTGTAGCCGGCCGCGGCGACCTCCGCGCAGATCTCGTTGTATTTGCCGAAACCGCCGATGTAGGGCATGAAAACGCGAGGCTTGCCGGGAATGTTGGCGCCCATGTACCAGGAGTTGGCAGTGGGGAACAACGTGCGCGCGGCGACCTCGTTGCACTCGGTCACCCATTCGCCGACCGATTCCTCATCGGCCTCGATCGTGGTGAAACCATGCTCATCGAGGTAGTCCAGGCAGTCGCTGATCCAGTCGACGTGCTGTTCGGCCATCAACACCATATTGGCCAGCACGCTGGGACTTCCGGGCCCGGCGAGAACGAACATGTTCGGGAATCCGGCCATGGCCAGCCCGAGGTAGGTGCGCGGTCCCGCCGCCCACTCCTCGCGCAGTTCACGCCCGCCGCGGCCCCGGATATCGATGCGCGACAAAGAACCCGTCATCGCGTCGAAACCGGTGGCGAAGATCAGCACGTCGAGGTCGTAGGACGCCTCCGCGGTGCGCACGCCGGTCTCGGTGATCTCGGCGATAGGGGTGGTGCGTAGATTCACCAGGGTGACGTTGTCGCGGTTGTAGGTGTGGAAGTAGCCGTCGTCGGTGACGATCCGCTTGGTGCCGATGGGATGGTCGTTCGGGATGAGTTGATCGGCGACCTGCGGATCGCGCACCATCTCGCGGATCTTCGCCTCGACGTACTCGCGCGCGGTGTCGTTGGCGGCCAGGCTCGTCGTCTGGTCCGGGAAGGCCTTGGCGAACAGATAACCCCCGCGCTGCCACCACTCGTCGTAGATCCTGGTCCGCTCCGCGGCGTCGACCTCGAGTGCCCCCTTCGGGTGCGGGCTGTTGGGGGTGCCGCCACCGCTGCGGCGCGACAGTCGCCGCCGTTCGGCGTAGTTGGCCTTCACCTCGGCCACGAAGTCCGGGTCCAGCGGCCGATTGCCCGCCGGAATCGAATAGTTCGGGGTGCGCTGGAAGACATACAGGTGTTCGGCCTGCTCGGCGAGCACCGGGATGGCCTGAATGCCCGAGGAGCCGGTGCCGATGACGCCGATCCGCTTACCCGTGAAATCGACCGGATCGTGCGGCCATTCGCCGGTGTGGTAGCTCTCCCCGGCGAAGGTGTCGCGGCCCGGGATGTCAGGCTTGTTCGTCGCCGACAACACTCCGGTCGCCAGAATGCAGAAGCGCGCGGTCACGGTGCGGCCGGTGTCGGTAAAGATGGTCCAGCGCTGGGCCTGCTCGTCGTAGACGGTCGCGGTCACTCGCGTCAGGAAGTCGTAGGCCGAGCGCAGATCGTGCCGGTCGGCGACGTGCTCGAGATAGCGCAGGATCTCCGCCTGCGTGGCGAACCGTTCCGACCAGGTCCACTCCTGTTGCAGTTCGTCGTCGAAAGAGTATGAGTAGTCGATACTTTCGACATCGCAGCGCGCACCCGGGTATCGGTTGTGGTACCACGTTCCGCCCACACCCTCGGCGGATTCGAAGCCGTGCACGCGCATGCCGCGGCCGCGCAGTTTGTACACCGCGTAGAGCCCGGAGATCCCCGCCCCGACGACCACGGCGTCGAATTCGCTGTCTTGATTTGTCACTGGATTCACTTCCCTCGATGAGGTGATCGATTGAGCCACACCGTAAGTGGCGAACTTCCCCCGGAAACGACGCGTTCCCACCCAGCGGTCCGGCCGGGCCCGCAACACCGCTGAGTGGGATCGAGTTGTGCGACTTCGACCGGCGAACGCCGGTCGCGGCTGGTCAGACGACGGCGGTCGCCTGTTGCGCTTCGGCCTGCTGCGCCTGCTTCAGCTGCCGGGCCCACATCCATTCGTGGCCCCAGTAGCTGTCGGCGGTGATCTCCTCGGCGGTGTAGTAGGTTTCGTCGACCAGTACCCCGCCGGTGCCGTACTCGATATCCCAGCCGCCGGGCACCCGCACGTAGAACGAGACCATCTTGTCGTTGGTGTGCCGCCCATTGTCGAGGACACCGGGAAGTCGCGGGCCATCACCTGGTCGTAGGCGCGTCCTACCGCATCCAATCCCAGTACCTCGAAACCCACTTCGCGCCAGCGGTCGATATCGGTGGCGAGGACTCGGACGTATCCGAGTCCCTCGATTTCGGTCATCGGTGCAGGGTGTTCCTTTCGGGAACGAATCAGATCATCACGCGAAGCGGGCCCTGCGGCACCTCGACTCCCAGGGAGGCCATCGCCGCCGCGTGATAGGTGGTGCTGCTGACGTGGATCGCGTGATGGAGGCCGGCATGTGCATCCCGCCAGAACCGCTGCAGCGGCTTGTCCATACGAAGGGCGTTGCCGCCGGCCCTGTCGAAAATCTCGTCGGCGGCACGAACGGCGCGCCAGGCAGCACGTACCTGGTCCCGCCGCACCCTGGCCCGAGTCTCGAAGTCGATCTCCTCGCCGAGATCCACCATGTCGTAGATGCGGTCGACGTTGGCCAGCAGCTGCTGGCGGGCGGCGTCGATCTCGGACGCGGATTCCGCAAGTGCGTGCAGCACATAGGGATCGTCCTTGACGAGCGTGCCTGCCGCACCGACCCGGTCGCGCTGATACTCGATCCCGGCCGCCAGCAGTCCCTCGCAGATACCGATCGTCGCCGACGTGATGCCCAGCGGGAACATGGTGGACCACGGCATCTTGTACAGCGTCTCGGTGACCCCGTACTCCTTGGCCGCGGTGCCGTCGATGACCTTCGCCGAATCCATCACCCGGTAGTCCGGAACGAACGCGTCCTTGACGATGATGTCCTTGCTGCCGGTGCCACGCAGTCCGACGACATCCCAGGAGTCCGCGACGATCTCGTAGTCCGACCGGGGCAGGATCACATGCAGGCCCTGTGGCGGCATCAAGGGCTTGCCGTCGTCGCCTCCGACCAACGCGCCGAGGAAGATCCAGTCGCAGTGATCGGTGCCGGAGGAGAACTGCCACCGGCCGTTGAGGACATAGCCGCCGTCGCGAGGCACCGCCACGCCTCCGGGCATATACGGCGACGCCTGCCACGTGTCACCGTCGGCGCCGAGGACCTCCTCCTGCACCTTCGGATCGGCGAAGGCCAACTGCCACGGATGCACTCCGACGATGCCGCCGACCCAGCCGGCGGAACCGTAGATACCGGCGGTCTTCATCACGGTTTCGGCGAACACCCGCGGATGTGCCTCGAAACCGTTGTACTTCTTGCGCTGCAACAGCCGGATCAGCCCGGCGTCTTTGAGGCCCTTGGCCATATCGTCGGGCAGCCGGCCGAGCGACTCCCCTTCTTCGGCGCCGGCGCGGATTTCGTCGGCGATCGCGATGATGTTGTCGAGCACTGCGTAGGACATCTGAGGTACTCCTGGTCGAAGCTGGAAGGGCTGAATCGGGGTCAGGAACCGGTAACCGCTTCCGAGCGGCCGGACGACAACTTGGGGGCGATGGCACTGCGCCCGGCGGCGAGGTTGGCGTCCACCTCGGCCTGCCAGTTCTGCAGTGCGCGTTCGGTATCGATCTCGAATTCGAATCGGTTGACCATTTCCGGCTTGATGTCCTCGATGTCGACGTAGAACTGTTCGTACCAGCGGCGCAGCTGATAGACCGGCCCGTCCTCCTCACACAGCAGTGGATTGTCGATGCGCGCCTTGTTCTTCCAGATCTCGACGTCCTGCTCGAAGCCGATCGCCACGCCCTTGGCGACCGCGGCCGCGATCTGGTCGGCGGCCTCGTCGTCCATTCCGACCGGCTTGCGCACCATCACCCCGTACTGCAACCGGAACGAGGTCGGGGTCACGGGGTAGTGGCAGTTGATGAGGTAGATATTCGGATCGCTGTCCGGATCCACACCTCCGCTCCACAATTTGTCCACCATGTAGGACGGTCCGTAATACGTTGCGTCCGACTGGCTTTCGAGGCTGTAGTTGGTACTCTGACTGACTCCGACGGCATCGGCGCGGGGCCGTGAACGCATCAGCTGGTTCGCGGTGTGTCCCTCGAACACGTTGCGGAAATACGTCGGCATGCCGTAGTGGACGTAGAAGAAGTGAGCCATGTCGACGACGTTGTCGACGATCTCGCGACAGTGCGAGCCTTCTACGTCCACGTGGTTCCAGACCCAGTCCGTCCAGCCCGGATCGCCATAGGTCGGCACCTCCGGCACCTCGAGCTCGGCGGGCGGTGTGCGGCCCTGCGGGTCGTTCCAGACGAACAGCTGGCCGCTGATCTCCCTGGTCGGCCACGCCTTGGTCCGCGCCAGCGGCGGAACCCGCCGCGCATAGGGAATGCCCGCGCACTTGCCGTCGCCGCGCCAGCGCCAGTCGTGGAACGGACAGGCGATGTCATTCCCCTTCACCGTGCCTCGCGCCAGATTTCCACCCATGTGCGGGCAGAAGGCGTTGAGCACGTTGAGTTTTCCATCCTCACCGCGGAATACGACCAGTTCGGTGCCGAAAGCCGAGATCTGGTGCGGCTGCCCGTCGTCGAAGTGGCGGACCAGCCCCAGACAGTGCCAGCCGCGAGCGAATCGCTGCGGCGGTACACCGCTGTCGATCACGCGGATCTTGTCTTTGGCGTCGATCGCGGAATTCACGATACCTCCTGGTCAGACGGTTGCGAGTAGGCAACCTTTCGCGGTGGGATCAGCGTCGCAGGCGGCAGCGAGGGTGTGACGTGGGTCTCCTGCTGAATGGGACGGTTTTTGCCTCGATCCGTAGAGAACGCCGAGCCGGCCCCGCCTTCGGTCAGTATTCGATCGAAATTTCGTCGCTCACCGGTTCGGCCTGACACGCCAGGATGTAGCCCTCGGCGAGGTCGTCGTCGGTCAGAATCTCGTTGTGCGCCAGGTTCACCCGCCCCTCGGTCAGTGAACAAACGCAGGCGCTGCACGCCCCCTCGCGGCACGAATACGGCGCCTCGATCCCGGCCGCGAGCAAGGCATCGAGGAGTGTGCGCCCGGCCCTCCACGGCACCTGATGGTCGGCACCGTCGATCGACACGCGCACCTGACAGACGACCTCGCCGGAGCCGGCCGACTCGTCCGGAACATCGGCCGCGAAGGGATCGCGCTGTAGGGACAGGAAGCGCTCGGAGTGCACGCGAGTGGCAGGGAATCCCGCTTCCGCGCATACGTCGGCGGTGAGGTCCATCAGCGGTGTCGGACCGCAGATGTAGACCGACCGGTCGCGCAGCGGGCGCAGCAGTATCGACAGCGCCCGGCGACTCGGGTAGCCCTGCACCGACTCCAATATGTGGATCACCGAAAACCGTTCGGGGAAACGGCTTTCCAGCTCACGCAGTTCCGCCGCGAAGATGACCGAATCCTGGTCGCGATTGGCGTAGACGAGGACCACGTCACCCGCACCCCCGACCAGGATCGATTTCGCGATCGCGATGACGGGCGTGATCCCGCTGCCGCCCGCCACCAGGACCACGGAGTCGTCGAGGGAGCCCGGTACGAAAGTGCCGGCCGGCGGGAGCACCTCCAGTTCGTCACCGATGCGCACCGTGTCACAGAGCCAATTCGACCCGTGGCCGCCCATGACCCGTTTGACGGTGAACTTCATCGCCGAGTCGGTATGCGGCGAACTCGACAGGGAATAGCACCGCGCCGAGCCGGTACCGATATCCGGAACCCGGACGGTGAGAAATTGCCCCGGGCGATAGTTCGTTGTCATCGTGCCGGCCAGCGGTTCGACAACGAACGAACGCGCGTGGGCGGTCTCTTCGACGATCTCGGCGATCCGGACCCGGGCGGTGCGAGTTTCCGCCGTAGCCTCCGCCGCATCGGTACTCGTCTGCGTGGACATTCGCACTCCTGGTTGTGGTCAGCACTACGCGCCCGGGTCCGAGACCCGGGCCACGGAAGGCTATGCCGCGAAAATCGTCCGAAAGGCGCGATTTCTCGCTCATCGGGAAGGTGGTTCGATGCCGATCCCGTATCCGTGCGATCGTCGGGCCCGCGCTCGTCATGGGCTGTTCGACGTGCACATGCACGTGGTAGTACCGTGGCGAGCATCACAGCGACGTGGCTGGTGGGAGGTCTGGTGAGAACAACAAGCACTGCCGGGGTCCCGGTGTCGGTGGTCGAGCGGGTATCGCTGGTGCTGGAAACTTTCAATGGAGTAGGGCCGCTGACCCTGTCCCAGGTGACCTCCCGCACCGGTCTGCCCCGATCATCGGTGCACCGGCTGCTCGAACAGCTCGCAAGCGCGGGTTGGCTCGCGCGCTCACCCGAACAAACCTACGAACTCGGCGTCAAAGCCTACGAAATGGGACAGGCTGCCCTGAATCAGAATCGTCTGCTGCAAGGGGCACGCCCGGTAATGCAGGCGTTCGCTCAGCAAACCGGGTTCACCATCCAGCTGGGTGTGGTCGACCACGGTGACACCGTCTACCTCGCCAAGGTCAACGGACGCGCGTCGGGACCCACCCCGACCGCGGTGGGACAGCGAGTGCCCGCCCATCTGACCGCCGTGGGCAAGGCACAGATCGCATTCAGCGAGACGACGAGCAATCCCTACATCGTGCAAACCCTGCAGCACACGGCTACTGGTGAACTCGTGCGGCGCACCGCGCAGAGCATCACCTCCGATGCCCGGCTGAAGGAGGAACTTGCGGCCGTCCGGGAGCGCGGTGCCGCGTTCGATCGTGGAGAAGCTTTCGCGGGGCTCGGCTGTGTGGGGGTATCCATCGGCCCGGCCGACCATATTTACGGCAACCTCGCCGGGATCTCCGTCTGTGCGTCGGTGACCGCTCTCGACTACCGCAAGCTGGTCGGTCCGGTCCGGGTAGCAGCGCGCGAGATTTGGGACCGCTGCGTCGCCGCCGACCTGGCGTCGCACTGAGGCGCGATCACCGGAACGGCAGCAGACAATCGAATTCGACGCGAAGCAGAGCGCCGATCTCGGCGGCAGCCGGCATCGCACGGGCCGAATTCTCCGGCCGCATCAAGAACCCGTGGAGCACTCCCGGATACCGCGTGACCGTGGTCTGCACGCGAGCATCACGTAACCGGAACGCATAGCGCTCGGCCCAGACCCGGATGGGGTCACACTCGGCGGTGACGACGATCGCCTGCGGAAGGCCCGTCAAATCTGTTGCATAGGAAGGGATTCGGTAGCGATCGAGCGGATCCGAACTGCCGCTGTCGGCCAGTTCGTGCAGATAATCGATGTCATCGCGCAACAACATCGGCGCGTCCGGCATCGACACGATCGACGCGGCGCCCATGTCTCGATCGAGCCCTGGATACACCAGGACCTGGGCCAGTAACGCCGGGCCGCCGCGGTCGCGGGCCAGCAACGCGACTCCGGCCGCAAGCCCCCCGCCCGCGCTGTCGCCGAGCACCGCCAGCCGACGCGCGTCGACACCCAAGGCGTCGGCGTTGGGCGGCCACCCAGGAGTGGCGAGCTCCCGCCACTGGTCAGGAAGCGGTCGACTCCGCGCCGTCGAGCCGGTCGGCCATATCGGCCACGGCACGATAGGCCATGACCATGCCGGAGCCCAGCGGCACACCTGGCCCGGGATAGACCGGCCCGGCCACCGAGGCAGCGGAGTTTCCGGCGGCATACAGGCCTGGGACGAGCGTCCCGTCCGGGCGCTCGACAGCGCCTTCCGTGGTGATGACGGCTCCGCCCTTGGTGCCGAGGTCGCCCAGCACCAGGCGCACTGCATGCAGCTGGGATCCGTCGAGGGGGCGCAGGCACGGTTGCGGTGTTGTCGCGCCGACGAAGAACCGGCCGAACGGATCCTCTCCGCGGCCGAAATCTTCGTCCCGTCCACGTTCGGCGAATTCGTTGAACCGGCGCACCGTGGACGCCAATGCCGCGGAATCCACGCCGATGGCAGCGGCGAGTTCGGCGATGTCGCCGGCCGTGTGCCACAGTCCCGCGGCCGTCAGCTCCTCTCGGCCGGGGGCCGGGACACAGATGGCGGGCAGGTCATCACCGAATTTGTTGTCGAACACGAACCAGAAGGCGTCGCCGTGCCCGAGTTGCATCCGCTCGCGCATCGCCCGGCCCATCCGGTCGTACGGCAGCATCTCGTTCGCGAAGCGCTGCCCGGTGCTGTCGACGATGATTCCGGCCCGCACGCCGAGTGTGAACGCGGCGTGCCCGTTGGGGAACAACGTGGCCGGGCACCACCACGACTGATCGAGCAGATCTGTGGCGGCACCAGCGGATTCGGCCAGCGTGAGCGCGTCTCCGGAACCGGTGTCGGGGTGTGAGGAACTCCAGTCGGCGGTCGGCATGTCCTGCCACTTCGCCCGCAATTGCGGCGCACGCTCGAAACCGCCGGCCGCCAACAGCACCCCGGCTCGCGCCTGAATGCGGGTCTGGTCGCCGTCCGGACCGGTCGCGACGACGCCTGTGACCCGACCGTCATCGTCCTGGACGAGAGCAGTGACACGGGTCGACAACGTCAACTCGGCGCGGCCGGAGGCATCCAGGGCAAGGATCATTCGGGCGATCCAGGCCTGGCCACCGTCGAGCATCGACCGATCGATGTCGATCCCGAACTGGTCGGCCGGCACCATCGGCCGGATGTCGTTCAGCCGGTCGCCGACCTTCTCGGCCGAGATCGGATGGGCGAAGATGCTGCGCCCGTTGGCACTTCGCCCCGGTGCGTCGAAATAGTCGGGGAATGGGCGATGCTCGAGCGGGATTCCGACGGTGTTTTCCAGAAAATCGGCGACGACCGGGCCGGTCTCCAGATACGCGCGCTGCACCTCGGAGCGCGTGCGGTCCCCGACCAGTGCCGAGAAGTACGTCAGTCCCTTCTCTACGGAATCGTCGACTCCCTGCCGTTCCAGCACGTGGTTGCCCGGAAGCCACACGCTCCCACCGGAATACGCGGACGTGCCTCCGAAGCGATCGGTCTTCTCGATCACACACACCGACAGCCCACGGTGCGTCGCGGCCAAGGCGCCCGCCAGCGCGGCGCCACCCGATCCCACAACCACAACGTCATAGGTACTGTCCCAGCTCATCGTCACCTGCACTCCATCTCTCCGGTCCGGGCGTGACCGGCGCCACGCTAGACGGCGTGCGGAACCGTCACGCCCGGCCTTCCCGCTCAGCGGTCGGATGTTTCCCCGGTGGGGCTGACGACCTCGACGAGGTAGCCGTCGGGGTCGCGGACCTTGCCGATCGTGCGGCCGCCGAATCGAGCGAGAGTTGTCGCCGGCATCTCCTCGGCGCCGCCGTGGGCGCACGCCGCCGCCAGCAAACCCGCGACGTCCTCGGTGTTCACCACCAGCTTCGTGAACATCGTGCCGTGGTCGGGCGCCGCCGGGTCGCCGTGCGGGGCAATGAGTTCGACCCCTGCTGTTCCGGCCCGCAGAATCACCGCGTCGAAGGTGTCGGTGGAAAACGACGTCTCTTCGACGAACCCACACGCGGCGTAGAACTGCGCGGACCGAGCAAGATCGGTCACGCGGATCGCGGTGAGCGAGAGAGTCACGGGAGCCGTGGGCGGGCCGCTCATCGAGTCTGTGACCCGCCGTTGAAGTCCAGGGTCTGTCCGGTCATGCCCCCGGCCTCGTTCGACGCGAGGTACGCACAGAACGCGCCGACCTCGATGGGGTCGCCGAGGCGTCCGATCGGAATGCCGGCGATCAGTCGCTCCAGGTACTCGGGCGCCATCTTCTCGACGAGGTTGGCCTGCAGGCCGAGCGCGACGATATTGGCCGTGACGCCGTACTGGCCGGTCTCGGCGGCGAGATGGCGGATGAATCCTTCGATACCGCTTTTGCCGGTCGCGTACATCGAGACGTTGATGTTCTGGCCGGTACGCGCGCTGCCCGACGAAATCTGCACGATGCGGCCCCAGCCCGCATCGCACATCCCGTCGATCACCGCTTTGATGCAGTTCATCGCGCCGTAGATGTTGAGGTCGATCGATGGCGGCCACTGGTCCGGGGTCAGCTCCCGAAACGGCTTGGTGACCCGTTCCTCGGCGACCCCGGCATTGTTGACCAGGATGTTCACGTGGCCGCCCAGCTCGGCCTCGGCCGAGCGCACGGCGTCGACCGTCGCCTGATAGTCGGTGACATCGAATGCCCTGACGATCGCCTTGTTGCCCTCCTCGGCGATGGCCGCTGCCACCCGCTCGGCGCGCTCGGCGTGCAGATCGTTCACCACGACCGTCGCCCCCTGACGCGCGAGCACTTTCGCGATTCCCTCCCCTACGCTTTGTCCCGCCCCACTCACCAGGGCGATTCGCCCATCCAACTCGAACACGAGTTCACCTTTCGTCGATACCGCCGCCACATCGCAGGGATGGCGACCTGCCCTTTGCACACTCGCCGAGCGGGGTGGAGATTGTCAATCATTATTGGATCTTATTTTGGATCCAATCTGCTAGCGTGTGCCGCATGACGTCCGACATTCCCGCCGGCGCCCCGTCCGAACCGCCGGTCCGCACCGAGTTCACCGACGGGGTCGCCACTGTGACCCTGAACAACCCGCGGCGCAAGAATGCGATCAGCCTGGAGATGGCCGCGCTCATCGACGACTTCTGCGCGCGCGTGGAAACCGACACCGATATCGGGGCGGTCGTGGTGCGTGCGGCCGGTGCGTATTTCTGTAGCGGTGCCGATACTCGCGATCTGGCGGCCTCGTCGGCCGATCCGGCCTCGCCGGAGGCGGTGCGCCGCACCTCGGCGGTCTACGGCTCCTTCGTCCGGGTGGGATCACTGCCGGTTCCCACCATCTCGCGGGTGGTCGGCGGCGCCGTCGGCGCGGGCTTGAATCTCGCACTCGCCACCGATCTCATGGCCGTCACCCCGCAGGCCCGGCTCGACAGCGGTTTCCTGGCCCGCGGAATCCATCCGGGCGGTGGACATCTGGCGTTGCTGGGCCGCGCGGTCGGATGGTCGGGCACCATCGCGCTGGCGGCATGCGGGCACTCGCTCACCGGGACCGAAGCCGTGCAGCGCGGGCTCGCGCACCTGATGGCGGAGGAAGCCGATCTCGACGCTCGGATCGCGGAGCTCACCGGCCCGCCGGCGGCGGACCCCGAGCTGACTCGGCGCATCATGGCCAGTGCTCGCCTGGAACTCGGGCCGCCCGCGGTGAGCTGGGCCTCGGCGCTGGAAATCGAACGGGGCGTGCAGATGTGGTCGATGTCGCGCAAGGGCGAGGGAGCCTGGTCGTCGCGGGGACCGGGACGATGACCGCCGCCACCGGCAGCCGGTCCCAGGTCCGTCCCGCCGATGCGGCGCAGCTGCGGGCCGAGGTGCGCGCGTTCCTGCGTGAACAACTCGACAGCGGCGTGTTCACCCCGGCGCCCGACAACTGGATGAGCGGATTCGATCCCGCATTCAGCGCCGAACTCGGCCGCCGTGGCTGGCTCGGTATGACCATGCCCGAACGCTATGGGGGACACGGCCGTTCACTGCTCGAACGCTTCGTCGTCACCGAGGAACTGCTGGCCCATGGGGCACCCGTCGCCGCGCACTGGATCGCCGATCGGCAGATGGCGCCGGGCATCCTCGCCAACGGCACCGAGGAGCAGAAGCAGCGCTATCTGCCCGGAATCGCCGCCGGTGAGCTGTTCTTCGCAATCGGTATGAGCGAACCGGACGCCGGTTCGGATCTGGCCGCCGTGCGCACGAAGGCGGTGGAGCGTCCCGACGGCTCGTGGACGATTTCGGGCACGAAGGTGTGGACCACCGGCGCACACGTCGCCCATGCCATGGTGCTGCTGGCCCGCACCGACGGTGGTCCGGGTGACCGCCACAGCGGACTGTCCCAGTTCCTGGTGGAACTGTCCACGCCCGGCATCGAGGTGCGGCCCCTACAGAGCATCGACGGCGGCCGGCACTTCAACGAGGTCGTCTTTCACGACGTGCACGTCGGCGCGGACACGTTGCTCGGGCAACGTGGCGCGGGATGGGCGCAGGTGATGAGCGAGTTGGCCTACGAGCGCTCGGGACCCGAGCGCTATCTGTCGACCATGCCGCTGCTGCGCGCATGGGCCGAGGAACTGCGCCGCTCGGGAGCCACGCCGCGGCAACGGACCACGCTCGGCGCGCTCACCGCGCAGGCCTGGGCCCTGCGGCGGATGTCGCTGGCCGTGACGACCGACCTCGCGGCCGGACGCAAACCCGATGTGCTCGCCGCGATCGTCAAGGATCTCGGCTCGAGTTTCGAAGGCGATGTGGTGGAGGCCATTCGCGCCTGCACGGATATCGAACCCCGCCGCAGCGGCGGTGACGGTTTCGCCCGGTTGCTCGCGACCGGTGTGCTGCATACCCCGGCATTCACGCTGCGCGGCGGCACGAACGAGATCTTGCGCGGAATCGTCGCGCGCGGAATGGGATTGCGATGACCTATCCGAATACCGAACTGATCGCGGCGGTCGCGGCCATGATCGACCGCATCGGCATCGATACGACCACGCCCGCTGCCGCACCCGACCGTGCCGTCTGGGACGCACTGGCCGACGCGGGCTTCACCGAGATCGGTATCCCTGAAGCTCAGGGCGGAAGCGGCGGCACATCCGCCGATGCCTTGTCGGTGGCGCACGCCGCGGCGGAGCGCGGCGCGAACACCCTCCTGATCGAGCACACCCTGCTGGCGAGCCCGCTGCTCGCGCACTGCACCGGCACCGCGGCAGCCGAGCCGAGCACCGTGGTGATCGCCGATGATCGTTGCAGCACACGCGAAGTGGACGGCACCACCGTCCTCGACGGCATCGTCACCGATGTCGTGCACGGTCGTGACGCAGTCCGTTTGGTCGTCCTGCTCGAGCCGCCGACCCCGGCCGCGCTCCCGTCGATCGCGATCGTCGCCACCGATGCCCCGGGCGTGCAGATGCGGCCCGGCACCGATCTGCTCGGCGCCGCACTCGACGACTACCGGTTCGACGCGACAACCGTCGATCTCATTGCCGAATCTCCTATCGGCGCAGACGAACTCGAGCAGCGAGGCGCCCTGTCCTATGCTGTCGTCCTGGCCGCCGTAGCCGGTACGGTGCGCGAGGCAACCCTGCGCTACGCCGGCGAACGCACCCAGTTCGGACGTCCGCTCGCGAAATTCCAAGCCATTCAGCAACGCCTCGCGGGGCTCGCCGCCCGCGCCGCGCTGATGCGGACAGCAGCCACCGCCGCGACCGAGGCAGCCGTGGCCGCCCCGCACCTGCGCCGCGCAGCGATCGCCGCGGCGAAGGCGGTGACCTCGGCATTGGCTCGCGAAGTCGCGGCCGCTGGGCACCAGATCCACGGGGCGATCGGATTCACCAGCGAACACAGCCTGGGGCGGTTCACCACGGCGCTGTGGGCCTGGCGGGACCGTTACGGGTCCGAAGAGTACTGGTCCGAGGTCCTCGCCGGGCAGATCCTCGACGAGGGCACGGACTTGTGGGATGTCGTCGTCGGCGCCGAGCCGGCGGGCGAACCCACTGTCGCAGAAGGGAATTCCCGATGAGCATCACCCCTCCCGCACCGGCCGAGGCCGATGACGAGTTGCGCATCGACGGCCGGGCGGCATGGCGTGCCGCCGACACCGCCACCGGCAACGGCGTGCTCACCGGTCTGCGTGTTTTGGACCTGAGCCGCGTACTGGCCGGCCCGTATACTGCGCAGATGCTGGCCGACCAGGGCGCCGAGGTCATCAAGGTGGAGGCGCCGGGCGGGGACGAAACCCGCGGCTGGGGGCCGCCGTTCGTGGATTCGGGTACGAGCAGCGCCTACTACGGCAGCCTCAACCACAGCAAGGACAACATCTGCCTGGATCTGCGCACGCCCGAGGGACGCGAGATCCTCGGCCACCTCGTCGCCGGCGCCGACGTGATCATCGAAAACTTCAAGGCCGGCACGATGGCTCGCTGGGGATTCGACTTCGACACCGTGCTCAGCCGGCGGTATCCGCGACTGATCTACTGCCGCATCACCGGATTCGGCGTCGACGGCCCGATGGGTGGACTTCCCGGCTACGACGCGGTCCTGCAATCCTTCGGCGGGCTGATGAGTATCAACGGCTATCCCGACGGCAACCCCCTGCGTGTCGGCGTGCCGATCGTCGATATCGTCACCGCCAACCTGGCCGTGAACGGCATTCTGCTGGCGCTGCTCGAGCGCGACCGTAGCGGGCACGGGCAACTGGTTGATATGGCGTTGCTGGACGCGGTCATCTCCATCCTGCATCCGCATGCGGCCAACTGGATCGCCAGCGGATCCGTCCCCCAGCGGACCGGCGATTTCCATCCGACCGTGGTCCCCTATCAGGTGTTCCGGGCCGCCGACGGCGACTTCTTCGTCAGCGCGGCCAATGACCGCCAATTCCGTTCGCTGACAAAGACTCTCGGCGTGCCGGAGCTCGCCGACGAACCACGCTTCGCATCGAACGCCCAGCGGCACGCACATCGGGAGGAACTCGTAGCACTGCTCGGCGAGCGGATCGCGACCTGGCCCCGCGCCGAACTCGCCGCCCGGCTGGAGCAGGCCGGTGTCGCGGCGAGCTCGGTGAACACCGTCGACGAGGCTCTGCAGTCGGCGCAGACCCGTCACCGCGACCTGTTCATCGAGGCTCCGGACTACCGCGGCGTCGGTGTGCCGATCTCGCTCAGCCGGTCGCCGCACCGCCGCCCCCGCCCCGCGGTCGCCCGTGGCGCCGACACCATATCGGTGCTGACCGCGATGGGTTACCCCGCTGAGCGAATCGGCGCCTGGCGCTCGGCTGGTATCTTCGGGGACCCGTGAGCAAACCGACTGAAAGCCCCGCCCCGACGAGCCGCGAAGTCGGCCCAGCCGCCGGGCGGGTGGTCGCGGAACTGGAGCGCCTGATCGTGACCGGGGAGTTGCTGCCCGGCCAGCCGATCCGCCAAGTGCTCATGGCCGAACGCCTCGGGGTCAGCCGGTTGCCGATCCGCGAAGCCCTGCGCCATCTGACCGCCGAAGGCCTGGTGGCACACGAACCGAATGTGGGCTACACGGTCGCGCGGCTGCAGCAGTCGGATTTCGACCAGATCTATCTGATGCGCGCCGCCCTGGAACGGGAGGTGCTGCTGTCATTGCCCGCGTTTTCCGCCGACGCTCTCGCAGCAGCCACCCGCGCCGCGCACCAGGTGGTCGAAGCAGCCGAACAGGGTGACGTGCTCGCGATGCGCATGCACAACCACGCCTTCCACTTCGTGATCTTCGAACGATCCCCACTGAATCTCGTCGTCGCCGAGATCCGCCGGCTGTGGACTCTCGCGATGCCCTACCACGCCGCCTACCTGTACGACCCGGCCGCGCGCGCCCGCGTCGTGGCCGAACACGACCAGATGATCGAAGCGTTGACCCGCCACGACAACGAACGGCTCGTCGAGTTGATGAACGAGCACCGCCGCGGCGGGGAGACCAGCACCGGGATGATGTTGCGCGCCACTCGAACCGGCGCGCCTCCCCTACCTCCCGAGGAGTGAACCGTGACCGCATCAAGCGGGTACAAGCCCTACCAGTTCGCCTGGGATCCCGACGTCGAAGTGATTCTCGAGCGAGTCCGCGCGAACAAGACCGGCCCCATGCACGCCGCCGGAGTCGAAGCCGCACGCCGGTCCCTCGAATCCATCGTGCGCCCGCCCGGCCCCGACATGCGCACCGTGCGCGACACCACCTTCGACGGCCCGCACGGTGCGGTCCCGGTGCGGGTCTACCATCCGCTGACCGCACCGGAATCCGATGCGCCCGCCCTGGTGTGGTTCCACGGCGGCGGCATGATCATGGGCACGTTGCAGTCCTTCGACCGCCTCGCCCGCGATATCGCCGACGCGACCGGAGTGGTGCTGTTCAACGTCGACTACCGCCTCGCCCCGGAGTACCGCTACCCCGTCGCCAACGACGAGGCTTACGCGGCGCTGTGCTGGGCCGTCGACACCGCATCGAACTGGGGCGTCGACGCCACCCGGATCGGCGTCGGCGGAGACAGCGCCGGCGGCGGACTCGCCGCCGCCACGACACTGCGCAGCCGCGACGACTACGGCCCGACCATCGCGCAGCAGGTACTGTTCTACCCCGGTGTCGAGCGCCGCACCGACCGTCCCTCGATGCGTCAGTTCGGCTCGTCCCCCTTCCTCACCGCCGAGGACATCGACTGGATGAAGAGTCTCTACCTCGGCCCCGATCCCTCGACCGACGACGCCTATGGCGTTCCGGCACTGGCGAATTCGCTCGCCGATCTGCCTCCCGCGATCATCGCCGTCGGCTATGCCGACCCGATCCGCGACGGCGTCGAAGCCTACGGCGACCGGCTCCGGGAGGCAGGCGTGCCGACTGCGCAGCTGCGCTATCCGGGTGTGGGTCACGGATTCGCCATGCAGGCACCGTCCGTGGCCCGCGGCCGGGCCGCGATCGCGGAAGTGGGCGCGCTCGTCGCCGCCCGCTTCCGGCAGTCTCGTTGATCCGGCGGGGCTTCTCCGGGCCCCTCAGCCGGCGCTGAATCCGCGGAAACGCCGGAGGTAGCCGAGGATCTTCCGGACCGGAACGGCGCGCGGCCAGTCGTCGGCCCGGAAATACGCGTCACTGCCACCATCGACGAAAACCACGCTGCCGCAGAGGAACCGCGCTGCATCGGACAGCATGAACAGCACCCAATCCGCCAGGTCGCCCGCGTCGCCGAAACCGCCGATCGGCACCGGGAACTGGCGGATGGCCGCGGCTTCCCGTGGAGTGGCGAGTTGTTTTTCCAGCAGCGGCGTCAAGATGGCGCCCGGCGCCAGCACATTGAGCCGGATCCCTTCGCCGGCCCAGGCGGCGGTGACGGCCTGGCGCCGGACCCAGCGGCTCACCGCGATCTTCGACGCCGCGTAGGCGAACGAGGGCGCGTTCCGGCCGAAGATCCGCACCGCGCGCAGAGCCTTGTCGGTATCCCCCGCCAGCAGCGCGCGGATCGCGCGGCCGGGGACCGCGGGCGTGGTCGTGGTCGCGTTGCTGCCGAAGACCACTACCTTGGCATCGGTCGCCGCAGCCAACAGCGGCCGCCAGCCGTCCAGCAACTCGATGACGCCGCGATAGTTCACCTCGTAGATCAGCCGGGGGCGTTCCGCACCGGGAGCAGGGCCGACCCCGGCTGCGAGGACAGCACCGTCGAGGTGTCCGTCCACTGCGGCGCGGACGCCATCGACAGCCGCGCGACGGCCCTCGGCGGTGGACAGATCGGCGACCACGTCGGCATCACGCAGGTCGACCCCGACCGCGGTGTGGCCATTTCGACGAAGTTTGTCCGCCACCGCTCGTCCCATTCCCGATGCCGATCCGGTCACGACATAGACGCCCATCGCTTGCCTGCTTTCCGCTCTGCCGACTGCCACTTCTGCGACTCCACGCAATATTGACACACTACGACAAAAATGGTGAACTGGGGCCATGCCCCCGAACACCGCAGCTCGGCGCGGGCGCGGGCGTCCGTCCGTGCTGGACACTCGGGCCGTCGCCGAATGCGCGCTTCACCTGTGGTCCGAACGTGGATACTCGACGACCAGCTGGAGCGATCTGGCCGATGCGACCGGCATCAGCGCCCGAACCCTGCTGCGTCACTTCTCGTCTCGTTCGGATATCGCCTACCTCGGTGTCGAGCCCGCCACGAGCAGGCTTCGCGATGCCCTCGACAACGCGACGGACAACGCCGACCCGTCGGCTGTCATTCGCGCGGCCGTCGTCGAATCGGTCTCGCACGACCCGGGGATCAGCCGGATCGCGCCGCGGTGGTTGCGCCTGATCTCCGCCGAACCGGAGCTGGCCGCCATCGCGCCGCTGGCCTACCGGCCGTGGATCGACACTCTGGCGACATACATATCCGGTGTCCTCCCGGATGCACCACTGGCGATCTGCCGCGCGCTCGCTACCGCCTACCAAGCCGCATCCTTCGCCGCACTGGTCGAATGGGCCGATGCCGGCGCAGAGGGCGACTGCGCGGATGTGGTCGACGAGATGTTGCGCTGGATGGATATTCACGCTCCCGTGGATGTCCGGGGCGACCGCAGCACTCCCGCCACCAACCAGTCCTGACAAGGAGTTCCACCATGTCCGTCACCCCGATGCCCGCGCCCGCACATCCGGATCCGCTGGCGCCTGCCACCCTCGGCCCGATCCGGTTGCGCAACCGCGTGATCAAGTCCGCCACCTTCGAGGGGGTCACCACCGACGCCCTGGTCACCGACGCGTTGATCGACTTCCACGTGGCGGTCGGCGCGGGCGGGGCCGGCATGACCACCGTCGCCTACCTGGCGGTCTCACCCGAGGGCCGCACCGAACGCGACCAGATCTACTGGCGCCCCGAGGCACTTCCCGGGTTACGACGACTCACCGAGGCGGTGCATGCCACCGGCGCCGCGATATCCGCGCAGATCGGGCACGCGGGTCCGGTCGCCAACTCACGTTCCACCGGTCTGCCCTCGCTGGCCCCGTCGACGCGACCGAACCCGTTGTCGATGAGCCTGGATCGCGCCGCAACCGAAGCAGATATCCGGCGGATCATCGACGATCACGCCCGCGCGACACGGAACGCGATCGAGGTGGGATTCGACGCGGTGGAGGTCCACCTCGGCCACAACTATCTCGCCAGCTCGTTCCTCAGCCCGAAGATCAACCGCCGCAAGGATTCCTGGGGCGGCCCGCTCCACCGTCGCGCGGAGTTCGCCCGCCGAATTCTGCAGGCGGTCCGCGAAGCAGCGGACGGACAGATCGCGGTGCTGGCGAAAATGAACATGGCCGACGGCGTACCCGGCGGTCTGTGGCTCGACGAATCCCTGCTCTTCGCGCGGATGGTGGAGAGCGACGGCCATGTCGACGCGTTGGAGCTGACCGGCGGGTCCTCGCTACTCAACCCGATGTATCTGTTCCGCGGCGATGTACCAATCCGCGAAATGGCCGAGACCCAAAGCGGTCTGGTGAAACTGGGCATGAAGATGTTCGGCCGCTTCGTGTTCGAGCACTACCCGTACGAACCCCTCTACTTCCGTGACTACGCACGCCAGTTCCGCAACGAACTGGACATGCCGCTGGTGCTGCTCGGCGGAATCACCGACCTCGCCGACATGAACACCGCGATGAGCGACGGGTTCGAGTTCGTGGCGATGGCGCGGGCACTGCTGCGTGAGCCCGATCTGATCAATCGCATCCGAGCGGAGTCGTCGAAGAAGTCGCTGTGCATCCACTGCAACCTGTGCGCGGCCAGCATCTTCACCGGCACGCGCTGCCCGCTGGTGAGCACCGACGACCGGAGCGATGTCACCGAGGAGAACCCACTCGGTCTTCCCGTGTGACCACGTTCGAGAGACCTCCCATCGCCGAGGCCCGCTCGGCGATGGGATGATTCGACGAGTCCGGCGCCGAGTTACAGGCCCGCAACGGGCTTCCCGGCAGGTCTGCAGCGACGCTCAGGACCACAATCCAGCGCACGGCAAGGGCGGCAGATCGCGGCACACCTCGTCGTCGACGGTGACCATGAGATCCGACGACAGCTGCGTCAGCGCGCACGCCACGTCGCGTGCCTGCTCAGCGCCCGCCTTGTAGTCGAGCCTCAACGCACCGGCTTCGATGCGGATGTGACGCAACCGCGACGCCACCCGAGGGCGGCTCGAGATCAGCTTTGCCATAACAGATTTCCGTACAATCGCGACGACACAGACCTAGCTCCGCGCCGGAGCCAGGAGCTTCTTGAGCGGAACGGCTGTGTCCGCCAGATCCTTCGGCCCCGGCCGATGCCCGCGGCTCAGCGCCGACCGCAATGCCACGAAATCCGCTGGGGAGTTGAGGCATTCGGCGGCAATCAGCGCATCGTCGGTGAAGTACAGCGCTACCCGCCGATGCGGACGCTGCGGATCGGTGCGAACCAGCATCGACGTGTGCCCGCCGATGAGGCCGGCGATCTGCAACTTCTGATCCCCCTGATCCGACCAGAACCATGGGATGGGCCGCTGCGGGCACGGTTGGCCCAGCAGCACCGCAGCAGCCGCATTGGCCTGCTCGACCGCATTGTCCACCGATTCGAGCCGGTAGCGAGCGCCGGACTCGGATACATGGGTGGCGCAGTCGCCGATGGCGAGAGTCCAGCCGTCCGAGGCCAGGCAGTGCCGGTCCACGAGGATGCCGCCGTCGCAGTCGAGCCCGAGTTGCTCGGCCAGCTCGGTCCGGGCCTCGGCCCCGATCCCCACGACGACCGTCGCCGCCGGGATTTCGCGTCCGTCGGCGAGCCGTACCGCGTGAATCCTGTTGTCGTGGTGCTCGATCGACACCGGCAGCGCTCCCAGCACCACGTCGGTCGCCATCGTTCGGTGAGCGGCGAGCAGTGCCTCGGCGGTGTCGGCACCCACCGCCCGCGCGAGCAGCCGCTCCCCTGCCTCGATCACGGTCACGTCGGCTCCCAGTGCCCGCGCCGTGGCGGCGACCTCGAGACCGACGAAGCCGCCGCCGACGACCACGACGGGCCCGGCCGGCACCCGCGCGGCGAGCAGGCGGGCATCGTCGAGGTCGCGCAGCACCAGCACATCGGGATGATCCGCGCCGGGCAGCGGCAAACGCCGCGGACGCGCGCCGGTGGCCAGCACCAGCCGGTCGAATTTCCGGATCGAATTCTCACCGTCGCGGGTGAACCGCACCTCGACGCCGGCCGGGGTGCGGCTCAGGTGCGTGACCCGGGCACCGACGATCAGTTCGATCTTCTGGTCGCGGTAATAATCCGGTTCGCGCAACAGCACCGAGTCACCGGTGGCCTCACCTTTCAGCCACGCCTTCGACAGCGGCGGGCGCTGATACGGCAGATGCGGCTCATCCGAGATCAGCGTGAGCTCACCGGTGTAGCCCCCGGCGCGAAGGCGATCGGCGAGCTGCACCCCGGCGTGTGCGGCGCCGACCACCACCACACTGTGGGGTGGCGCCTGCACGTCGGTCCCGTCCTGCGATTCGGTCATCGTCAGACCTGCTCGTCGGGAATGGTTACGTGCAGATCGACACCGTCGGACAACGTGAGCTGGCACGACAGCCGCGAGTTGTCCTCGCGATCGGAGGCCGTGCAGTCCAGCATCTCGTCCTCGTCCTCGGACGGATCGGCGAAGTACCCCAATTCGCCCGGCTCGAGATACACGTGGCAGGTCGCGCACGACAAGGTTCCGCCGCATTGGCCGACGATGCCGTTCACGCCGTTCTTGACCGCGGTCGACATCACCGAATCACCGACGGCGCCGTCGACGACACGCACCTGGCCGTCGGGCTGGGTGTAGAACACTTTGGGCATCGGCACGCTCCTACCAGGTGACCGGCAGATCGACGATCGGCTGGGTAAGGTTGTCGTTGTCGACGACCGCATCACCGTGCAGTGTCAACCCGGGCAGCCGCTTGAACAGCTCGGCCAGCCCGACCTGCATCTCCATCCGGGCCAGGGGCGCGCCCAGGCAGTGGTGCAGCCCGTAGCTCAGCGTCAGATGCGGGTTGTTGCTGCGCCGGATATCGAAGACGTCGTCGTGTTCGAGGGCCACACCGTCGTGCGCCACCGCCGCCGGGTCGACCATCACGGCCTCACCGCGAGCGACCAGCTGACCGTCGATTTCCACATCCTCGGTGGCGACGAACGGCACGAGTCCGCCACCACCGGCGACCTTGTCCCCCAACGCCATTCGACCGTGGCGCAGAATCTCCTCGACGGCGGTCGGCGCCATGCCGTCCGGATCCTGCAGGAACAACTCGAGCTGGTCGGGGTTGCGCAGCAGCGACAGCACACCGGCGCAGATGAAATTCGCGGTGTTGTCGAATCCGCCGATGATGAGCACCAGCGCGATCGGCAGAATCTCGCCGTCGGTGAGGCTGTCGTCCTTGTCGCGGGCATTGGCCAGATCGCTGAGCAGATCCTCGCGCGGGCTCTTCCGCCGTTCCTCGATCAGCGCCATCATGTACACGACCAGTTCGGTCATGTTGGCGACGACTTCTTCCTCCGGCATATTCGCCACCGCGAGAGTCGCCGAACTCCATTTCTGGAATTTCGGACGGTCCTCCGGCGGTACCCCGAGCAGGTTGGCCAGCATCTGGATCGGCAAGGCGACGGCATAGTCGTGGACCAGGTTGCTGGGCGCACCCTTGGCGACCATCTCGTCGATGAGATGGTTGGCGAACTCGACGGCCGAATCCCGCATCGCCTTCACTCGCTTGGGCGAGATCGAGCGCTGGACGAGTTTGCGCAGTTTGGTGTGATGCGGCGGGTCCTCGAATTGCAGTGTCGTCCTGAGGAAGTCGGGGAATTCCACGAAGTAGGGCACCACCCGTTCGCCGGTGCGGAACGGTTCACGTACGAACCGCCCGTCACCGAGCATCTCGCGGGCGGCGGCGTTGCGGTGGATGACCCACACGTCGCCGCCGAAGGGCATCGTCATCTTCGTCATCGGCCGCTCCGCGGCGATAGCCCGGTAACGATCGACGGCGTCCTTCGGCGGCACCGGCTCGAAGGGGTATTCGGTCGGGGTGACCGTTTCTGTCGTACTCATGAGCAAACTCCAGTCGGGGCTGTCGAAGGTGGTCAGGACACCGGCATCTGCGCCGGCGCGACGACCTGCGGCAAGGCATCGGGGGTGATCGCCATGACCTGGTCGAACCGCTCCGCGACGCTCTCGACCGTCAGGCCTGGGTCATGGATGCCGACGGTGTTGACCAGTGCCAGCCGGTTCACGATGCCGCCGGCCACGTTGAACACCTCACCGGTGACATCGCAGCTGGGGTGCAGCAGGTAGGCCACCACCGGTGCGATGTGCTCGGGCAGCAGCGAGGTGCGCATGTACTCCATGATTTCCGGCGACAAGGTGTCGGCGGCGGCTTCGGCCATGCGGGTACCCGCCCCGGGAGCGACGGCGTTCACTTTGATGCCCTTGTCCAGCCCTTCGAGGGCGAGGTTGCGGGTCAGGCTGAACACCGCGCCCTTGGAGCCGCCGTAGTGCGACATCCCCGGATTGCCCAGCATCGCTTGCGAAATGGTGTTGACGATACGCGGCGATTCGGCCCGCAGCAGATGCGGCCACGCCGCCCGGCATACACGCAGAGTGCCGAAGTAGTGGACGTCGAGGTGGCGTTGATATTCCTCGTCGGGCACCTCGTCGAACGGCGCGGTGCGGACGATGCCGGCATTGTTCACCACGCTGGTAAGCCCGCCGAAAGAGGAGACCGCCGCGTCGACGAGGGCGCGGGCGCCGTCCTCGGTGGACACGTCCGCAGCGCACGCCACCGCTCTGCCGCCGGCGGCGGTGATCTCGTCGACGACCTGCGCGGCCGGATCGTCACCGTCCACGCCGGAACCGTCGATGCTCGCACCGAGGTCGCCGACCACGACCGAGGCGCCGCGCGAGGCGAGCAGCAGCGCATGGGCGCGCCCGATGCCCCGGCCCGCGCCGGTCACGATGACGACGCGATCGCTGAAATCCAGTGTTGCCATTATCTTTTCCTCGAGCTCTGTGAATTCGGTGGGCTTCGGACGGGATCAGGGACGGGTGTCGCCGCCGTGCTGCGGCACGTCCGCCACCCAGATGCCACCGAGTGCTTCCCGGGCGGACTTCTCGAAATCGAAGACCTCGTAACCGGCGGTCAGGTACAGGGTGCTGCGATCGGGACCGCCGAGCAGGCAGGCGGAGGCGATGCCGTTCTCCAGCGGCAGCGAGACGGCGTCGGTGATGCCCTGATCGGTGAAGCGCGCGACATATCCGCCGCCGGGCATGGCCGCCCAGACCCCGCCCTCGGCGTCGAGGCCGATCCCGTCCGGCATGAACGGGCAGGTGGCGAACTCTCGCGGATTCGACAGGGTGCCGTCGGCGGCGCGATCCATCACGGTGATCTTGAAGGCCATCACCTCGGCGGTGTAGACCCGGGTCCCGTCGGCGCTGACGGCAATCCCGTTGGCGCACAACAGCGGACCGACCTTCTCGGGAGTGCCGACGGTGCCGTCCGGTTCCACCACGATCAGAGGTGACGGAACGGGATCCTCGCCCTTGAACAGATCGAAGCCGAGCTGGGTGATGTAGGCGCGCCCGTCGGCGTCGACCACCATGTCGTTGGCCGCGGCCGAGCAGTGCTCGGAGATGTCGGCGTACACCGACAGGTCCTCGGGCCCGCCCCCGCCGTGGATCAGCACCAGCTTCTCGTGCATGGACACCACGATCAGCCGCCCGTCCGGCAACCAGCCGAATCCGCCCAGCACGATCGGCACGTCGGTCTTCGCCGCCCGTGCGTTCGCGTCGACGACGACGGTGGCGTTGCCTGCCGCGTCGAGGGTCTTCAACGTTCCGGTGTACATGTCCGAGAACCAGAAGGTGTCCTCGTGCCAGCGGGGGCACTCCGGCCAGGAGTATCCGGTCGAGATCCTGCGGGCCTCGTAGGTCGGGGCTTTCGCCGCCGCGACGGCGGCGGCGACGGTGTCGACGGGATTGGTCATTGTGAGGCCCTCCAGCAACGGTGATAGGGACGGAAAGTAGGTGCAGCCGTGGCATTCTCGGCTCCACAGCCCACGTGAGCCACGACTACCGCAGGGTGCGAAGGCGGTGGCCCGAGAGGCCCGGTGCACCCGGTTCACGGCGGTGAACTGGGTCACAAGCACGTGGCATGACAGGACGATAGGTTTCCGCGATCGGCGTCAGCCGACGCCCTCCCATTCAGCGGGAGAGGTCTGTCAGAACCCGTCCGCGTACCGTGCCGCGATGCGCTCCCACACGGTCGGATCGGTGCGGGGACCGCCCGGAGTGGACGCGCCGTAACGCTCGATCTCGGCGGCGAGATCGAGCGGAGCGGTCGGCGGAGTACCCGGCATCAGGGCCTGCTCGACACATTCGTCGGGCACCAGCCAGCACACCTCGAATTCGATCCCGTCGGGATCGCGCCCGTAGAGGGCCTTGGTGGAGCCGTGGTCGCCGGTGCCGGTCAAAGCCCTTGCCGCGGCGAGACGTTTGTGCAGTGCCGCGAGTTCGGCCAGGGTGTCCACCTCCCACGCCACGTGATAGAGGCCGACAGCGCCGGATACCGGCGTCGCGCGCTCACGGGCCTGGAACAGACCGAGATCGTGATCGTTGGCCGAGTCCGCGTGGCGCAGAAAGGCAGCGCCGGGAAATGCTCCGGGAAGCCGGCGGAACCCGAGTACACCCTCGTAGAAGTCCAGGCTGCGCTGTAGATCCGACACGTACAGGACGACGTGGTTGATCCCGCGCAATACCCGGCCCTCCTCGACGACAACGCCACCGGCGCACACCGGGTGACAACGGTAGTACCGAAATCCTTCCTCGAACCTACCGGCGAACACGGATCCCGTCCCGTGGAGCGGAACAGTCGGGGTCGACCGATCCGCATCGCGACAGGTGTTTCGGCCGGCCACTGCGGCGACACCGATTTGCCCGGTCCGCACCGGTGCCGGCCGCGCATGGCGAGCTCGGGGTCAGGAGACCGCCGTCGCGGCCGAATCCTCGGCTGCCTCACCGAGATACGCCCGCTCGATTCGGCGTGGATCGGCACGCAGCGCTTCGGCGGTATCGGAATCCGCGACCGTGCCGTGCACCAGGATCGCGGCTCGGTCGGCGATTCCCAGCGCCAGGTGCACATGCTGCTCGACCAGTAGCACGCTCATGCCGTCGTCGGCGAGTGCACGCAGCACATCCAGGATTTCGCGGACGATGACCGGGGCCAGTCCCATACTGAGTTCGTCGATGAGAAGGACCTTGGGGCGCTGCAGAATCGCCCGGCCGATGGCCAGCATCTGCTGCTCCCCGCCCGACAGTCGCCCGGCGTTGACCGACAGCCGCTTCTCCAGGGCCGGGAAGTACTGCAGCACTTCGGGGATCGCCGTCCGGCGCCGGGCGCGCTCTGCCACGGCGAGACGCAGGTTCTGCCGGGTGCTCAACTGCCGGAACAAGGCCCGGTCGTCGGGCACCAGCACGACTCCGGCACGCACTGCGGCTCGTGGGCGTCCGCTCACGATGTCGGCGCCCTCGACCCGGATCTCACCGCCGGCCCGAGGCAGCAGTCCGGACAAGGTCGAGAGCAACGTGGTCTTGCCCGCCCCGTTCGGCCCCAGCAGGCAGGTGATCTCCCCGGCGTGCAGATCCAGGTCCACACCGCGCAGGCACGGTCGCTGCTTGATGTAGCCGGCACTGAGGTCGCGACATTCCAGCACTGTTGTCATGGCTATGCCTCCTGCGTGGTCAGAGCGCCGGACTGCAATTCGGGCACTGCTTCGGAAGCCACTTCGACGGTGTCGGACGAGACGCCGAGGTAGGCGCGCAGCACCTCGGTATTCGTCCGGATCGATTCCGGTGGCCCACTGGCGATCACCGTGCCCAGGTCGAGCACGATCACCCGATCGCAGATGGTGAGTACCAGCTCCATATCGTGATCCACCAGCAGAATCGCGGTCCCGCTGTCGCGCACGGAACGCAACTTCTCACCGAGCCAACGGCTTTCGTTGTTGTCCAGTCCCGCGGCGGGTTCATCGAGCAGCGCCACCGCGGGGGCCGCGGCCAGCACGCGGGCCACCGAGACCAGTTGCCGTTGTCCCTGCGACAGCGAGGCCGCCGCGGCATCGGCCATGTCCCCGAGTCCGAGGACAGCCAGTGTGCGCGAAACCAACTGGGCAACCGGAAGTTTCGACTGTGATCGGGCGGCGCCGACCCGGACGTTCTCCGCGACGGTGAGATCGTCGTAGAGTTCCACATCCTGGAAGCTGCGGCCCAGTCCCGATCGTGCGCGGACATGAGGCGGTGCACCGGCGATGGCGGTGCCGTCCAGGGTGATAGCACCACTCGCCGAGGCAAATCCGGTGACGGCATCGATCAGCGTGGTCTTGCCGGCGCCGTTGGGCCCGATCAGGCCGACGATCTCACCCGGGAACACCTCGAAGGTGACATTCGATACCGCGGCCACCGCACCGTAGGACACACTGACGCCGTCGACCGACAGCAGCGGAATGTCGGCGTCGCGCGGCGTCACGGCATCGGTCACCTCCACCCCGCCGGACGAGGTGCGATCGCCGCGGCGCGGCGCAGGCCACCGAACCCGCGGCAGGCGACTGGCGATGCCGTCGGGATTGGTCATCACCGTGATGATGAGCAGAATTCCACTCAGTACGGCGTAGTAGTCACCGATGTGCAGGAAGCGGTCGACCAGCAGGTAGACCACACCCCCCGGAGCCATGAGACCGGCCAGGATCGCGCCCGTGATCGAGGTGACGCCGGCGACGTACATGATGGCGAACAGCCCGATGCCGGCGAACACCGCGAACGGCTCCGGCGTGGCAAGAGTCTGTTGATAGCCGAGCAGAGCACCCGACAACCCGGCGATGAAAGCGCCGATCGCGAAGGTGATCAGTTTGGTGCGCGACACATCGATGCCCGCGGCCGCCGCCGAACGTTCGTTGACGCGCACGGCGAGCATGTCGGTACCGAGGCTGCTGCGGCGCAACCAGGCGACACCGAGTCCGACCATCGTCAGTACCGCCAGGCACAACACACCGAACGCGATGCGCGGATAGGCATGTCCCGCACCGATTCCGAGGTCGATGCCGAACAGCCGGGGGTTGTCGATCGGCGCACCGGCGACACCGCCGTTGAGGTCGGAATTGCGGAACCAGAACGCTTCGACGAAGACCGCGAGCGCCAGCGTGACCACGGTGAGCGGCAGGCCACGCACCCGCAGCGCCGGCAGGCCGACCACCACGCCGACGAGGGTCGCGAACAGGGCGGACAGGATCGGCGCGAACGGAAACGGGATCCCCAGGTGCTGGTTCAGCACGCTCAACGCATAGGCCGAAACACCCGCGAGGGTGAGCTGGGCCAGCGAGATCTGACCGGCATATCCGGTGACCACGACCTGCGACAGGGCGAGCACGCCGAAGATGATGCTGCTGACGACGGCGGCCCGGTAGCTGCCGGATGTCGCGGTCAGCGCCACGACGGCGACCACCAGCGACAGCATTGCGGGGATCGCTATGTGATCGGGTCGCGGGGCGCGTCCGAGGGCCTTGCGCACCACGCTGCCGCGGTCGGGCAGCGGCCGTCCCTTCACGACCAGGAATCCCAGAATCAGCAGCAGCGAAATCGCTTCGGCCGTACCGGACTTCGGCATCCAGCTGTAGAGGTCCTGCAGATTCGTGGCCTCCGCCTGCAGGGCGCCGATCGCGATGCCCGCGGCCACGGTCAGCCAGATGGAACTGAAATTGCCCACCAGGGTGGCCGCCAGTGCCGGCACGATGAACATGGAATAAGCGACCGGATTCAGCGCCACCAGCGGCGCGATGAGAATGCCGCCGAGGCCCGCGACCACCGAGGACAGCGCCCAGTTGCTGAACGCGATCCGGTCCGGGGACAGCCCGGTCAGGTAGGCGCCCTTCTCCGATTCGGCGGCCGCCTCGGTCGCGACACCGAAGCGGGTGAAGCGGAACACGAGCGTCGCGACGATCGCGATGCCGATGATCGAGGCCGCGAGCCAGATCCGGTCGGTGGGCACGGTTCGGTCCCCGATCCGGAAGGTGTCGAGCGCGAAAATCGGCTGGACGGCAACGAGTCCGGTGCCGACCCGCTGCGCGATCAGCGCCTGGATCACGATCATCAACCCGATAGATGCCACCGCCTTCGCCACCACCGACGCGGTCCGCATCGGCCGGAACACCAGCGCGTAGCAGAGCACGCCGAGGACGGCGGCGAAGACCAGAGAGATCGCCATGGCCGGGGCGACACCCAGTGGCCCACCGAGATGGATGGACTTGGGCAGCCCCGGTATCGGAACCAGCAACTCCCCCTTGCGGAGCAAGGCGTAGGTGTAGGCGGTGTACAGCGCGACCGTGCCGGTCGCGAAGTTCACCACACCGGAACTCTTGAACGTCATCACGAGCGCGAGTCCGATGGCCGCGTACACGGCCCCGTTTCCTAGGCCGAGCACGAGGTAGGAAAGATGGTCTGTCATGGCGATCTCTCTGGCCGAATCCCGTTGTTACCCTTGACCTATCCGGTCACTTCGAGGTCCACCGGGACACCCTTGTCGTTGATCTTGCCGATCAGCATCTGATGCGAGCAGATCGACGGCATCTGCGGCACGGCGGTGCCGTTGCAGGTGAACGTGATCCCGCCGCCGGCCGGCATCTCGACGTTCTGGGCCGTCTTCAACGCCTGCTTGATGCCCGCCGCATCGGCCTGGCCCTGCAGATTCTTCGTGGCCCCGACCAGCGCCATGACGAGCTGGTAGCCGGAGGACGCGGCGCCGGTGACGTTCAGATCCTTCGCGTACCGCTGCAGCACGGAGCGGTAGAGCACCGAATCCGGGCGATCGGACAGATAGTCGGTGGCGGTGATGCCGATGCTGCCCTTGACCGTGTCCATCCCGATGATGTTGGTGACCGAGGGATCGAGGCACGTCGGGATGTAGACCTTCTGCACGTTCGGATCGGCGGTCTGGATCGCTTTGTACACCGAGGTGCAGGTTCCGGCATCGGCGATGACGCTGACACCGTCCGGCTTGGCGGACAGTCCGGAGGTGACCAGCGGAGTCGGGTCCGGCACGCCGAGGGCGATCGGCACCACCTTCAGGTCGACGCCGGCCCCCTGGAAGATCGGAGCGCCCATCGCGTTGATCATGGCGCCGATACCGCCGCCGTCACTGGCGAAGATGGTGAACGTCTTCATGTTCTGTTTCTTGGCCGCCTGCGCCATCGCGGTGATCGTGCCGGGCAACCCGGCCGACAGCGACGATGATTCCGGCGAGGCCAGCTCCACCTGCGACACACCGTTGAGGGTGACGTAGGGGATCCCCGCCCCCGCGACGATCGGCACGATGGCCGGACCCTGCGAGGTTCCCGGCGACAGGACGGCCGCCACCTTCTGTTCGACCAACTCGTTGGCGCACTTGGTCGCCGAGGTCGGTTCCTCCTGCTGCTTGCACACGACCAGGTCGATCGGATGCCCGGCCAACCCACCGGCGTTCTTGTTCACATACTGGACCGCGGCCTCGGCCCCCTGACGCATTTCCGGAATCGAGACGACCGCGCCGCCCTCGGTGGAGACGAACCCGATCTTCACCGGTGTACCGGAGGCCGGGTTGTCCGGCAGCGATGTGGTCGAGGCACCGGCGATCGCGCTGTTGTTCGAGGTGTCGTCGCTGCTACATGCACTCGCGCCCAAAGCCCCTATCAGGGCCAATGCGCTGAATCCGGCAAGTGTTCGCCGGTGGCGAGCAAGTCCGCCAAGTTTCATGATCCGAGATCTCCTTCTGCGAGGAGGAGCCACGCCGAGTGTTCGTCGGCACACCGGGCTCCTCGCATGATGTGCATCACATATCGATGTCAGCGGCGATTATGTGCGGATCGGACACCCGGTCGCGGACGGCGGTTCCCGTTCACCGGGACAACGGTTCGCAGAAATTTCGGCACACCTGCCACGACGGCAGCAAACTCCGTGACCCGCTTCACAGATCAGCGTCGATGTGCCAGTATTTTCTAATCGAAATAGGCACGTCAGATCGTCGCCGTGGTCAACGAGGAGCACAGCATGACCGTTACGCAGGAGATTCACGCGGCCGAGGCGAACACCCCCAGCAATATCCTCGACCGGTTGACTCTCGTCCTCGACGCCTTCGACGGACACGAAAGTCTCGGTCTGACCGAGATCGTGTCCCGGACCGGACTGCCTCGCTCGTCGGCGCACCGGATGCTCGATCGGCTCGTCCGCCTGCGCTGGTTGCAGCGCCAGGGCCGCAGCTACAGCCTGGGGATCAGGCTCGTCGAGCTCGGCTCGCTGGCCGTCCACCAAGATCGGGTGCACGCCGCGGCGCGCGAACACCTGCATCACCTGTACCGCGCCACCGGCATGGTGGTGCATCTCGCGGTGCTCGACGGCGCCGATGTGGTGTACCTGGACAAGATCGGCGGCCGGCTGGCCGCGCAGGTTCCGACGCGCATCGGCGGCCGCCTGCCCGCCGCCCGCACGGCATTGGGCAAGGCTTTGCTGGCATACGACAACCACGCCGAACCGGGCGGCGAGGTGGTCCGGCAGCTGGGTTATGCCGTCGAACGAAACGGCGCACCGACCGGGTTCGGCTGTATCGCCGCTCCGATCGGGGAGGTGGGCGAGGCCAGGACCGCAGTGTCCATCTGCGGTCCGCTCAACAAGATGTCGTTCGACAGCCGCATGACCACGCCGGTGCAGCTCACGGCCGCCGCCATCGTGCGCAGCCTCAACGCCGGCCGGTTCGTGACTCCGACGTTGCAGCGCAGGAACATCTTGCGATCGCTACCGACCGCGCCCTCCGTTCTCGCCGAAGGCTGACTGGTCGGTTCCGGTCTCCGCGTCCGGATCGTCAGCGCCCACAGCACGCCAACTTCCGGGATGACGCGGCACCGGAAGTCCGAATTCGTCGGTGACGACCGAGGAGCGATAATGCTCGGCCGCGGCATCGATATCCGCGAGTAGCTGCTCGGCCAGCTCGATCTCGGCTTCGAAATAGCGCTGCGACCATCGCAAACTCATCTGCGTGAACGACCATCCAGGCTCCGGATCCGACCGGTCGGCGTGCCGTCCCGCTCGCCGCGCGCGCTCGCGAAGGTTGTCGATATGGGTCCTGACGATGCGCTTCAACTGCTCCGGATCGTGCAGATGACCCATCCAAAGGCGAAGCATCACCCCATGTTTGAGCACCGGCATGTCCACGTCGGCATCGCGCGACCAGTTACGCAGCGCGCGCAGCCCGTCCTCGGTGATGCGATACAGCCGCCGGTTGCGCACGCCCTCGTCCGCGACCAGTCGGGACTGCACCAGCGACAGGTCCTCGAGCTTCTTCAGTTCGCCGTAGATCTGGCTTACCGACGGACTCCAATAGAAGAATCCGATACTCCAGTCGGCCCATTTCTTCAATTCGTTGCCGGTCAATTCCTCACCGAATGACAACATCCCCAATACTGCCCAGCTGGTGGCGGGCAAGTTGGGGAAAGAATCGACGTCAGCACCCATAATCGCCGAGCTTACAAGGCATTCCGGACCCCTTGCCCCCGGCCGCTCCCGGCTGACGGGAACGAGATCACCCACTCGGCGGCGCACCACTTACGTTGAACACCATGAGCGACAGCACCATCTACATCATCGACCGGATAGTGCTCAAACCCGGCCACGCGCGCGCTTTCATCGACGCGTATTTGAGCGAATACGCCCCCGGCGCGCGGGAACGCGGTCTGACCTTGGACCGCGTCCTGGTCAGCCCGCCGGCCTGGATCGATGCGGAGAGCAATATCGTCACCGCGACCTGGACCGTCGAGGGCCCGCAGCAGTGGTGGGCCGCGGCAGTGAAGGGACGCCACGATCCGGTGTACGCCCAATGGTGGCAGTCGGTATCCCCCATGATCGTCGAACGGTCCCGGTCCATGGCCGCCGCGGCCGATGCCGTAGAAGGGCTGTGCCATGTATAAGGTGACCCGACTACTCCATCTGGACGACACCGCGGACAGGGCGGCGGTACTACGCACCATCACCGCCGCGGCCGATTCGATTCCCGCTCGGTACACCCTCGTCGCGCCCACACTGCCCGGAGCACGCAACGGCGGGGACCTTCTCGTCCACCTGCAATTCGAGTCGGAATCGGAATGGTCGCGCTGGCGGGCACCGATCGACGCGGCGACCTCCGGCGGCTCCATTCACCACGTCGATGCCGCCGAATATCGCGGTGGATCGCCCGGGCAGGACCGGGCGGGACGCCGCAACTCGTCGAGCCCGGCCTCGGTCTATCGGACGTTGCTGTTACGCGTGGACGATTCCGCTTCGCCCGCGGAACTCGGGCGGTTCGAACACGCGATGCTGCAGATGCCCGTACATCTGCCGGGAATCCGGGCGTGGCAGCTCAGTCGCGTCGCTCACGCTTCCGGAACGTCGGCCTGGACCCATGTCTGGGAGCAGGAGTTCGCCGATCTCGACACGCTGCTCGGGCCCTATATGAATCATCCGGTGCACTGGGGACATGTGGACCGGTGGTTCGATCCGGAGTGCCCCGAGCAGCTCGTCAAAGACCGTGTGTGTCACAGTTTCTGTGCGATGTCGGCGCCGGTCATCACCGACACGACGCCGGCGGCACTGTCAGCGGCGGAGGAACGCTAGAACCGCCGCTTCCCACGCTTCCTACTGCTCGATCATCACCCAGTGCCCGCAGTTGGGGAAGATGTGGATATCTCCGTTGGGGCAGCATGCGTATCGGAAGCAAGGCCATGTCCACCGGGCTCGCACGGCTTTAGCCCGCTTTCCCGGTGAGCGGCACACTCCCCGGCACGGCCCGATCCCCTCCGGCACCGTCGGGGAGGCCGGCCTCAACTGGTCATCGGGCTCCGCGAGTGAGACGAATCCGCTTCTCTGCCGGCCGAGAACGCTGCATGCCGACCGGCCCGGCGGCCGAAATACGACCCCGCACCCAGCTGTGTACCGCTGGCGTACCCCTTGCCGTCTTGAGCCAGCGTGGAGGCACAGGCGCCGGCTGCGTACAGACCCGCAACGGTGGTCCCGTCCGGGCGCTCGACCTGTCCGTCGACGGTCGTCCGTAGTCCGCCGAGGGTGAATCCGGCATAGGACGCCACGCCCAGCGACAGGTTGAATGCCGCCCAGGGACCGCGGTCCTGCGCCTCCAGATACTCGGGTCGCTTGCCGAATTCCGGGTCGGAGTGCTCGGCCGCGTGCGCGTTGTAGGCATCCAGCGTCCGCTGCAGATTGCCCGGTGGAATGCCGAGCGCGGTCTCCATCTCGCCGACCGTCTCCCACCCGTCGATGAACGGCACCAGTTCGAAATCCCGCTTCGCCAAGTGCGATTCGTCCAGGATGAGGAATGCCTTCGCATCCGGCTGTTCCAAGACGAATCCGGCGGTGCGGGCGTGATAGGAGTCTTCGGCGACGAACCGCTCCCCCTGCGCGTTGACGATGATTCCGGTGAGGTGCCGGGCAGGCGGGTACACCGGCGCCGTCACGAAACACTGGTCCATATGCGCGGTGGCAGCCCCAACCGACATACCCATCCGGATACCGAGGCCGTCGTCGAACGACGAGCCGAGCGGATACGGTTTCTCCGCGAGCTGCGGCACGTATTGCCGCACCATATCGGGATTCATGACGAAACCCCCGGCGGCGAGAACCACCGCACGCGCCTTCACGGCCCCGGATTCCGCGAACCGTTTCCAGCGCACCCCGACCACGGCTCCACTCTCATCGCAGATCAGCTGCTGTGCTCCGGTTTCGTACCGGATCTCGACACCGAGTTGCTCGAGCCGCTGCACCAGCAGACCGGTCACGAGCGCCGCTCCACCCGTGTCACCGGCCACGGGCACTTTGTGGCCGCGCGGCGCGGGGACAGCCAGTTCGCAGAAGGGCCATACCTTTTCGTTGCCGGTGTACATCAAGCCTTGGGTCCCCGGCTGAATGACGGCCTTCTCGGGATAGAAGCTCCGCTCGAAGCGAAAGCCCAGACCTTCCAGCCACTCGAAATGCGCCACACTGTCGACGCAGTAATCGTGGATCTTGCGCACATCGGGTTCCCGCGAAACGGCCGTGAGGTATTTCTCCATTTCCACCGCGGAGTCGGTGTGTCCGGTGGCGGTCTGCACCGCGGTGCCGCCGCCGAGATAGAAATGGCCGCCGGCCATCGCCGATGTACCACCGCCGGCCGCAGCCCGCTCGAGCACCAGTACGTTGGCGCCGTGTGCCGCGGCCTCCGCCGCCGCGCATCCCCCCGCGATGCCCAATCCGACGACGATCACATCCGCGTGCCCGGTCCAGTCCTCGACGTCGGCCGCGGGAACGACTGCAGGAATTTCTGTTCGCATATCCGGTAAGAGTGGCTGAGCCCGTACCCGCGGCGCATCGCATTTCCCGCCGAGCGGAATACGGCCGGGGAAGTGTGCCCGGATAACACAGCAGCCACCCTTCACGAAACATGCCTAACTATCTCGTGTTAGTACGGCTGGGCTTCAATGTCGGTAGCAACGCCCCGGTCTACGCTCCGGGTTCGGGACGTTCTATGTGGATTTGCGCCGATTACACTGCAGCACAACGCGATTAGCGGTGACTAGCTGGACTCGCGACGGATCATCGTCATGATCGGCAACGCCGGCTCCGGCGCCGCGGCGAGTTCACCGGCGGCGTGCAATGCGAGGTCGGCGGTGTATCGAGCCACCCCTGCCGCGTCCATCCGCACACTCGATAGCGAAGGTACGAACACAGCCGCCAGTCGGGTGTCGTCGTGACCGATCACCGCCAAGGGTGCCGGGACACCGATACCAGCCCGCATCGCAGCACCGACAACGATCGCCGCCACGGTGTCGTTGTAGGCCACGACACCGGTGACACCGCTGTCACGCCAGGCCAGGACACTCGTTACGGCCGACGCCTCTCCCGTGCCGACTTCACGAACGTCGAGCGGTTCGAGCCCCAAACGCTGGGCTGCCCCCTGCGCGGCTGCCACTCGCGCGGCGACGAGATCTGCGAGTCTCTCGTCACGGCCGGTGGCATAGGCCAGCCGCCGATGCCCCAGGGAATAGAGGTGCTCCACCTGCAACCCCACCCCCGCGACAGCCGCCTCCGAGCGCCCTACCGTTCCGATGACAACTCGGCGGACCCCGCTGGCCCGCAACGAATCCTGTTCTTCCGCATCGAAATCGGCCAGACCGATCACCACGTCGGGGGTGACCGACTCCCAGAGCGGCCGGGAGCGATCCGCCGCCCGGCGGGTGTAGGTGATCAGCGAATAGCCGGCTCGATCCAGCGCACAAGCCATTTCGTCGACATACTCCGCCATACTGTCTTCGACCGGCCAGTCGGGCAGCACCAACAGCACCAGGCGACTACTGCCACGGCGCAATGTCTGCGCCGCTCGGTTGGGCCGGTATCCGAGCCGCTCGGCTTCGGCCAGCACCCGCTGCCTGGTTTTCTCCGGAATCGTCTGCCCGGGAGTGCTGTTGAGGACGAACCCGACAGTCGCGCGCGACAGTCCGAGTGAACGGGCAACATCGGTCGCGGTCACACGCTGCTTCGCAGACGGCATCCGCATCACCTCCCGGACCGGTTCGGCGAACGGGTATTCACCGAATCGCCGGATCATACGCTAGCACGTGCGAGGAGCGCGTCCAGCTCGTCGTGCCGGCTCTCTCGCGCCACCACACCGCCATGCGACAACACCACGACGAAGGTCCGTATCAGCGCGTGTTGCTCAGTTCCGGACTCGATGGTTTCCCACTATCCGGACGACAACTCGGCGCTCCGCATCACTGCTACCAGTCCTGCCAAGGCACGATCGAATGCACCGGCGCGGCGAACAGCACCTCCTCGGCCTCTGGACAGGGGGCACCACGGCCCGCCGCGTCCCATTCCCGCTCGTGCTCGGCAAGTTCGCTCGACACCGTCCCGGGATCGCCGTCCAGATACAACAGGCGAATCCGCAACGCACCGCTGGAATACTCTCGCCGTGCCTCCCCGAGCGGCAGTGTCGGATGCGTCTGCACCGAATGCAGGGCGAACGACCACGCGCCCGCCACCCCGGGACACCCCAGCAGATCGGGGATCCGCACCCGATCCTGCCAGCGAAACTGCTCGTGCGCGGGCACACCGTGCGGGTCGGCCAGATATGTGAGGGTGACGTGCAGCCCGCGGTTCGGCCGGAACGGCAGCGCGTCGGCCGACACCAGAACCCGTGGTGCCACATAGCCTTTCACCGGAGTGAAGAACGCCAGCAGGGACCGCCGGATCCCCGGCAGAATCGGGCCCCGCCCCCACTGGAAGGAGTCTTCACCCAGCTTGGTCCATTCGGCGATACTCTGCTCGTACGGCGGCCGGAACCAATACATGGCCATATAGTCGGTACCGGCCAGCTCCCCCGCGGAAGTCCCGAGCTCTGCGCCGCGGTCTCGGCGGCGGGCCCAGCGATCGCCCCACGCGACCCCTGGTAGCAGCAAATTCTCCGGCCGGTGATCCAGCTGATGCCATTCGTTGTATTCCCGATGCCTGTCGGGATCGGTCAGTTCGATGAACGAGAAGAATGCCCGCTCCGAGAACACTTGCCCACCTCCGAGATGTCGATTTCGGTCACTCGCGACCACGCAACGCTAGGAGCTCGGCGCCCGCAGATCGTCGAGCCATTCCATCCATCGGGAAAGCCGTGCCGCCGGCGCGGCGAACCGAAGCGACGTCTCTTCGTTCCGCTCACCGGGAGAAGACACGCAGTCCCGACGCCTGATCGCGACCCAGGCTTGGTGCTACAGACATTGTTACCGCGGCGCAGGGGCTACTTCACCGCTCGTGGGCGTCCTGATCAACTCTGCGGCACATCAACTGTGGCCGGAATTCGCACTGCGGCCACCAGCCCCGCTTCGGATGCCGGACCACGTCTCGTTGATGTCGTCGCGCGCCCATTCGACGATGTCACCGTCGGCGCGGACGTCACCGGTGAGCCAGAACGCTTCGTCGGGTGCCCATCCCGCGATCACCGACGCCGCGTCACCGTCGACATCGATAGCGATGCCCGCAGCCGCGAGATAGCCGGCGACGGTGAGGTGCACTCCCCCGTACTCCTCGGCTACGGCATGCCAGTCGGGCAGAACCCACCGTCCGTCGCGGCCCGTGGTGCGGTACCAGTCGTGGCGTTTCTGCGCCGTGACCTCGAGCGGGAACCGCTGACACAGATGCGCCCAGGCGGCAGCGCCGTCGATTTCGAACGTATCGATGTCTGCCGGGATGATCTGTCGCCGAGCCCAGGCACGATTCTCACCCGCGGAGTCTTCGACGAACCACAGGGACGCGGGCGAACCGTCATCGAGTGTCCGCGTGGAGCACGGAACACCGAGCGGCGACGACCACCACACGCCGGAGTAGGCGGCTGTCGGATCGGTGGGGCGTTCTCGCGCCGCGCGTTTCTCCTCCGCAACGACCCGGTCCAGCCATGTGGTGAGCACTTTCCCGACCGAAGGAACGCTGTCGCGTCGCTTGCCCCATCTCAGGGACCACTGCTCGTCGCGAACAACGCCGGTGGTCCACCACCGAGCGTGCTCCGACGCACTGAGGTGTCCGGCGACGCGTCGCAGTTCTGGAAGCATCGGGTCCGTCATGGCGAGAACATCTTCACCTTCGGGCTCCTGCCAGTACCGGGCGGAATCAGTGGTCGCCGCGAGCGCGGTATGCAGGTCCTTTTTCGTCACATCCGGCAGCGGCACGTCCGCCAGCAGTCGCGCCACGTGTTCGGGGGCGACGCGCGGGAGGGGCTGGTCGGCGCCGGGTCCGTAGATGACGCATGCGACTCCGCTTCCCGCGTCGAGTTGGTGAGCGGCGTAGAACACTCCGGAGCAGAAGGAGTCGTGCGTGTGTTCGACGCGCGCACGCTCGTCGGCGATGCGCGCGTACTCGAGGAGAAGACGACGACCACGTGGGCCCGCCAGCAGTGCCTCGGTGAGCGTCGCCGGAGTTTCCCCTGCCATCATGAATCCAGTAGATCACTACCGCTGCGGCGACTTCGATCGAACGGCGGTTCCGACGCGCCTATCTGGATCGACGCAGGTTGAGCCTTGTTGCGCCACTTGATGATTGACGATTCGAACGGTGGTTCGACTGCGTGAACGCGAGGTGCGTTTCGGGCTCGGCAGCCGGATCAACGACGGGAACGATCCGTTCGGCAATCTCTTCCTGCAAACGCTGGCGATGGTCGCCGAATTCGAAGCCAACCTCGGCCACTTACGCACCCGCGAAGACATGGCCGAGGCGCGAGCGAAGGGCCGACCAGGCCGGCGAAATATGCCCCCGTCCGGCCTCGTGACGCTCGAACACGTAACGGCTTTCGTGATGTGAACGTGATCTGGAATACAGAACCGCAAACTGTGAGCGGCGACATAGTTTAGGAAACTCCCCCCGGTCAGACGCCTGAAAATGTGGTAACCAACCATCGCGCGGCTCCGCTTCCGACGTCTCGTCGTTGTCGGAGTGATGCCGGAGCGTTATCGTATGGATATACGTTCGGCTACCTGGTCCGAATGTGCCTTGCGAATCGTAATTCGCACCTCCCAATTGAAACCGCCGCCAAATTCTAGCCGCGCCTTCGGCGTGAGAAACCGGTCGGCGGACTGATCGCGGTAGGACGCGCGCCCGACTCCGGTCGAGGCGCGGCACAGCGCAGCGCCCGCAGCATCGCGACAGTTCGGTCGTTCCGGGTCAGGCCATCCCCACAGCACTCCGTGCAGAGGCGAGTTCATCCGGACCCGCCCGGCTGCTCGCTGCCCGCTGTGTGCCCGAACAGTCGAGAACAGGAATCAGACCGCATGTCCGCAACATCCACACGCCGCAGATCCATGACCTCGATCGTCCGCACCGCCGGTGCCGTGTCGCTGGCCGCCACCGCGGCAGCGACCATCATCGCCACGGCCGGCGGTGGCCAGTCGTCCACAGCACAGGCGATCGATATCAAGGCGCTCGCGACTACCGTCGCCGCAGCCGGCGCGCCCGGAGCAGCTCAGGCACCCGGCCCGGCCCCTCAGCCCGCCGCGGCCCCGGCCCTTCAGCCCGTCGCGGCCCCGGCCCCTCCGCCGATCGCGGCCCCCGCGGCGCTGCCCGGCGCCGATCAGGCGAATGTCACCACCTGGCTACCGGAGATCAATAGCGCGATGCAGTCGGCCGGAATCGACACACCGCAGCGCGCCGCCGCTTTCCTCGCCCAGGTCGGACAGGAGACCGCCGGTTTCGCCACGTTGACCGAGTACAGCGACGGTAGCGACTACAACGGGCGGGCAGATCTCGGCAACACCCAACCGGGCGACGGCCCCCGGTACAAAGGGCGCGGTGGCCTCCAACTCACCGGACGCAACAACTACGAACGCGCAAGCCAGGCGCTCGGTGTCGACTTCGTCAATCACCCTGAGCTTGTGGCGGATCCGAAGTACGCGTTCGCCACGGCCGCGTGGTACTGGAACACCCACAACCTCAACTCCGCCGCCGACAACGCGCACCCCCAGGACCCCGCGAGCATCGATCCCGTCTCGCGCATCATCAACGGCGGTTCCAACGGAAGAGACGTCCGGCGTGAACACTTCATCCAGGCATGCCAAATCCTGAAATGCCCGTAAGCCGCGCAGGCTCGCCGCTGATCGGAATGTCTCGCTCGGTGATCCGGAAACGGGTTGCGCAGTGCGCACCAGGGGTCGCGGGCGCCTATCCCGACCACTGCCGCGTAACCGAGGCGTCGTCGGACACGTGTAGCGCCAGCTCGGCCGCCACCGTTTCGCCGATCGCCGTACGCCGGGCCGACCGTCGGGCAGCGTCGGGCTCCGTGGCGGTGGCCAGGCGATCCAGGGTAGGCAACGCATGCCAGCTGTAACACAGCGACAGAATCGTCAGAAGTAGTTCTCTCGCAGCGGATTCCGGGAGCTCCGGCACGGCGTCGCGGATACTTCGAAGCTTGCCCAGCATGCTCTCGCGCCGCTCGGATTCGGCCACCGGTGCCCCCAGTTCCAGACTCTCCCAGAACAGCAGGCGCGCCAATGCGGGCTTGTCGCAGAGGTGATCGAAGAACCGCTCGGCATAACCGATCACCGCAGCGGTTCCCTCCCCTTCGACCTGAACCGCCTCACCGAGTTCGCCGATTTCCCGGGCGATCACGATGGCGAAGAGCTGATCCTTGGTGCCGAAATACTTGTAGATCCGCTCCTTGTTGACCCCCGCAGCGGCCGCGATGCGGTCCACGCGCGCACCTGCCAGCCCGCGCTCACCGAATTCCGCCACCGCGGCGTCCAGCAGCAATCGTCGGGTGCGTTCGGTGTCCCAGGCCATGCGGCCAGATTAGCAAATTTTCCAACTAAACAGTTGCAGAATTTCTCCCGACGGTGTCTACTCACATCTACAACCATCTAGTTGGAGTCTTGAGGAGTCACTGTGAGCACCACTGTTCCCGCCCCATCCGTGCACGTCCGCGCCGCCGTCACCTGGCTCGCGATCTTCCCTATGGTCGCCCTCGGAATGACCGCGATGGCACCGTTCACGGCCGGCTGGCATCCCGTGCTGCGCGCACTCGTACTCACCGCGTTCGTGGTTCCGGCCGCGGTGTACGTCGTCGTCCCCCGTCTGCTCGGCGTCCTCGCCCGACATGTTCACCGGTGACGCGCGGGCATGTGCGGAATGGCGCCGATGTCCCGGCTCACCCCGGCAAGGGCCGCACACCAGCGAGAGGCACGCAATGCGTGAATTCGACACTCCCGACGCCATTTTCACCGTCATCGACGTGAGAGGGCACGCGTGGGTCCGGATTCTCGCGGCGGCGCTCCTGAGATGCTGGCGGGCTGGGCCGGCCGCAGTCGGTTGGGGCAGAGCGTCAGCGGAAGAGTCGGAAGAAGCCGCGCACCTGCTCGACCAGCGACTTCGGCTGCTCCAGCGCGGCGAAGTGGCCACCTCGCGGCAGTTCCTCGAACCAGCGCAGGTCGGTGAACCGCAGCTCGGCCTCCCGCCGCGACGGGCGGGTTAGGTCGCGCGGGTAGACCGATAACCCGGACGGCGCGGTGACTTTGTCGCGAAAAGCGGCGAAGCTCTCCCAATACAGGCGGGCCGACGACGTGGCCGACGCGGTGAACCAGTAAACCGAGATCTCATCGAGGATCTGCTGGCGCGACAACGCGTCCTCGGGATGACCATTGTTGTCCGTCCAGGCCCAGAACTTCTCTGCGATCCACGTGGCCTGGCCCGCCGGGGAGTCGGTGAGGCCGTAGCCGAGCGTCTGCGGCCGCGTCGCCTGAATCGCCGAGTACCCCCGACCGGTGCGTCGGAACTCCTTGGCGGCCTTCAGGTTCGCCAGCTCCGCGGGCGTCGGATCGTCGAACGTGCCCGCCGCCACGGACCCCATGTTCAGGTGCACGCCGGCGACCCGCTCGGGCGCCACCTCGCCCAGCGCGCCGGACACCGCCGAACCCCAATCACCGCCCTGCGCGCCGTACCGCTCGTAACCCAGCGAGACCATCAACGTGTCCCAGGCCCGCGCGATGCGATCGACGCCCCACCCGGTCGTCGACGGCTTGTCACTCCAGCCGTATCCGGGCAACGACGGCGCGACGACGTGGAACGCGTCCGCCGGGTCCGCACCGTGCGCGCGCGGGTCGGTCAGCGGGCCCAGGATCTCCAGGAATTCGAGCACCGAACCCGGCCACCCGTGCGTGAGCACCAGCGGGAACGCATCCGGCTCCGGCGAGCGGACGTGCAGGAAGTGGATGCCCAGCCCGTCGATCGTGTCGCGATACTGCGGGAACACGTTCAGCCGCTCGGCGAACCCGAAGTCGTAGTCCTCGGCCCAGCTACGGCACAGCTCCTGCGCATAAGACAGCGGCAAACCCTGCGACCAGTCGTCCACCGGCTCGGCCTCGGGCCACCGCGTCCTTCGCAATCGTTCACGCAAATCCGCGATCTCGGCTTCGGTGATTCCGACTTCGAACGGCTCGGCGGTCACTGGGGCTCCCTTCCTCGGCAAGACTTGTCGGATCTCTTTCGCATTGCCGCCCCAGGCCGCGGCAAGCGTCCGGCGGATCGAAGCTCGAAATGATGCGCCGGATAGTTCACCTACGGTCGCCCTCGTACGCGGACAGTCGGTCCAAGAGCTGAGGGACGGCGCTGAGCTGCGCGCGCTCGTCTGCGCTCAGGAGAGCATCGATGGCCTCGGCGACCCATTCGCGCCTGGCCTCCCGATCTCGGTCGAGGGCAGCGCGTCCCTGCTCGGTGAGGGTCACGAGGAAGCCGCGGCGGTCCCGGGGATCGTCCCGTCGGGCGACATACCCCCTGGCCTGCAGATCCGCTACCGCCCGGCTCTGACTCTGGTGGCGTACCCCACGCCACTGGGCAAGGGACGCCGTCGAGGCATCACCTTCACGATCGAGCAGGCCCATGGTCTCCGCGAGAGGTGGCGGCAGAGTGTCGGCATGCGCGCGAGTCGCACGCACGAACCTGCCGATGGAGACCCGCAGCCGCTCCGCCAAGTGATCTCGGTCCGCCACAGATCAACTATACAGCCCCGCTGTATTTGACCCACTGCACCGAAGGCCGCAGCAACAGCAACACGGGCAAGTACACGACGCTCGACATATACAGCAAACCTGTATACTTTGAATCGTGCGACAACGCCCGAGCAGGAACGGAACCACCATGCAACTGACGAAATACGCCCACGCCTGCGTCGCCCTGGAGAAGGACGGATCCAGAATCGTGCTGGACCCCGGCACGTTCACCCCCGACGCGAAGGCCGCCGTCACGGGGGCCACAGCAGTGCTCATCACCCACGAGCACTTCGACCATTTCGACGACAGCCTGCTGGCAGCCGCCCTGGACGACGATCCGGAACTGCGGATCTTCGGACCGCGCGCGGTGCTGGACAAGCTCGGCAGCCACGGCGGGCGGGTGCAAATCCTCACCACCGGGGACGACCTGAGCGTCGGCGGCTTCACCGTCGGTGTCCACGGCGACCGCCACGCCACGATTCACGCCGACATCCCCTGCGTCGACAATCTCGGCTACCTCATCGACGAGACGCTGTTCCACCCCGGCGACGCCTACTTCGTACCCGAGGTGCCCCTCGACACCCTGTTACTGCCCACGAGCGGGCCCTGGACCAAACTGGGCGAGGCGGCCGACTACCTGCGCGCGGTCAAGCCTCGCCGGGTAATCCAGATCCACGAGCTCATGCTCAGCGAACTCGGCCAAACCTCCACCCGAACCCTCCTGGCCGGCCTGACCGGCACCGAAATCACGGTCCTACCCCCTGGCCAGAGCATCGATCTGTGAAAGAACCAGAAGGTGGAAAGTACTGCACGAGGCGATCCCCGAGCTGGAAGCGGACGCCTGACGCCAGTCAGTTCCCCAGTGTCCCGTTGATGGTCAGGTAGAAGGTGCGTAGCGTGACTGCCGGCTTCTCGCTGCGAACACGGATCTGTACCACCACGTCCGGCGTGTTGGCGGGGACGAGAATCCGGCCCTCCGCCATGCGCGACCGTGACGAGTCCGACAGGGTTCCGCGGGCGACAATCATTCCGTCGCAGACTATTTCGAGCAGATCGGCCTCGGCGTCCTCGTCCGTATGTGCCCACGCGAACAGCCGATAGGCGAGGCCGGGCGCGAGGCCGCCTCCACCGAGCCGGATCGTCGTCGCACCGTCGGCGGCTATCAGCGGAACGACTTCGCCGGTTCGCCCGAAGACGTCCTGATCACCACCCCAAATCTCGACACGGTCCCACGGCAACGGTGAACCTGGGCTCACCTGCACACCGGCCCGATCGCCGCCGCCATGGAGGGAAGCCTCCGGGGGCCCGCCGTAGCGGTGTTTCCAATCGCTGATCATCGTCCACAGCACGTGTCCGGCGTGCGAGCCGAGTACCGAACGGGCATAACGGTATTCACCGGTCACGAGCCCGGTCAGGAAGTCGACCATATTACCGTCGTACCGGGCCCAGACCGCGGGGCCGTGAAAATGCGCGAGCACCGTCCAACCGTCGGGCTCCTCACCTTCGGTGACCCAGAAGAACATGTCGCCGTTGGTACTGCCACCCCACTGGAGCAGGCCACCGGGCTCCGGATAACCGACGAGCGGATTGCCGTCGTCGTCGTAGTCGAAGACCTTGTTGGCAACCAGATCCTGGGCATTGTCGATCAGCGACGTGAGCCGAACCTCACCATTGAGCCGACGGGACGCCGGGTACAGCACGTACAGCTCGCCGATCCTGCCGTTGCCGTAGTTGTCGATGAAATCCCGATAGTCCGACGGCAGCCGGACCCCACAGGCCGATTCGATGTCGTCCCACGGCGGCGACACCGCTTCGGGCAGCGGTGAGGGCGCCATGATCCCCTTCAGCCGGGAAACCGATGCGTGCATCCCCGAGCTCCTTCCGAATTTCTTTGAACCACAGTCGGTTCCGGTGGTAATAGCCGAATATCCAACGGATATGGCGTAGCGCGTGGTGAGAGATCTGTTTGAGTTCTGCTGCGGGACAAAGCCGCTGGTGGTTGCCCTGGCGGCCCGAGCGTACCCGCGACCTGAACCAGGGACCACGTCGGACAGGTCACGGTCGTGAAGATACCCGGTCAGGGAGGCGACTGCGTCGGTGTGCGCCAACGTCATCGGATCGCCCGAATCCTGCCTGGCCGGGGTCGGGATGTGCGCGCTGTGCGGCGGTAGCCGGCATGAGTCGACGGCGTTCTACCGTGCACGTGGCAGTGATAGCGGCAGCCCGAACGTAGGGAGGACGTTCTCCTCGAAGCGGGTCATGGCGCTGATTCGGCCGCCGGCGAGGGTGAGCACGAACAGGCCGACTCCCTGACTACCGGTGGGGGTGTGCAGGTAGACACCGAACGCCGGTTGACCGTTGGCTCGCGTCGGCACCAGTTCGAATTTCCGTCCCGAGCCGAAAACGAGGGCGCAGAAGCGGGCCACGCTGTTTCGGCCCCGGTACTCGAACGGTATCGGTGGCATCGACATGAAGACGTCGTCGGTCAACAGCGCCACCAACGCATCGATGTCGGCGGATTCGTAGGCGCTGACGAACTTCGCCGCGAGCGCGTTCTCGGCAGGCGAGCCGGCGGCGGGCGGCTGGGCTCCGGCAGCCGTCACCGGAAGTCGATGTCGCATGCCCGCCCGTGCGCGTTTGAGGGCGCTTTTGACCGATTCGACGGTCGTATCGAGCATGTCGGCTACTTCGTTGGCGTGGAATCCGAGGACGTCGCGCAGGATGAGAACGGCGAGCTGGCGAGGCGGCAGAATCTGCAGGGCGGTCACGAACGCCAGGGAAATGGATTCGGATTGCCCGTAGCGGGCCTCCGGACCCAGCGGCACACTGATCGCGCCGTCCAGAAGGGTGTCGGGATAGGGCTCGAGCCAATGGATTTCGCCGAAACCCGTCGGTTCCGGCGGTTCGACTCCCGGAACGTCCCACTGCTTCGCGGGACGCCGGCGTTCGGCGCGCAACGCGTCGAGACACCGGTTGGTCGCGATGCGGTACAGCCACGTGCGAACCGAGGCGCGGCCCTCGAATCGGTCGAGGCCCCGCCACGCCGCCAACATGGTGTCCTGAAGAGCGTCCTCGGCATCCTGAAACGATCCGAGCATCCGGTAGCAGTGCACCTGTAGCTCGCGACGGTGCGGCTCGGTCAGCGCTCGGAACGCCTCGCCGTCGCCGGCCCGCGCCCGCGACATCAGGTCTGTTTTCGCCAGCTCCACTCCGGCCACCTTTCTCCGCGTGTGCGGTTCCATCCTGTACGGACGCCGGCCGCTGCGCGAAGGGGGCGCTCGGGCAGCACCCCCTTTTCCGATGTCGCGGCGTCCACACCCGTGACAACCGACAACCTCGTCAAAGGAGCACGGAAATGGGAAAGATCGTCCTCACCTCGAACGTCACACTCGACGGAGTGGTCCAAGACCCGGACGGCGCGGAGGGCTTCGAACACGGCGGCTGGTTCCACCAGTTCGTAGGAGCCAAGGACCTCGAAGACTGGACCGTCCGTGAGACGCAGGAGGCGCTGGACGCCGAGGTGCTGCTCCTGGGCGGGCGGACCAATGAGTGGTTCGCGGACCGGATGACAGAGCAGAACCTGGCGGAGGGCCGTGTGGGCCCCGAGTGGGCGAACAGGGTGCGCAGCATGCCCAAATACGTCGTGTCCTCGACTGTCGAGGACCCTCGGTGGAGCAACGTCACCGTCCTGCGCGGCGACGCGGTCGAGGAGGTTTCGGAGCTGAAGGGCACAGTGGACGGGGACATTTTGATCTACGCCAGCTACCGGCTCGGACGCACACTGATCGAACACAACCTGCTCGACGAACTGCGGCTGGTCGTCTTTCCGGTGGTGGTGGGAACCGGCCGGCGGCTGTTCGACGAGGGCGGCGCCAAGAAGCCGCTACACCTGGTCGACACCCGACAGCTCGGTGACGGCCTGGTGTACTACAGCTATGAACTCGCGCAAGGCTAACGCCCCATCAGCCGGTTCGGCAGGGACGAAAGTAACTGGGTAGCAGTAGGACTCGATGCCAACTGCCGGCGGACATCATCTCTGGAAGGGCTGGCACACGGTCGCGAAAGTGTAGCTCGGCTGCGTCAATGAGTCGTGCTGGCGTGCACGGCGATGATTCGCCAACCGTGGGTCTCGTCGTACAGCCAAGTACGGGTGTAGCGCATCCTGGCCGCGAACGGCGTACCGGAGACGGTCCCTTCGATCGTGCCGAGAAACCACGTCACCCCGGTACGCCCGTCGGTGAGCACGGTCAACTCCTCCTCGGTCACCTTCGTCACCACCTGCGCTCGGGTGCGGTGCAGCTCCAGGTCGTCCGCCTTGGTCTGAACGTTCGCACCGAAGGTGAAAATCAGCCGATCATCCAGCAGCCGATCCAGCGCCTCGACATCTCCGGCGAGCTGCGCGCTCTGGAGTCGGCGCTCGGCGTCCCGCAAGTTCTCCATGGGGAACACTCTCCCAGCCGGCGCCGCATCCGCGCCAGGACGTTCACACTCGGCTGATCTTCACAGTCCGTCCCGGCAAGGTCGAAGCACCGACCGAGGCGCCGGATTCGTTGCGGTGCCAGGGCGGCCGCTTCGGCGCCGGGGCGGTATGCCCGGTCCCGGGACGGAAGCCGAACAGTGACGGCAGGTCAGTTGCGTACCAGCAGCACGATGCTCGCGGCGACTACGGCCAGCACGATCGCGGCCACGCCGTACACGAGCCGGTGAGTGCGCAGCACTGGAAGGTAGTGGTCGACGGAGAAGCGGCCGGGTCCGGTGAGGGCGAGCGCGGCAGCGGCGAGGGCGAGGGTCGATTCGTATTCGAAACCCTTGGGGGCGAAGAACGAACCGGTTCCGTGCACCTCGATGGCGTTGATCATGACGCCCAGCACGGCGGCCGCCGCCAACGGGGTGAGCAGACCGAGTGCCAGGCCGAGACCGCCGAGGGTTTCGCTGAGCCCGGCAACCGCCGCCATGGCGTCACTCGCGGGATAGCCACTGGCGCTGAAGAATTGGCCGGTGCCGGAGATGCCGCCGCCGCCGAACCAGCCGAAGAGCTTCTGGGTGCCGTGCGCGGCGACGGTCAGGCCGATCACCAGACGCAACACCAGCAGCCCGGTGTCATAGCCGACCTGGCTGGAGGCGTGCGCCACAGGGGCGGTCGCGGTGGTGCTGGTCATGGAAACTCCTATTGTCGGGGTGAGTGATTCAGCCGAGTTGGATGGAGCGTTTGGCGAGGCCGTGCCAAAAGCCGTCGATGACGCTGCGCTGGGTGGCGAGGCCGGCTTCGCCCGCACCGAGGGTGACGAACAGCGGGGCGAAGTGCTCGGTGCGCGGGTGCGCGAGATGCGCTGCGGGGGCCTTGTTCTCGAAGTCGAGCAGGGCATCGATATCGCCCGCGGCGAGCACGCCGTGGCCCCACTCGTCGAATTCGGCCATCACCGGATGCACGGAGCCGTCTTCGGTGAGCGCCCGCAGATTGTGCGAGAAGAATCCACTGCCCACGATCAGTACGCCCTCGTCCCGAAGCGGAGCGAGCTTGCGCCCGAGCGCCATCAGCTCCGCGGGATCGAGAGTGGGCAGCGACATCTGCAGCACCGGAACGTCCGACTCCGGATACATCTCCACCAGTGGCACGTACGCACCGTGATCCAGGCCCCGGTCCGGCGCTTCCCGCACCGCCGTCCCCGGACCGTGCACCAACTTCCGAACCTGCGCCGCCAACTCCGGCGCGCCCGGTGCTGGATAACGAACGTCGTAGTAGTGCTGCGGGAAGCCCCAGAAGTCGTACACCAGCGGAACCGTCTCGGTTGCCCCGAGCGTCACCGGCGCATCCTCCCAATGCGCCGAAATCATCAGCACCGCTTTCGGTTTCGGCAATGCCGCCGACCACTGCGCCAGCTGTTCGGGCCAGATCGGGTCGTCGGCCAGCGGTGGCGCACCGTGCGACAGGTACAAAACCGGCATCCGGTCTGTCCGCTCGGCAGTCATCACACCTCCTGTTGTTCAAATTTGAACCTTATGCGGCGATAGTACGCCTTTATTCAAATTCGAACAAGGTGGGTAGACTGAGCCCGTGCGATGGCTCGACGACCAGGAAATGCGCGCCTGGAAGGCGCTGCTCTCCGGCTGGGCGCTGCTCGAGCGAGAGATCGACGGCCAGCTCAAACGCGATGCCGGACTGTCCCACGGGCAATACGAGGTGCTGGTCCGGCTGGCCGACGCCCCTGACAGCACCCTCCGCATGAGCGCGCTCGCCGACTCGCTGATCAACTCCAAGAGCAGGTTGAGCTATCAGGTGGATCAGCTGGAGAAGGCCGGGCTGGTCTGCCGCGGGACCGTTCCCGGCGACAGCCGCGGCGTCACCGCCACCCTGACCGACAAGGGCCGCCGCGCACTCGAACAAGCCGCCCCCGGGCACGTCACACTGGTCCGCGATCTGCTGATCGACGTTCTCACACCGACACAGTTGACCGCCCTCGCCGACGGCCTCGGCGAAGTCGCACGCCGGATCCAGGAAGCCGAAGGCCAGACCAAAGGCCGAAGCCGGCCCTGACATGTCGCCGGCTGCCGAGTCGTTCGGCCCTGTTACGTCAGGCGCTGCCAACTCCAGGTCATGGAGATCTCGAGAGGGTCGATGGGCGTGACCAGCCGCGGCAGGGTGTTGAGGCCGTTCGGTGGCCCGCTCTGCGGTTCGACGCAAACCGCCCCGGGCTGCTGGTCGTAGATGACGACCCATTCGGCGGCGCTGGTGACCTTCAGTTCGAGAGCACCAGGCCACGCGAGGGTGACGTCGACGCCGTCGGGCATCCCGAAGCAGTCGTCCCAGGGACCGGGCAGGGGTTCGATGCGCTCACCGGTGGGCAGGTAGTCGGGGCCACGGGATTCCTGCCATGACGCATGAAAGTCGATCTCGACATCGTCACCCTTGCCGAGGTTACGCAGGAACCAGGGATGCCAGCCGGCCTGCGCCGGAAACGAATCCGCCGAGGCTTCGATCCCCAGAGTGAGTGTCACAGAGTCCTCGCCGAGTTCGACCCGCTGCGTGACGCGGCCTGGGTAAGGCCACGGGTCAGCAAGGTCGACGGTGAATGCAGCTGATGTGTCGTCCGCCTGGGTTGTGGTCCAGGCGGAGTCCCGTCCGGTGCCGTGGATGGCGTGCGGCGGGTGGTTGACCGGCATCTGGTGGACGACGCCACCGTTGCGGAAGCGGCCGTAAGCGAGGCGGCCGCACCAGGGCACCATCGTGAAGGCGCCGTATTCGGTTCCCTGGCGGAGCAATTCGATGCCGTCAACGGTCATGCCGCTGATCCGGCATCCGTTGCGAGGGTCGATGGTGACAGCAGCGTTGCCCTGGGCGAGTCGTACGATCTGCTCGGCGTTGGTCACTCCCTGGACAATACGGTTCGAACGCCGATAGTGAGGGGGCCGCACCGGACCGCAGTGCGCTCGATTCGATCTCGACTTACTGCCTAGAACAACTCGATTTCATCGAATCCGACGGTCAAGTTGTGGCGGCGTTCTCGTAGTACGTTCCCTTCGCGATGCGCGACGCCTTCACTGAAGCTCAGGTGCAGTTGCGCTCGGCGGTCGTCCACCTCTTGTACGACCGCGCAGATGCCGTGGAACGGTCCCGCCGGGAAGTAGACGACATCACCCGGCTCGTATTCGCGATTGCTCACCGACACACGATAGTCACTCGAGATGAGGTCGAGTCGCCCTATGCAGCACCCCGAATTCGCATTAGCACAGCCGCTTTCCGTTCCGTCGCAACCGCCGTCGCGTCTGAGCCAGCCAGTCCTGGGTGCCGATCTCCGCCAATGCCGGTACGGACGGGTGCTCGACAACACCGGGCACTCCCCCTCGAACAACCCCGGCCTGACCCGATTACAAGACGCCATAGCGAAATTCGTTCACGAGATCATCCGCTAGTTCTCGATTCAGCACCGCCCGCGCGCCGGTACGTTCAGGCGCCGTCGTCCGGGGCTCCGTATCCCTCCGCGGCTGTCCGGACGAAACTGCGGATCAGCGGGCTGCGAGCGGTTTTCGACCATGCCACGACCAGACGGCTCGGCGGGCGATCGGGAAACGGGACGGTCACCAGCCCGGCGGGTAGTGGCTGGTCGAGCGGGGCGAGGGCCGAGGTCCCGTTCCAGAGGACCGCTTGCAGGCATTCCTGGATCGTGCGCAGTTCCGGCGCGGCGCCATCGGGTGTGCCGCACGTCCAGTACGCGGTCCACGCCGGGTCGGTCTCGGCGGGCAGCCGCACCCAGCGGCGGTCGGTCAGATCGTCCGCCGTGACCGATGAACGGTGGGCGAGGGGATCGTTCTCGCGCATCACCACACCGACCGGTATCGAGCGGAGCACACGCATGCCGATTCCGTTGGCGTCGAACGGAGTTCGGGTCAGCGCCACGTCCACGAGCCCGGCGCGCAGCCCGGCCGTCGGATCGCCGAGATCGGTTTCGTGAATCCTGACCTGCACATGCGGATGGCGGGCGCGAAACGCGGCCACCAGCCGGCTGCCGACGTGGGCGGCGGTATCGGCCAGTGTCCCGATGGTCAGCGTCGCGGTGCCGGCCGCGGTGGTCACCCGCTCGCGGATGCGGTCGGCCCGGCGCAGCAGGGCGCACGCCTCCTCGTACAACACCGATCCGGCCGCAGTCGGGACGACCCCCTTGGGCGTGCGCTCGAACAACGCCACACCCACGTAGTCCTCGAGTTCGCGGATCGCGCGGGTCAGCGGCGGTTGGGTCATGTGCAGGCGGTGCGCCGCCCGGCCGACATGGCGCTCCTCCGCGACGGCCACGAAGTACCGGAGCAGGCGAAGATCCACCCCACGCACGATACCGAGAGGGTATCGACGATGCGGAGCGGGACTTGGACACCTTGTACGTCCACCGGCCACCGTGGAAAGCGCAGAACCGAAAGGAGATTCACGCTCATGACCGACGACACGCTCACCGCCGATTGTTTCCGCTACGACACCACCCGCGCACTGTTCGATGCGACCGCCACCGTCGACGGCAGCGCGCTCACCGTGCACACCGCGGCCACCCTGCCGGAGATCTTCGAACGGACGATCCGCGACCGGGGATACGACATCGCGGAACTGGGACTCACGTTCTACCTGCGCCTGCTCGACGCGGGCCTACCGTACGTGGCGCTGCCGATCTTCCCGAACCGGGTGTTCCGTCATTCCTGCGTCTTCGTCAACGTCCACGCCGGTATCACTCGCCCCGCACAGCTCGCCGGGCGCACCATCGGGGAGTTCGGCACCTACGGTCAGGACTCCGGCGTGTGGGCCAAAGGCATCTTCGCCGACGATTACGACTTTCACCCGGAACGCAGCCGCTGGGTGATCGGCGGACTGGACAAACCCATGGCCCCCTTCGATTTCGTACCGCACCCGCATCCCGCCGACGTCGACGTGACCGCCGCACCCGAGGGCGCCTGTCTGAGCGCGATGCTGGACGCGGGCGAGATCGACGCCCTGTTCTCGGCGAACGTCCCTCAGTGCGTACTCGACGGATCACCGAACGTCGCCCGCCTGTTTCCCGACGCCGAACTCCTGGAGCGCGAGTATCACCGGCGCACCGGGATCTTCCCGATCATGCACGTCATCGTCGTGCGCCGCGACCTGCTGCGCGAACGTCCCGGCCTCGCGCGCGAAATCTTCCGCGTCTTCAGCGAGGCGAAAGACACTGCGGCCGAATACTATCGGTGCAATCGCCGCCTCTACGAGGTGCAGACCATGGTGCCGTGGTTCAACGCACTCGTCGAACGCAACGCCGAGCAGTTCGGCGACGACTGGTGGCCCTACGGCATCGCGGCCAACCGCCTTACCCTCGACACCTATCTGCGCTACCACGCCGAACAGGGACTGTCCTCGCGACAGTGGGCGATCGAGGACCTCTTCGCCCGAGAACTGCTCGACACCTGACCGTCGAACTTCCGCGGTCCAGCATCAGGGGTGGCCCCATGGTAGCGATCAGCTCCCCGTGCGGCTGTCGGCCTCACTCCCCTGGGTGCGGGTCCGCTGCGCCAGAGAGCCGACACACAGATCACGCTCGGCACACTCGGTCAAAATTTGCGGCAGCGCCTCCAGGGTCGCGCGCCACGAGCCTGGCGCCGATGTGCAGTCGGAGTCGTGCAGCAGGATGGTGCCCCCGGGGCGGAGTTCGCGGATCACTCGGCGTGCCACCGTGTCCGGCGTTGCGGTCCGCGTCCAGTCCTTACCGCACGCGGTCCACAGCACGGGCGTCATATCCAGCCGCCGGGCCGTGGTCAGCGCCGCGGCCGAGAGTATTCCGTAGGGCGGTCGGTAGTGCAGCGGTCTACTCCGAGTCGTCTCCGCGATCAGGCCGTACGCGCGCGCGATGTCGCGATGCGTCGATACCGGCCCGCGCGCCAGCAGGCAGCGGTGGCTCCAGCCGTGCAGCGCTACCTCGTGACCTTCCGCGACGATCCGAGCGCCGAGCGCCGGTGCCCGCTCGAGCATCGATCCGAGGAGGAAGAACGTCGCGTGCACGCCAGCAGTGGCCAGTGCGTCCAGGACGGCCGGTGTCGACGCCGGATCCGGACCGTCGTCGAAGGTCAATGCGACCGTGCCGGTATCCGCGTATCCGGACAGGCGAGGGGTCAGGTGCTCGCGAACCGCGGAGATCGCCGTGACCGATGGGAGCGCATTGAGCGTCACGGCACCGGCACCAGCGATCATCGCCTGCGCGACAGCGGATTTCATGCGCTCGTTCGCCCCCGCACGGCGTTTCGCGCTTCCCACTCGCTGCCCAGCATGTCAGCCAGTCCCAGCCGCGCGTGCCACCCCAGTTCCCGACCGATTCTGGCGATATCGGCGATAACGCGGGGCGGGTCGCCCGGCCGTCGGTCGCCGACCTCGTACCGGAACCGCTCACCGGTCACCGCGTGGGCGGCATCGAGAATTTCGAATACCGAGTACCCGCGCCCGGTGCCGACGTTGTACACCGAATTCCCCGTCCCGCCGCACTCGAGCCGTTCGACCGCGCTGACGTGTGCGTTCGCGACATCGAGCACGTGTACGAAGTCGCGGACGCAGGATCCGTCCGGCGTCGGGTAGTCCGCACCGAAGACGACCGGCGGCCGGCCGGTCGAAATCGCCTGCAGCACAGTGGGAATCAAGCCGGTCGCGTTTCGATCCCCGAGCCCCGGGCCGCCCGCCCCCGCGACGTTGAAATAGCGCAGTACGGTCGAACTCAGCGCGTCGAACGCCGCGGCGGCGTCGGCGACGATCCACTCGCATGCGAGCTTGCTGCGCCCGTACGGGTTTATCGGGCACGGCGGTGTCTGTTCGCGTACCGAACCGTTTCCGACCTGCGAGCCGTATATCGCTGCGCTGGAAGAGAATACGAGATGTTCGACGCCGGTAGCGCGCATCGCGGCGAGCAAGGTGCGGGTTCCGCCGGTGTTCTGCTCGTAGTACTCGAGCGGGTGGGACATCGAATCCACTGCCGATTTCCGGCCGGCGAGGTGGGCGACTCCGGTGATCTCGTGGTCGCGCAGTGCGGCGGTCATGGCCGCGAAGTCGGTGACCGACGCCGCGACCGTCGCGACATCATCGGGTATCGCGGCGCGGCGACCGGTCGAGAAATCGTCGAGGACGACCACGGACCGGCCGGTCGCGCGGAGCGCGCGCACCACGTGCGATCCGATATAACCGCCACCACCGGTCACCAGCCAGCTCACCCTACCCTCCTCGGGGTCGGGTCGGTCTCCGCCTCGAGCCTGCGCGCGGCCGACGCGCGATCGCGGCCGAGACATGTCACACCGACGGATACCGCCAGCAACGCGAGGACGAAGGCGGCGCCCGCGCCGCCTCCGGGGATCTCGTCACCGAGCACGGTGACACCGAGCACGACGGGAACGAACGAGGACAGAAAGCTGGTGACCGGAAATGTGAGGACCGCGGCGCCCGCCTGCAGACCGCGCTGCAGCAGGCTGATCCCGAGCACCGAACATACCGCGAGGACATACGGTGTCGGCGTGGCGAGCATCGTCCAGGGACGGTGTAGCTCGAAAGTGAGCCCGACCTGGCGTGTCGCGACCGTTGCGATGCCGTAGGCGATTCCCGCCGCGGTGCCGAACCCGAGCGCCGCGACCCATGGTCGTGGGGTCCTGGTACCGAGGTCCCCCACGACCGCCCCGGCCGCGGCGGCCACTACGCCGCCAACGACGAACAGGAGCATCTCTACGTTCGATGCGGGCGAACCGAGTGCCGATTCGTCGTTGAACGCATACGCCATCAGGCCGGTGCCGAGCACCATCGCGACGATCCCGTAGCGCCCCACCGCCGCCAGCCGTTCATCGAGACCGCGGCGGGCAATCACAACGAGAAACACCATGTCCAGGGTCAGCAAGGGCGCGACCAGAGTTGCCGGCGCCACCGAGAACGCGTATGCCTCGGCCGCGAAACCGCCCATCTCACAAGCCAATCCGAACAGCCACAGCGGCCGCACGGCGAGCCGCGCCAGCAACAGCAGTCCCAGGCCGCCGCCGTGCGCGGTCCGCCGCGCCGCCGTGGCCTGGATTGCCGGCGCGCATCCGTACAGCGCCGCGGCTACGACCACCGCCGGCAACCCGTAAGTCAGCGACTGATTCACGGCGCCGACGCCCGGCCGCCCAGCCCGACCCGGTCCAGCGTGGCGCCGAACGCCTCTTCCCACGCCTCGGGTTCGACGGCAATTCGAGCCGGCGGTGGTTCGACTCGCTCCAGACAAGCCAGAACGCAACGCCGGATCGCCTCCGGTTGCGCGGACGTCACCGCGGCAGCGCCACGCACGAGCTCCTGATGGAGGTTGTCTCGACCGTGTCCGGGCACGACGTCGAGCAGCAGCAAGTCGCGGCCGATCACTCTCGCCTCGGCGCAGGTATCCCCCGACGAGGTGATGACGAGATCGGCGGCGGACATCAGCACGGGAATCTCATCGGTGAAACCGAAGGGGACGATTCGCTCGGTTTCAGCGGCCATCGACCGCAGCCGCGCTTCCAGTCCGGCATTGCGGCCCGCCACGACCAGCACGTGAACGCCCGCGCGCGCGATCAGGTCGGCCGCCTCGGCCAGCGGACCGATACCCCACGCCCCCGATATGAGCAGCACGCATTTCGCGTTCCGGGGCACGCCCAACGCGTCCCGCGCCTCGGCTTGCGGCGGCGCCCGGTAGAACTGCGGGCGTACCGGCGCCGGTACCACCGCGATCTCCGCGCCGGGTTCGAAGCGCCGGATGTAGCGGGCCGCCGGGTCCGAGGTCACCAGGTAGAGATCGGTGTTCGGGTGCACCCACAACCGATGCGGGCAGGTGTCGGTGCAGAACACCGCATTCACCACATCGGGATGACGATCCTTGATCCGACTGGCCGCGGCGGCGCCGGTGGCGAACACCGACACCAGCAACTGCACCGGCCGGTCGCGCAGCCGCGCGTCCAGGGCGGGAACCAGGTAGCGGCACGATGCCGCGTCGATGAACCGGGCCAGCCGGCCCCCGGAGCGCAGTGGCCCGAAGTGGAAGGCGTCGTACAGGCCGGGCACGGCGAGCATGCCGCGAAACACCTTCTCGCCGAGTCCACCTCGACGGTTTCCCATCATGCGCATGCTGTCGACGGTGTCGGTCGTCCAGCCGCGCCGGCGCAGCGACACCGCGCATGCGTCGGCCATCACATCGTGTCCCATACCGAGCGAGCCGGACAGCAGCAGCGCGGAGGGAGTCGACATAGCTACCCGTTTCCGCGGGCCGCGGCCGTGTCCGGATGCTCCGCCAGATACCACTCGACGTATCGCCGGACTCCGTCCTGGAACGAGGTCGTGGGTCGCCACCCGATCAGCTTGTCGGCCAGGGCGTTCGATACGTCGATGCCCCGGAAATCACCCGGCCGCGCCGGAACATGCTCGATCGGGGTACCGGGAAAACGCGCCTGCACCGCCTCCGCCATATCGAGCACACTCACCCGCTCGCTGCCTTCGAGCGCGATCACCTGGTTCTCGGCAGCGTCGTCGAGCACCCGTGCATGCGCGTCGGCGAGGTCCTCGACGAAAACGTAGTTGCGGAATTGTTTGCCGTCTCCGGCGACAGTCAGCGGCTCACCCGCGATGGCTTTGCGAACGAATCGGGCCAGGACGAGTTCGTCTCTCATGCCGGGCCCATACGGCACGCCGTAGCGCAAAATCGTGAACGGCACGTCGTAGGTCTCGGCGTAGCTGTGGATCAGCATCTCCGCGGCGATCTTCGTCGAGGTGTAGATGTGGCCGGCCTTGGCCAACGCCATCGGCGCCGCCTCCGTCAGCGGCCGCGTCCCGTCCGAGACGTCGAAGGCGGCCCCGTACACCCATACGGTGCTGGCGAAGACGACTCGGCGCAGGCCGTGCACGCGGGCCGCGTCCAGGATGTTGGCGGTGCCGTCCACGTTCAATCGCACCGTCCGCAGCGGATCGCGATGCGCCACATCGACATTCGACATGCCGGCCAAATGGAAGATCACCTCGAGATCCGCCGAGGCGCCGACGACGGCGGACGAGTCGAGCACGTCCACCCGGCGGAATCGCGCTCGAGGGTCCGGACTCGACGGGGCGACCGTATCCAGGGCGTAGACCGTGTGTCCGGATTCGGCGAGCCGGTGAATCACGTGGGCTCCGATGAAGCCGGAGCCGCCTGTCACTCCGATCCGCATGTCTTGTTCAGCCTCCCATCAGTGTGTCTCGGACCTCGCACAACGCAGCCAGCACATGATCGACCTCGGCATCGGTCATGTCGGAATGCAACGGCAGGCAGATGTGCCGGGCACAGATATCGTCGGCAACCTCGAGCCGGCGGCCGCCGAAGCGCTCGAACACCGGTTGCCGATGCAGCGGCGCCTCGTACACCTCACCGGTCAGCGCGACCTCGAACCGTTCCTTGACCGCCTTCTTGAACTGCGCCCGGTCGATGTCGTCGGTGGGCAACACGATGTACTTGTAGTAGTTGCTGCGCCCTTCGGGAGCGATGGCGAGCCGCTCGAATCCGTCCATCGCGTCGATCGCCGCGTCGTAGCGGTGTGCCGCGGCCTGGCGCACTCGCAGAAATTCGGGAAGGTGACGCAGGTGAACCAGGCCGACCGCAGCGTGCAGCTCACTCATCCGCCAGGCATACCCCTCACGGATGTGCACGTTTCCGAGGAAGCCGGCCTTGCCCTGGTCTCGGTAGAGCACGGCCTCGTCGCGGATACGCTCGTCGGCGGTCACGATCATTCCGCCCTCTCCGCTGGTCAGCACCTTCGTCGGATAGAACGAGAAAGCACCCGCGACGCCGAAGGAGCCCGCGAACCGCCCACCGTAGCTACAGCCGTGGGCATGCGCCGCATCCTCGACGAGCACGATCCCCCGCTCGTCGCACAGCTCCCGCAGGGCCGGCGCATCGGGCGAGACCAATCCGCCGATATGGACGAGCACGACGGCCGCCGTGTCGGGTCCGAGCGCGGCCTCCACGGTTGCGGGCGACAGCGCGAAGGTATCGCGATCGACGTCGGCGAAGACCGGGTTGCCGCCCGCGCGCAGCACCGAAAATCCGGTGGCGGCGAAGGTATTCGCCGGCACGACGACGTCACGTCCGGCAACGCCGACGCTGCGCAGGATGATCTCCAACGCGGCGGTTCCGCTGCTGACCGCGACCGCATAGGGGGCGCCGTGGGCGGCGGCGAAATCGGATTCGAACTCTCGCGTATTGGGCCCGAGAGTGAGCGCACCGGTGCTCAGCGCGGTGGTGACACGACGGGCGATTTCGTCTCGATCATCGTCGGTGAACAGGATTCGCGCAGCCGGAATCTGCATACGAGCCTTCCCTCGTCAGCGAAGTATCCATTTGTCGGCTACCGCGGACGCCATCGGACCAACTCGAAATGCGCCGCCGTACTGCCACTACACAACCGGGCTACGCACGAACACGGAAGGCCGAGTACCCACCGGCTCCAGCCGCGGCATCATCCATTTCGACCAAGCAGGACGAATCTTACACGGGCGAGCACCTCTACCAGCGATTATTCGATCCGATCCGTCACGCGGTCAGCGTCCTGGTCACCACATCGGAGCCCCACGGCTCACCTTTTCGCACGGCGTGTCGGTGCGGTCCGAGGCGATCACCGACGGTTGCTCGGCCGGGCCAGCAGCGTCAGGCCGACCGAGAGTGCGGCGCTGGCCAGGGCCGGGCGCCGGTATCGGGGTGAGCCGAGGAATGCGAGCATGCTCAGGGCGTGCAGGACGTCCACCGCGCGCACGGCGCGCACCGGTGGCCCGGGCACCACAACCAGCACCACGCCCTGCACGCCGTATCGGGCGCCGAGCAGCCGCGCCACGGTCACCGCCCTCGGGGCGGGGCCGACGAACCGGCGGGGAGCGCTCAGCAGAATCACACCGCATACGCCGGCGACGATGCCCGCCAGCCGGCTCCGCCGGACCGCCGAACCGGATGCGCGGGCGCTCACAGCCGGGACCGGCGCGAACGGGACCACAGGCCCAGCGCCGCCGTAGCGACCCCGGCGACGGCAGCGGCCACCGCGCCGTGGTGCTGACCGGCCCACAACTGCGCACTGCGTTCGGTGGACCGGGCGTCGAAGATGCCGTGGGCGCCGAAGTCCCTGCCCTGCTCGCCATCGGCGGGATGCCACAGATTTTCGGGCTGCTCGGGGTCGCGGGGTTGATCGGTCTGCTGGGAATCGAAACCCGTTTTGGCTAGATAACGATCGAGCAGGCCCGGCGCGATCGCATTGGCGGCCAGCGTGGCCGCGGTGCTGCCGCCCACCCAGTACTCGCGTCGGTTCGGGTGGTCGGCGGCGTACAGCACAGCGCGGGCAGCGACCTCCGGCTGGTAGATCGGCGGCACCGGCTGAGCCTGCTTCGGCAGCCGCGACAGCACCCATGAGAACTGCGGCGTGTTCACCGCGGGCATCTGCACCATGGTCACCCGCACCCCGCTGCGCTCGTGCAGCAGTTCGCATCGCAACGACTCGTGAAAACCTTGAATGGCATGTTTCGCTCCGCAATAGGCGCTCTGCAGCGGGATGCCGCGATACGCCAGAGCCGACCCGACATGCACGATCGTGCCTCGATTACGGGCCTTCATCCGCTTCAGAGCCGCCATCGTGGCATAGACGTAGCCGAGGTAGGAGACCTCGGTGACCCGCCGGAACTCCGCGGGCTCGATCTCGTCGAACGGTGCGAACACGGAAGTGAACGCGACATTCACCCACACATCGATCGGCCCGAGTTCCTGTTCGACCCGCTCGGCCGCCGCTGTCACCTGGTCGCTCTCGGCCACATCGGTAGGCACGGCCAGAGCGGTACCGCCCGCGCGACGAATCTGCTCGGCCGCGGCCGCCAAACCTGTTTCACCCCTGGCGAGCAGCGCTACCCTGTCACCTCGCCGGCCGAAGGCCACCGCGGTCGCGCGGCCGATACCGCCGCTGGCACCGGTCACCACAACCACCCGCGACCTATGTTTGCTATCGGTCATGCACCCTCCGTTCCGTCCCGCTATCCGGTGCGGGACCGAATCCCACTGGTTATCGGCCCGCACCCCATCGTTGGCGGTTCGCGCTCATCGAGTCCGGCGCATGCCCAGTGCCATCGAGCTCAGCCCGAGCAACACGGCGACCGCACCGGCGACCACGTTGCTCCAGATCGTCGCGGGATGGGCGACATTGCCGCTGACCACCCAGGGGCTGATGATCATCCACACGCCGATCAGCGGAGCGGCCCAGACGATGCCGTGCACACGTCCGTACATCGAGGCGAACCCCAGCGCCAGCACCGCCAGGGCGGTCCCGACGATCAGGTTGTTCGCGGTCAAGGTCGGATAACCGTGGAAACCGACGACCCACGCCGAGATCGCGATGTAGAGCCCGGTCAGGAACATCACGCCGATGACAGCTTGCGCGGCCGGTTCCATCGCGGCGAGTTCGTACTTCTCGTACTTGGCCCGCAACTCCACGATGTCGGGATGCAGGCTCATGTTCATGGCGTCAGTAGCCATGTCTTCCACCACCTTTCGGCTGCACGGTGAAGACCAGCGGCTGAGATCGACAACGACGATAGGCGGAACCGGTCCGGTACACCGCCGGCCTTATGTCATGACATGATAATATCATGTCATGACATATGAGTCGACGTCGTCGCCCGATCTCACCGATCAGGAGTACTCGCGGCTGTTGATGTTCCGCGTCGGACTGCGCCGGTTCCTGCGCTGGAGTGAACACCGGGCGGCCGACGTGGGACTCACCGCCGCGCAGCACCAACTGCTCCTGGCGATCCGAGGCCATCTCGGCCCGGATGGACCCAGCATCGGCGAGCTCGCGGATTACCTGTGCACCCGGCACCACAGCGTGGTGCAGCTGATCGATCGCACCGAACAACTCGGGCTCGTCACCCGCAACCGGGAGGGCGGCACGGACCGACGCGTCGTGCGCCTCACCCTGACCGAGACCGGAAAACGTGCTCTCGCCCAGCTCAGTGCTACCCATCTGGAAGAACTTCGTCGGCTGACCCCGCTCGTCGATGCAGTGACCGGCTCGGCCACCACCGGCCTGCAGGCACATCTCTGAACCGAAAGCCTCGAAGTGCGGTTAGTTGTCGGGGCCGGTGAAAGGGTGCGGACGTTTGGCGAGCAGTTTGTACAGCGTCTGTTGAATGGTTTCGCGGATGTGGCCGGCGAGGTCGAACATGGCCATCGGATCGTCGGCGGCCGCCGGGGCGAAGCCGTCGATCGGGATCGGGGTGCCGAATTCGATGTACCACTTGGAGGGCAGCGGGACTGCGCCGAGCACGCCCAGGTGCGGGAATGTCGGTGTCACCGGGAAGTAGGGCAACCCGAGCAGCCGGGCCAGCGGGGTGATGTCGGCGAGCTTGGGGTAGATCTCCTCGGAGCCGACGATCGAGCAAGGAATGATCGGCACGCGCGCCTCGACCGCCGCAGAAGCGAATCCGCCGCGCCCGAACCGCTGCAGCTTGTAGCGCTGACGGTAGGGCTTGCCGACACCCTTGAATCCTTCAGGGAACACTCCGGCCAGCTCGCCGGAGCGCAGCAGGCGTTCGGCGTCGGCGGGGCAGGCCAGGGTGTGCCCGGCCTTGCGGGCCAACCCGCCCAGGATGGGCAGGTCGAAGACCAGATCGGCGGCCAGCAACCGCAGAAGCCGTTGTTCGGGGTGTCGGTCGTGCACGGCCAGCTGGAGCATCAGGGCGTCGATGGGGAGTACGCCCGCGTGGTTGGCCACGATCAGGGCGCCGCCGGTTTCGGGGATGTTGTCGACGCCGGTGACCTGGACCCGGAACCAGAGGTCCGACAGGGGCCGCAGAGCCGGCAGCAGAACCGATTCCAACAGGTGTTCGTCCAAGCCGAACTCGTCGACCCTGTAGTCGCCGGTGAAGCGGCGGCGAGCGAATTCGGCGGTGCAGCGGATTCCGTTGATGATCGTGGCGCCGGCCGAGGCGCCCGGGCTGCGCGGGGTCGCCGGCGCCAGTCGCCCGGTCAGCGACGTCACCGGGCGTAACGCCGGCCGGCTCGGCCATTGCCGCGACGCCGGCCGTTGCCGCGCCTCGAAGTCGCTGTCGCGCAGTCGAATCACCTTGGCCACGTCACTCATCAGCCCGACCCCGTTCCGGTCTCGGCCAGGGGTCATCGAGTGCCGGAACTATCGTGGCTTTCCCGATAGGCATAGTGAGCACCACCGTTCGATTCGTTGCGGAAACACTTCCCGGCCCCTCGGCCGGTTCGAGCTCAGCGGGGCCGGGATCAACGTGGCGTCGCTGTGGACAGTGGCGGAACGGTCAGCGGAGAGTCACCGTGATCGCGCTGCCGACCACGGTCGCGGTGACGCCGAGCAGGTGTTCGGTGATCATCGCGGCGATCGGCTGGATGTGGCGGTCCTTGCGGGCGACGACGGCGAGAGTGCGGGCGTCGATGACGTGAGTGAAGGCGAGATCGCCCACCGTCGTTGCCGCGAGCATGTCCCGCGGAAGTGTCGGAGCGGGTAACGCGCGCACGGCGTCTCGCACCCGGTGGATAACGCCGACCGCGTGCTGCGGAATCTCGAGCGGGTGGTGGATCGGGGGCGGGGGCAGCATCGCGGTGGTCATCGCATTTCCTCGAATCTCCGGTATGGGCGGTTGTGTCGAGTCGCCGCCCTGCCGGGCCGGTGGGTCATGAATGACGCGTGTCATAACCGGGGTGGCTTGGCTGGCGAGCCTCGCACGAATCAGTTTATACAAAGCAATATTGTAAAAACTAGGAGGTGGGTCACATGCCCGCCACGGACGTGACGCAGAACAGACCGTCGGAGGTGGATGTGAACAATCAGCCGCGTCAGTTCGATTGCGGGGTCGCCACGGCGGACGGTGAACGACCAGGGCAGGGGCGGGTCGTGGAGGATACGATGCCGGCCCCGGCGCTGGTCATCGCGCGGAGTCCGTTCGCGCCGGGGCGGACCCGGCGCTGCCGGTCGTGGTGAGATGGGCTAGGCACAGATCGGGTTCCGCGAACGCCTCGAGCCGCTCGACAGCCAGCGGCGCGGCCCGGCCCTCCAGCACGCCCTGCATCAGGCCCAGATGGATCGGGCACACCACACTCGCACGAGTTTCGGCCAGGTCGAGGAAGGGGCAGTGCCGCAACCGGATTCGCGTCCGGCCGCTATCGAGGTCGGGTTCGGGGTCGAATCCGACCTCGTCGAGCACCCGCACCAAATCGCTCACAGCCTGCTCGGCGGTCGGCACCGCGGCATCCATGTCGCGAGTCAATGTGCGGCCCCAGCTGCGACCGGCCTCCTCCGCACGATCCAGCGGGTCGGGATCGGAGGCCAGCTGGGCGGTGAGGATATCGGCGAGCAGCCGGTAGTTACGCGGCCCGGCGGGGTCCATCCCGCGATGGGCGCGAAACATTTGCGGAGGCCGGCCCGGACCGGTGCGCGGACTGTCGACCCGCTCGGCCTGCCCGGCCTCGACCAGCGCCTCGAGGTGAAAACGCACCGTGTTCGGATGCAGCTGCAGGTGCGCGGCGATATCGAGGATGCTCAACGCATCACGCGAGTCGCGCAATACCGCGAGCACCTCGCCGCGCCGCCCACCACCGGCTCCGGTCGGCGTCGCACGCGAACTGGACGGCGTGGCAGCGGACGCCGTTTCGCGCGTCATGGCTGGGCACTCCGTTTCGGCAGCGCGGCAACCAGCGGCGTATCCACCCCGACGGGGCCGAGTTTGGCTGCGCCGCCGGGAAATCCGAGTGGTTCGCCGCGACCGGGCAAGGTCTCGCTGAAAAAGGCGGCGTTGTCGTCGAGGTAGGGCTCGAGTTCGGCCGGCAGGTCGTCCTGGTAATAGATCGCCTCCACCGGGCAGACCGGCACACACGCCCCACAGTCCACGCACTCGTCGGGGTGGATGTACAACGAGCGAGCACCCTCGTAGATGCAGTCGACCGGACACTCCTCCACACACGCCCGGTCCATCACGTCCACGCACGGCTCGCCGATCACATACGCCATACCTCTATTTATACATCTAAAGCTTGTATAAACTAAGACCGGTGACGCACCCCACCGGATCTCCCGGCGCACGCCGTCGGCAGCGGATCCGGTTCACATCACCCCGGCGTCTCGCTCAGCGTCGGCAACGATGCACCGACAGGTCCGATCGTTCAACGGCCGGGGTACGCACCACCACGCCCGCCGGATGTCGAACCGAGAGGGCCGTCGGCACCTCGCTCTCGGCGATATCGGCCCGTCGCCGACGCTCTACGACACGCTCGGTGAGTCGGTGCCGATCCTGTTGCCGCGCTTCGATATCGGCGCCACCGAGGGCGGCGATCTCGTCCCCACGGGTTCCGGTGACTCGCATCGGCGGCCGGCGGTGACGACCGTGTTCGATCCGCCGATGGCGCACTGCACGGCGTCGGTAGGCCTCTCGACGCCGATGCCGGTGCGGTCGAAGCGGCGCCTGCGGGAGCCGCCACGATAAATCGAGGTGCCGCTGCGGTTAGTCGTCGTGTTGCCGGTCTTCGTGCGCGGAAAGGAATTTCGGTCGCAGGTCGGTGTCGATTGCACTGGCGGGAGTGCTGTCCGGTGCGGTGTATTCGTGGCTGAACAGCTGAGGTCCGGCGGATGCTCTGTCGCTCATGGTGAGTTCTCTCTGTCGTTATCGGATAGGTAGCTGGTGTGCGCTGCCGGATGTGTCGACCCGGCGGATGGTTCCGCTGCTGCGCCACTGTCGTAGGGCTGCGGCTCTGCCGGTGCGTCCGGGAAGCTGGGCCAGCAGTTGGTCGATCGTGGATTCGTCGTCGACGCGGCAGGCCATCGCCATCACGGCGGCGGCCCTGTGGGGATCGGTGTGTGGCGGGATGATCAGAAGGATCTGCCGCCGGTCGCGGGCGCCGAGGATTTCGATCGTATGCGCGGTGCCGTGCCGGTTCCCGTCGAGGCGGACACTGCGTCCGGCGTGGGCAAGTTGTTGTGGGGTGGGAGTCCATTCGCCGGGCTGGTAAACCACGCGGTGAATCGAGTCGAGCCGTCCCGCGATCGCGGTGATCAGGTGGGGCAGTTCGGCGGCGAGATCGGTGCTGTGCGGCCACCAAGCGCCGTCGACATACCCCGTTTTCGTCTCGGCTGTCTTGAGTTGCACGCGTGCGCCATGCTCGCGGTCCAGGTGTGCGGTGTTGGGGATGGGGCGGGTCGGGCAGTTCATGCCGACGCTCCTGACTCGGCCGCGAATCGGCCGCATTGAGGGAAGCCGGCGACGTGACGATCGTGAGATCGGTCGCAATGTCGCCGAGCCGAACGGTTCGCTCCGCTCTGGCGTCGCCGGCGCTGGGCCCGTTCGCGGGCCGTGGCGGTCCTGTGATGAGCGATGGAGAACACACACCCGAGCAAGCGAATCATGCAGGCGCTGGTTGCGAAGAGTGATCCAGCGGCGTTCGACCGCTCGTGGTTTGCCGATCCGATATTCGATCGTCAGGACCGTGATCCCGTCTCCGGATCAGAAGCGCCGAGCGGACCCTGTAGTCCACCGTCCGCTGCTACGAGACCGGGTGTCTACCTCGACGCTACGGGAATCTGCCGTCCGTGTCCACGTGGGCCCACGCCATCCGCATACCGCCCATGCCCGGCCGGATGCCGGCGAACGCTCTGCCGCCCGGGCCGGCAACCCTCCGAAAAGCACGAAACCCGCGCCACAGGCGCGGGTTTCGTGGAGACTCGGTCCCTAGATGGCGCGAACGCTCTGGGCCTGCGGGCCCTTCTGGCCCTGGCCGATCTCGAATTCGACGCGCTGTCCCTCATCCAGGGACTTGAAGCCGGAGCCGGAAATCTCGGAGTAGTGGACGAAAACGTCGGGGCCTCCCCCGTCCTGAGCGATGAAGCCGAAGCCCTTTTCGCCGTTGAACCACTTCACACTGCCCTGCGACATACTGATGTACAACTTCCTGTTGCGAGCCGAGCGATCATGTCAACAACCCGTGCTCGTCAACCAGCATGTCACATGAACGCTGACCGGCCCGCGCCCGCCCGGCCGAACGAACCGCGCCGATGTCTCTGCGGGCAGGGCACTGGGTGAATATGCCGATGAGAAGTCGGCACAACGCGACGCCGCTGAACCCGACCTCTGGGATTGGTCAGTGGTTGTGTCACTCCTGCTGCGGGAGACTACCGGTGGTGTAGGACACCGGCCAGCGGGTGACCCCCGGCGAGTGTGACCGGCCGGTGCCGTACTCGATGGTGGCGGCCGATTCGCCGGTGCGAGCCAGGGCCGAGGCGACGTG
>NZ_JBMVFU010000033.1:0-80751 GCF_049538315.1 Nocardia sp. AB354 | reverse complement strand
GAGCCGCTGCGCGATTGTCGCTCACAACACCTCCTTGCGGACATGCACTCGCTTGTCGACCCGCTCCGGCTGCTGGGCCGCGCGCAGGCGGGTGCTGACCGGCGGGGCGGATTTCGGGCCGATGCGGGCGAGCCGGTCGCCGACCGTCGCGTTGACCGTCTGCTCCAGATCGGCGTGGTCCGGGTGGGCGGCGCGGCCGCTGACTCGAATGTTCTTGCGGCTCCGGCGAACTCGCGCCGCTTCGAGTCCCGCGACCGAACTCGCCGCATCGTTGAGGGCGCCGTCGAGACTGCGCCGGGTGATGCCCGCGTCCATCCCCTCCTCGGCGTCCAGCGCCTCCACGACGCGGCGCCCGGGCAGCAACGCCGCGAGCACCAGCACCGCACCGAGCACCGCGAGCCCGATGCCGACACCGAGGACCCAATAGCTGTGCCAGGTCGTCTCGTGCAGGTGCACCGCGATGCTGTGGTAGGACACCAATTCCTTCGTGTTGCCGAGGTTTTGGATCAGCGACACCGCCACGAGGACCGCGATCACCAGCAACGCCACCGCGACCAGCACGGCCGGGGTGATGCGCCGGGGCCTGCGGTTCATCGCAGGCCCCCGGCGGGTTCGATCGTGTTGACCAGTTCGGAGACTTCGATGTCCACCCGCGGAACCACGAGGCCGGACAGTTCGTGGGTGCGCTGCATCAGGTGCTCGCGGCACGCCTCGGTGACCACCGCGACCGGCATCGGATAATCGACCGGCAGTCGTACCCGCAGCACGGCGGTATCGGCCGTCACCCGCGCGGACACCTCGGGGCCGTCGGCGACACCGTCGACCTCACGCGCCGCCCGGGCCGCCAAGCGCCGGACCGCGCGCTCGGAGACGGTGGTGCGTCCCCGGAACTCGGCCGCGGAGAGACGCGGTGCCGCCGCCGTCTCCGCGGCGGCGCTCATTTCCGGCCCCGATCCTGCGCCGAGCGGATCAGACCGGACAGGTCGACATGGCCGTCGAGCCAGCGGCCGATCACCAGTCCCAGCGCGCCGAAGATCAGCACCACCGCGAAGGCCCCGAACCCGCCGAACGCCGCGGCGAATCCGAGGGACAGACCGAAGATCAGGCAGATCGTGGTGGCGTTCATATCACTGCACCCGTTCGCGGACCGGCGGCTGATCTTCGTCCTCTTCGATGAAGACGTCGTTGACGTTGATGTTCACCTCGACCACCTCGAGACCGGTCATCTGCTCGATCGCGGTGATGACATTGCGGCGCACCGCGCGCGCCAGTTCGGCGATGGAGACGCCGTATTCGACGACGATCTCCAGATCCACCGCCGCCTGTGTCTCCCCGACCTCGACCGAAACCCCTTGTCCCACACTGGCCGACGCACCGGGGATGCGATCGCGGAAGGCACCGAACGCGCGTGCCGCGCCACCGCCGAGGTCGTGCACACCGCGCACCTCGCGGGTCGCCAATCCGGCGATCTTCTGGACGACAACATCGGCGATGCTGGTGGTGCCCTGTTCGCTGACCAGCGCGCTGCTGGTCCGGGCGGGGGCTTTGGCAGCCGCTCCGCCCTGGCTCGGACCGGCGCCGGTGTCCCTACCCGTCTCGGCCCTGGCGTTCTCCGCGCCCTTACCGGCTGTCGTGCTGGTCATGATTACCTCCAGTTCAGTTCCCTTGCGGTACAGCGGATAACGAACCTGCACTGATACGACCCCGCTGACGGCGAAATGTCACGGGCGAGACCGATGATCTAGGTAACCGCGGTGTCGAAGACGTCCGCGTCCAAATCGGTGACCACGATGCGCAGCCGCGCACCGGCCCACCGGGTGGCGGCCAGCAGCTCACCCACGGCCGCCGAGAGTTTGTCCAGCAGTGGTGGCAGCGGCAGCGCCGAGGCGATCACCCGGATCTCGACGATCTCCGGGCTCACGTCCACCGCCGAGCGCGGCCCCAGCCGCGGCACCCAATCGGCGAGGGCGACGCCCGGCGGGACGGCCGGATGCAGTCCCGCCACCGATTCGATGGCGGTGACGATCTCGCCGGCCAGTTCGTCCTCGCTCACGGCCGTCACGACGCATCCGGTTGAATGTCCAGAATCGCCACCGACACCGCGTCGACGACCATCCCGGTTTGTTGCGCGACCATCCGGACCACCTCCTGCTGTACCGCCTGCCCGACCTCGCCGACATGGCATCCGCCCGTCACCGACAGGTCGACCTGCACCTTCAGCCAGCCACCGCTGTGACGGACGCGCACGCCCGCGCCGGGTGCGATGTCCTGGCTGCTCCACCACTGCCGCCCCGTCCGGGCGAGGTGGCCGAGCAGACCGAGGACACCGGGCTCGAGCCGCGCCACCCCGGGAACCGAGGTCGCGGCCCGAGCCGCTACTGCAGCGATTACCGCATCGGAGGCGATATATTCCGCTTTCTCCGCGAATCCCGCGCTCACGACTCCTCCTGGTAGACATCCACCACGGTGATGTCGAGCCGCGCGAGCGCCAGACCGGCGCGGGCCGTGGCCGCCGCGCGGACCCGTTCGCGAACCTGCGGAACGACGCGTTCCACCGCGGTGTCGCCGTGCCGAACCGAGATCGAGAGCGAAACCGTGATCGCGTGGCCGCCGTCGGCATCGGGTCCGTGGTCGTCGATGCGGCAGCTGCGAGCGCGCACGCCCGCCACGGTGTCGGCGGCATAGCGCAGCACCGCAGCGATCGCCTGCTCGCTGACCTCGACCGAGCCCGGATGGGGAGTCGCCAGGCTCACCATCCGGCCGCGCCGGACTTCCGCCCGCACCGCGGACATGATCCGGTCGAACATCGCGGGCGGCGGTGGGTCCGGCTCGTCGACGAGTTCACGGGTGGCGGCACGCAGCGTGAGCAGGCTCTCGCGCGCGGCCGCGCAGTGCGGGCAGTCCGATTCGTGTTCGTCGGCCAGGCCCGCCTCCACGGCATCGAGGCGGTCCCAGACCTGTTCGACGCTGCGCCCGCAGGGCAGCGTGTAGTCGCTTTCGGTCAACTCCGTCAGCGCCACGGCTTCATCACCTCCGCCAATTGCGCCCGGGCTCGGGCGATCCGCCCCCGAACCGCGGTGGTGTTGGTGCCGACGATCTCGGCAATCTCCTCGTAGGAGCGGCCGTGCACCTCCCGCAACAGCCAGCAGGCGCGCTGTTCGGGTGTCAGCCGCTGTAGCGCCGCGGTGAGCGCGGCCATCTGGCTGTGCACCTGTGCCGCGTGTTCGGGCTGGGTCGCACGCTGTGGCGATTCGGTGGAATCGGGATCCACGTCGGTGCGGTCCGGCCGGGACCGGATGACGTTGAGGCAGCGATTGGTGGTCATCCGGTACAACCACCCCGAGAAGGCGCTGTCGTCTTGCAGTTGAGCCAGGCGGCGCCAGGCGGTCAGGAAAACCTCCTGGATGACGTCCTCCGCCTCGGACCGATCGGCCAGCATCCGTGCCGCCAACCGGAACATCGCTCCCTGGTAGCGCAGCACCAGTTGCTCGTAAGCCCGGACATCGCCGTCACGTGCCCGCCCGGTCAGGGTGGCATCGTCCAGCGCTGCCTCGGGTGCCGCTGCCGCCTCGGTCACACAGCACCTCCTCCGCTGCTCGAATCGATAGACACCGGCCGGCAGGAATCCTCACGTTGGATTATGCGTGATCGGTGTCTCACGAGTCGCGGACCGCGGATTCCGTGTCCCGATCGACAGCTGAGCCGACTCGGGCGCGCAAGAATCCTCCGAGCGCGAGTTATTCGTTCACCAGCCGCAGTGCCGGACCGCGCACGGCGCGCCGGTCGACCAGCCACACCTGCACGCTCTGATCGATTGCCGGACTGAGGCTTTGGATCTCGACCTCGACGTCGCCGCGCTGCGGATGCTCGATATGCAGCGCACCGGACCGGAATTCGGTGACCCGGTGTTCCCGCCAGCGGCAGGAGAATTCCGGAAATCGGTGCAATCCCTGGACCAGCGCGTCCAGTCCGGGATCGTCGGGCCAGTGCGTGCGCGCCGAGCGCAGCGTCGACACCATCATCTCCGCGGCGACCGGCCAGTCCCGCCACCGCTGCGGCGCCTCCGGGTGCGCGAAGAAGTAGGTGGCCAGATTGTGTTCGGCGACGTCGTCGAGCAGTCCCAGCGGTTCGGCGAAATCGCGCCATGCCGGATTCCAGGCGAGGATGTCGAGCCACCGGCCCGCCACGAAGGCGGGCGTGGGATGCATGGCATCCAGCACGGCCTGCACGGTGTCGGTGACCTGTTCCCGTGCCTGACCCGAGGATGGGCACTCGCGGGCGTGTTCCATGCCGACGGCGAGATTGCCGAAATGGTGACGTTCGACCTCGTTGAGCCGCAGCGCCTCCGCCAGCGCCCCCAGCACCGCCATGGAAGGATTGGTGTCGCGACCCTGTTCGAGGCGGGCGAGATAATCGACACTCACCCCGGCCAGCGCGGCAACCTCCTCGCGCCGCAGTCCGGGGGTCCGCCGCCGGCGCCCGGCCGGTAGACCGACATCTTCGGGCTGCAACTGGGCCCGCCGCGCGATGAGAAACTCGCCGAATTCCGATCGTGCCACCACACCATCCTGTATCTGTCCGGGCCTTGTTATCCACGCCCTGCCAGTCCCAGGATAACCGCGGTGTGGCTAACCGGACCATGGTCCGCAAATCTGGTGGACATGACCACTTCCGAGCAGACCACTCTCGCTACCGGTTCCTGGGCCCTGGACCCCGCCCACTCCTCGGTGAACTTCACCGTCCGCCACCTGGGCATCTCCAAGGTCCGCGGCCGCTTCAACAACTTCGAGACCAGCTTCGTCGTGGACGCCTCCGGCGCGGCCACCATCGAGGCCACCATCTACCTCGACTCGTTCGACACCGGCAACTCCCAGCGTGACGAGCACGTCCGCAGCGCCGAGCTGCTCAACGTCACCGAGCGCCCCACCCTGCACTTCAAGGCCGTCGAGCCGGTGCGGGTCGCCGAGGAGTTCGAGGTCACCGGCGAGGTGACCCTCGGTGGCGTGACCAAGCCGGTCACCCTCGACGTGGAGTGGGGCGGCCTGCAGCAGTTCCAGGACGGCAGCCGCCACGCCGGATTCACCGCCACCGGCACCATCAAGCGCAGCGAATTCGACGTCGCGCCGGCCCTGCCCACCGCCATGCTCAGCGACAAGGTCGCCATCGAGCTCGACATCCAGCTGGTCGAGCCGCAGGCCTAGTCGACACCGACCACGGTCACACCGCCGCCGCGGCGAGCGGAACACAGCACCTGCCGGTCCGGATTTCCGGGCCGGCAGTCGCGTATCCGGGGCCGGATCACCGCCCGCGGCATCACGGCAGCAGCCCGCACCGCCGTGCCCGGACCACCGCCTCGTGCCTGGTGTGCGCGCCGAGTTTCGTCATCGCACTGCGCAGATAGCTCTTCACCGTTTCCGGGCGCAGCGAAAGCCGCTGTGCCGCTTCACCATTGGTGCAACCGAGGGCCACATACGACAGCACGTCCAGTTCGCGCGGAGACAGTGCGGGCGCGGAGTCCGCGGCCACGGTCTCCTCCGGCCCGCCCATCAACCGCACCAGGGTGTCCGATACCGCGCGCAACCGCTTGCGCGCCTCGGCATCGGTGAGCGTCTGCGCGATCCCCCGCACCTCGGCGTGCAGATCCCGAAGCTGTTCCGCGACAACGGCATCCGGCGCGAGCCCGGTGGTGGCCTCGGAGGTCCCGCGCGTCGCCTGCAGGCGCAGCCGCCGGTCCACCTCGTCGCGCACCGCCAGTTCCACGGCCAGGCGCCGGCTCGACCGCAACACCAGCTCGGCGATCCGATCGCCGATCGGCCCCGGTTCGCGACTGGCGACGTAGAGCACGGCCCGGGAACTCCCGTCCACCACGACCGGTACCCCGACCACCGCGCGCAGTCCCTCCATCGACACCGGACCGTCGTAGTGATGGGTGATGGTCGCCGCCGCCCGGTAGTCCGCGACCGATGTCGGCCGCCGGCTGGCCACGGCCGCACCGCCCACCCCCGAGGTGGGGGATACCACCAGTCCGCGCATCGCGGCGGTGCGCGTGCCGAAGAACTCGCTCAGGATCAGCGCGCCGTCGCAGACCTCGCCGCCGAACACCACCGGCATCCCGGACAGGGCCGAGACCTGCCGCAACTCGGCCCGCAACGCATCGACGTCGCGCGGGCGGAGCAGATCGGCGGAGGCCATCGGCGCTACCCCTTTCCGGGGGTGGTGGAGAGCAAAGTGTGACGTGAATCCTATATGTGTGAGCGCGAGTATGGGCCGGGTCCGGCCGGTCAGTTATACGCACGGGGTATGGGATGCGCCGCTACTGGGCGAGACGATCGGGGCCAATCTCGATCGCACGGTGGCCATCCACGGTGATCGAGACGCACTGGTCGACCGGGTGACCGGAGTGCGCTGGAGTTACCGCGAATTCGCCGCCGAGGTCGATGCCGTGGCACTCGGTCTGCTGGAGGCGGGGATCGGCAAGGGCGATCGGGTCGGCATCTGGTCGCCCAATCGTGCCGAGTGGACGCTGGTGCAGTTCGCCACCGCGAAGATCGGCGCGATCCTGGTCAACATCAATCCGGCCTACCGCAGCGAGGAAGTGCGCTACGTGATCACCCAGGCCGGGATCCGGATGCTGATCTCGGCGCGAGAGCACAAGAGCTCGAACTACGCCGAGATCATCGGCCGGGTGCGGCCCGAATGCCCGGATCTGGAGCAGGTGGTCCTGTTCGACAGCGCCGAATGGGAGGCGCTGGTCGCCGTCGGCCGCGCCGCCGATCCCGCGCGCCTGGCCGAGGCCGGAGCGCGACTGGCCGCCGACGATCCGATCAACATCCAATACACCTCGGGTACAACGGGTTTCCCCAAGGGCGCGACGCTGTCGCACCACAACATCCTCAACAACGGCTATTTCGTCGGCGAATTGTGCGGCTACACCGAGGCCGACCGGATCTGCATCCCGGTGCCGTTCTACCACTGCTTCGGCATGGTGATGGGCAATCTGGCGGCGACGAGTCACGGTGCGGCCATGGTGATTCCGGCGGCTTCCTTCGAGCCGCGGGCCACGCTCACCGCGGTCGCCGAGGAACGCTGCACCTCGCTGTACGGGGTGCCGACGATGTTCATCGCCGAACTGGCCGATCCGGACTTCGAATCCTTCGACCTGAGTTCGCTGCGCACCGGCATCATGGCCGGCTCACCGTGCCCGGTGGAGGTGATGAAGCAGGTGATCGAGCGGATGGGCATGGCGGAGGTGTCCATCTGCTACGGCATGACCGAGACCTCGCCGGTGAGCACTCAGACCCGCCGCGACGACACCATCACCCAGCGCACCGCCACGGTCGGCCGGGTGGGACCGCATCTCGAGATCAAGATCGTCGATCCCGACACCGGACTGACCGTTCCGCGAGGTGAGCCGGGCGAGCTGTGCACGCGCGGATATTCGGTGATGCTCGGCTACTGGAACGATCCGGACAAGACCGCCGAGGCGATCGACGCCGCCCGCTGGATGCACACCGGGGATCTGGCCACCATGGACGACGACGGCTACGTCGCGATCACCGGCCGGATCAAGGACATGGTGATTCGCGGCGGTGAGAACATCTACCCGCGCGAAATCGAGGAATTCCTCTACACCCACCCCGACATCCTGGACGCCCAGGTGGTCGGGATCCCGGATCCGAAATACGGCGAGGAATTGGTGGCCTGGATCCGGATGCGCGAGGGCGCAGCCACATTGGACGCGCAGACGCTGGCCCAGTTCTGCGGCGGTCGCCTGGCCTACTACAAGATTCCGCGCCACGTCCACGTCGTCGAGGAATTCCCGATGACCGTCACCGGCAAGGTGCGCAAGGTCGATATCCGCGCGACCTCGGTCCGCCTGTTCGGCGTGCCGGAGCAGGATCAGCAACAGACAGGAGAGCAGTGATGACGTCCAACACCGAGTTGTATCGCCAGGCGCGCGACCGGCTGGTCGAGCTGGCGACCGACTACGACACCGCGGTGCGGACGTTCCACTGGCCTCGGCTGACCGGCGAATTCAATTGGGCCGTCGACTGGTTCGACGTCATCGCGCGCGGCAACGACCGCACCGCGCTGTGGATCGTCGAGGAGGACGGCAGCGAACTGCGGGTGAGTTTCGACGAGATGGCGCAGCGCTCGGATCGGGTGGCCACCTGGCTCGCCGAACTCGGTGTGCGCCAGGGTGACCGGGTGATCCTGATGCTGGGCAACCAGGTCGAGCTCTGGGAGTCGATGCTCGCCGTCGCCAAACTCGGTGCGGTGGTCATGCCCACCACGGGTGCGCTCGGGCCGGCCGATCTGATCGACCGGATCTCCAGGGGCGCGGTGCGTTTCGTCATCACCAACGCCCGCGACACCGCGAAATTCGACGAGGTCCCCGGCGACTATCGGCGCATCGCGGTCGGCGGTCCGGTCGAGGGCTGGCACGACTACGCGGAGGCCGCCGAGGTGGAATCGGCGGGCCCCTTCCCCGCCGTGACGCAGGTGGGCGACGAACTGCTGGTCTATTTCACCTCCGGCACCACGAGTAAGCCGAAGATGGTGCAGCACAACCAGACCAGCTATCCGGTCGGACATCTGAGCACCATGTACTGGATCGGCGTCCGACCGGGCGACGTGCATCTCGCGATCAGCGCGCCGGGCTGGGCGAAACACGCCTGGAGCTGCTTCTTCGCGCCCTGGATCGCCGAGGCGACGATCTTCGTCTACAACTACGGCCGGTTCGACGCCGAGGCGCTGCTCGGTCAGCTCCGCCGCGCGGAGGTCAACACCTTCTGCGCGCCGCCGACGGTGTGGCGCATGCTGATTCAGGCCGACCTCGGCGAGCGCCCGGCCGGCCTGCGCGAAATCCTCGGCGCCGGTGAACCACTCAACCCCGACGTGATCGCACAGGTGGAAAACGCCTGGGGACTGACCATCCGGGACGGGTTCGGGCAGACCGAGACGACGCTGCAGATCGCCAACACCCCCGGGCAACCGGTCAAGGCCGGTTCGATGGGCCGCCCCATGCCCGGGGTGCCGGTGGTGCTGGTCGACCCCGTCACCGGCGCGCCCGCCGAGGAGGGCGAGATCTGCCTGGATCTGAGTGCCCACCCGGTCAACCTGATGAACGGTTACCTCCAGGACCCGGAACGCAATGCGGCGGTGATGGAAGGCGGCTACTACCACACCGGTGATGTGGCGGCGCGCGACGACGACGGCTACATCACCTATATCGGCCGCACCGACGACGTGTTCAAATCCTCCGATTACAAGGTTTCCCCGTTCGAACTCGAGAGTGTGCTGATCGAGCATCCGGCGGTCGTGGAGGCGGCGGTGGTTCCGCAGCCCGATGACACTCGCCTGGCCGTACCCAAGGCGTATGTCACGCTGGCCGCGGGCTGGGAGCCGGACCGCGAAACCGCAAGGGCCATCCTGGAATACGCGCGCGATCACCTCGCACCGTATCTGCGGGTGCGGCGGATCGAGTTCACCGAACTGCCCAAGACGATCTCGGGCAAGATCCGCCGCGTCGAGTTGCGGCAGCGCGAGGAGGCCGCCCATGCCGCCGGCACCGGGATCGCCCAGGAATTCCGCTACGAGGACGTCCTCGCGCAACCGACCGGTTAGCGGTTCGCCACGGCTTTGCCGATGAGTTGCTCGCCGCCGGACTCTTGCCGGCAGCGCTACACTTTCGATGAAAAGTTTGGTCGAAACCGCCTGCGGGTACAGAATTCTCACGCAGATTCCTCCCGGCCGTCAGAATGTGAAAATGGCACATTTGCCCGGATGTGGCGCGTTCGGCGCTGGCCCGAATGTGACAGCGTGACAAGACTGACAAAGTACGCGCAGCGCGTTCCGGATGTGTAGTTACGACCGATGGGAGAGCACCGTGTTGTACACCTTCGAAACCGCCACCCAGTACGTGATCTCCGAACTGGAGGCCAAGGGCACGGCGACCCGTGAGGACTTCGACGTACCGGCCATCGTCGCCACTTCCCACGCCATCGCCGAGAGCTGGGATTTCCAGGCGCTGGACCGGCATACGTTCTGGAGTATCGCGGCGAGCAATCTGCGGGCATAGCGCGGCCCGCGGTGCCGCTCGATCACCCACCTCGGCGTCGGTCGCTTCCCACGCACGCCGAGGCCGGTGATCGAGCGAAGCGCTCCGCGGCCACGCCTGCCCCGCGATCAGGGGCCGCATCCCGATCAGGGGCCGCATCCGGTGAATCAGGCCTGGCAGTCGGCCGATCCCGCAGTGCGCGTGTGCGCCACCATCGACCAGCGCCGCGCCGCACGCCGCATCGAGCCGGCGTCCGCATAACCGAGCAATGCCGCCTGCCGCTCCCGGCTCAGCGGGCCCGCGGCCTGGGCCCGGGCCAGGCGGGCTCGATCCAATTCGCGCCGCCACGTGGTCCCGGCCTCGGACAGCCGCCGCTGCAGGGTGCGTGGACTGATGGCGAGCCGCCGTGCCACCTGCTCGAGCGATACCTCACCGTCGGTGAAGGCATCGGCCAACGCCCGCGATACCCGCTCCGGCCAGGCCGAGGCCAGCGGCGGTGGTGGCGGCAACGCGGCGGCCAGCGGTTGCAACACCTCCGCGAGCACCGGATCGGCGGTGGTCAGCGGCAGATCCATATCGGCCGACCGAAAGGTCATCGAATCCACCGGGGCACCGAATTCCACCACCGCCGAACCGAATACCTCGGCGAACGTCTCCCGGCGACGCGGAGCCGACTGTCGCAGGGATACCCGGACCGGGTCGAACGGCGCGGCCACCACGCGGCGGGCGCGGGTCAGCACGGCGACCAGTCCCCACAGCTGCACCAGTTCGCGCCCACGCCCGTCGCCCTCGATCATGTCCAGGTACAGCGTGGTCTCGGCCTCGTTCTCCACCACCAGATCGAAGCGGTGATTGGTGGTGACCGCGGTGACGTACGGGCCACAGGTCGCCAGTCCGGCGCCCACGGTCGGCGCGCTGGCGAACAGATAGTCGTAGAGCCGCGTGGCGGCCAGCTGATATCTGCTGGCGACGTGCAGCGCTACATCGGGATCGTCGAGCCAATTCTCACCGATCTCCCATAACCGGGAAAAGACCCGCGCGGGCACATGAACGCCTTCGCCGGCCAGTGTCCATTCCGGTAGTTCGCATTCGCGCAGCAGTCGGTCACGATCGATCCCGGCGTCGGTCATCTGCGAGATCACGAAACGATGCAGCAATGTCTGGTCGGTACCCATATCCCTCCTGCCCTGATTCGCGTCCCCGAACACGTTGTGGGAAACGCTAATCACTCCGACCAGCGTTTCGACCGAAATTCACTCCGATTGTGGTGGTCAGCACGTTGCGGTAATAGATTGATCCTGGTCACCGGGCCTTCGATCCCGAATTGTGACAAACCCAGCCACGCCGTCCGATTCGTTCAAGACGACACCGGCCGCGGCGCTCTACGGTGACGCCATGGCACCTCAACTCAACGCAATCGGCGTGGTCGTCTCCGATCTGACGGCCGCACTCGACTTCTACCGGCGACTCGGTCTCGAATTCGGCGAGGTCGTCGGTGGTGGGCACGTGGAAGCTCCGCTACCCGGCGGATTCCGGCTGATGCTCGACTCGGAGGAGAACATCGCACAGGACGCCGGCGTCGCGCGGCAATGGAACGCCGCGGCGGGCCGGATCGGACTGGCCGTCGAATGCGGTTCGGCGGCCGAGGTCGACGCGCTCTTCGACGAACTGGTCGCGGCCGGATACCAGGGGGAGGCAAAGCCCTTCGACGCCGTGTGGGGCCAGCGCTACGCCACCGTGCACGATCCCGACGGCAACGGCGTCGACCTCTACGCGCCGCTGAGCTGATACCCCTCGGCGCGCGCGGCGGCCCCTCGGATACGGCCGGGAGATCGCCCGGTCAGGGCCCGGATCTCCCGGTTCATATGGGCTTGATCCGCATATCCGGCCAGCGCCGCGGTCTCGGCGAAACCGATGCCGGTGCGGCTCAGATCCAGAGCCCGGCGCATCCGCAGCACGCGGGCCAGCATCTTCGGCCCGTATCCGAAGGCCGCGACCGAGAGCCGATGCAGTCGTCGCGCGCCCAGGCCCAGCGTGTCGGCCGTGGCCGCGACCGTCTCCCCCGCGTCCAGCCGGCGCACGATCTGCGCCACCACCGGGTCGGGCGGGGCGGTCACCGCCGCACAGCGCCGGGCCACCTCCTCGAGTCCGCGCAGCGGATCCGGCGCCGCCGCGACCACGTCGGCCATGGCGCGGGCCCGCCGCGACGACCACACCTCGTCCAGTTCGGCCCGGCGATCCAGCAGCTCCGGCGCACGAACGCCGAGCAGGGCCGGAGCCGTACCCGGTGCGAAGCGAATCCCGTACACGGTCTGCGCGGCGGCACCGCCGTGGTAGGCGCGGGTATCCGGCCCGGCCACCAGTAGCCGGCCACCGAGCCACAGCAGATCCATACAGCCGTCCGGCAACACCGTGGCCGACTCCCCCGTTACCTGCCGCTGCCATACGATCGCGCCCGTGGACACCCGCGAATGGCGTTCTCGATAAAGCTCCGGCGAATTCTCGGCCACGCAGGAAAGAGTATCGTCCGGCACCGACGGATTCGGATCCGAACACGTGATCGAGCCCACATCGAGTTGCTGCTGGTTCGCTGCTCGCCGTTAGACTGCCGGTCCGAGACAGCGTTGATGTGTTCGGATCGATCGTGAGGCTGAGATGCTCAAAGGGTTCAAAGACTTCCTGATGCGCGGCAACGTCATCGAATTGGCGACCGCGGTGGTGATGGGTACGGCCTTCACCGCGATCGTCACCTCGGTGACGAAGGGAATCGTCGAGCCGCTGCTGGCGGTGGTGGGAACCAACGGGCAGCTCGGATTGGGCGTGCAACTGGTCGCAGGAAAACCGGCCACATTCATCGCCGTCGGCCCGATCGTCAGTGCGGGAATCAATTTCCTCATGGTGGCGACGGTGTTGTATTTCGTGCTCATTCTTCCGATGAACACCTTGCAGAAACGGTTCAGCCGCAAGAAGAAGGCCGTCCCGACCCAAACCGAATTGCTGATCGAAATCCGCGATCTGCTCGCGGGCCGGAGCGAAACCGCCACCACCGATGCCGTCGTGGACACCGACGCGACCGAAGCTCAGCGGCGGGTCGCCGAGATGGTCCACGAGCGCTGAGTCGAAATACGTTGTAGTCGTTAGTTTTTCGCACCGACGAAGTCGACGGTAGCGACCATCTGCCGGGCCAGCTGTTCGGGATCGGCGCCGCCGAGATCGGAATCGGTGAGCGCGCCCTCGCGCCACAGCGACGCGAAGCCGTGCACGAGCGACCAGGCGGCCAGCTCGGTCGCAGGTCGCGCGGATTCCGCGACACCCAATTGGGCCACCCCGAAACGCAATTCCTCGCCGGATACGGTGCGGGCCGCGATCAGCTCAGGATCGTCGACGCGCAGCAGGTCGTGGCGGAACATGACGTCGAAATGTCCGGGGTGGCGCCGCGCGAAGCGGATGTAGGCGACCGCCATCTCCCGGAAATCGTCACGAGAGCCGCGCAATTCCTCGGCCAGCAGCTCGAATCCGCGGATCGCGAGTGCGGTGAGCAGGCCCTGCCGATTGCCGAAATGGTGAGCGGGCGCGGCATGGGAGACGCCGGCGCGCTGCGCCAGCGCTCGCAGCGACACCGCGTCGACACCGTCGGCGGCGATCTGCTCGGCCGCCGCCGTCAGCAGCGTGGCTCGCAGATCTCCGTGGTGGTAGGAGGTCTTGGTCACTCGACGATCGTGGCGCAGGGAACGGGCCCGAGTCCACCAACACGCCCGAAAGCGACGGCACGGTGAACCGACAGCGTTCTACCAACCGGCCCTCGAGCTGCACACAGCTGCGCGCGGTTTCTGGAAGATATGAGCATTCCGTCCGGTCGTCCGCGCCGGTGCGCACTGGCTGTCGCGGCATTCGCTGTCGTACTCGCGATTTCGGGGATCGCGGTGGTTCGTATGGCGACCGGACCCGCCGCGGCACATCCCGGTTCCGCCGCCGTCGGCGTGGTGACGGCCACGGTCGGCGCCGTCGCGCCGGCGGCGGCCGGTGCGACCACCGCTGCGGCCCAGCCGATTTCGCCGAACACGCCAGCGCAGCAGATGCAGAATGCGATCCTCGCCGCCGAACCCGGCAGTCGGGTGGGGATCGACGTGGTCGACACCACCACCGGGACCACGCTCGCAGGACTGAACACCGATCAGCAGTTCTACACCGCGTCGGTGGTGAAACTGCTGATCGCCCTCGACGAGCTGAAAAGCGTGAACTGGCAGCCGGATTCGGATACCACCGCCCTGCTGTCGCAGATGTTGTCGGCCAGCGACGACGATATCGCCGACGCGCTTTGGGACACCGGCGGTGGCCCTGACATCGTCTCCCGTGTCGCGGCGGACATCGGTCTCGGCGCCACCGAGCCGCCGGACGATCCGGCCCAGTGGGGCGAAACACTCACCACGCCGGCGGATGTGGTGCGGATCTACCGCTACATCGGTTCCGAGATCCCGCAGCCGGCGCGCGATCTGATCCTCACCGCCCTGCATCGGGCGAGTGCCACCGCCGCCGACGGAACCGATCAATACTTCGGCATCCCCGACGCCCTCATCGGGACGGACTGGGCGATCAAACAGGGCTGGATGACGCTGGACGACTCCACGACGCTGAATACGACCGGTCTGGTGTCCGCCGATCCCGCCCAGCCCGGCCGATTCGTGGTCGTCGTACTCACCACCCAGCCCGCCGGAACCGCGTGGACCACCGGCGGCGCGGCCGTCACCGCAGCGGTCGCCACACTGCGGGAGCCCCTGGCCCCGACCACGGCGGTTGCCGCCGCTTCCACCGAAACTGTAACATGTTCTAGTATTTGCCCGGCCAGCGATAGATAGCGAACTCGGCAGAACATCCAGGTTGCGCGACCGACCGGAACAACCCGGTGAGATTGCCGTGAGCTGGTATAACCAGAGAACGGACTGCGGATCACCTCCAGCTCCCCAGCGAGCGCGGAGGCGAACCGCTATTTACTTGTGGGTGGTGCGGCGACTAGTCTGACGCCGATACCGATCAGAAAGGACCTCGTATGAAGCTCGAGAATGCGGTCGCCGTGGTCACCGGTGGCGCGTCGGGTCTGGGCCTGGCCACGGTGAAGGAGCTGCACGGCCAAGGCGCCAAGGTGGTGATCATCGACCTGCCGTCCTCCAACGGTGAGGCGATCGCCAAGGAGCTGGGCGACGGTGTGGTCTTCGCCGCGACCGACGTCACCAACGAGGAGCAGGTGAGCGCCGCGCTCGACGCCGCCGCGCAGCTGGGCACCCTGCGGATCGCGGTGAACTGCGCCGGTATCGGTAATGCGATCAAGACGGTCAGCAAGAAGGGCGCGTTCCCGCTGGCCGACTTCACCAAGATCATCAAGGTCAACCTGATCGGCACGTTCAACGTGATCCGGTTGGCCGCCGAACGCATCGCCGCCGCCGAGCTCGAGGGCGAGGAGCGCGGTGTCATCATCAACACCGCCTCGGTCGCGGCCTTCGACGGCCAGATCGGCCAGGCCGCCTATTCCGCCTCCAAGGGCGGCATCGTGGGCATGACCCTGCCGATCGCCCGCGACCTGGCGAGTGTGAACATCCGCGTGGTCACCATCGCGCCGGGCCTGTTCCACACCCCGCTGTTCGCCACCCTGCCCGAGGAGGCCATCAAGGCCCTCGGCGCGCAGGTCCCCCACCCCGCCCGCCTCGGCGACCCCACCGAATACGCGGCCCTGGCCCGCCACATCGTGGAGAACCCGATGCTCAACGGTGAGACCATCCGGCTCGACGGCGCAATCCGCATGGCGCCGCGCTGATTTCGCGTAGCGAAAGGCCCGGCTTCCGCGGACGGAAGCCGGGCCTTTCCGCGTCCGGGCGACCACTCGAGCGAGGTGGACCTCAGGCCAGGGCGTTACGGCTCCGCTTCGGTGTCGGGCGCGCACACCACATCGGCCGCCGGCAATACCCCGTCGGCGAAGTACCCGTTGATGGCCGCGCCGACGCAGCGACTGAGGCCGGGACGAAAAGTCATGTGAATCCGCACGTTCGCCAGTGTGACGAGGCGAGACGAGCTCAGATCACGATGCAGGGCGAGGGCGTGATCGTACGGCGTGCGCGGGTCACCGGTCGCCTGCACGATGAGCGCCGGAACCGAATTCCGCACCGTGGTAGCGCTTTCCACGGGCGGGGGCCAGAAGGCGCAGGGTTGAATGTTCGCCGCCAGTGCGCCGAATATCGGCTGTGTGGCGCGACGTTCCTCGATCTCGGACCAGTATCGCGCCGGATCGGCGGGCGCGGCATCGTCACCGCAGGCGACGAACGCCAGTGCCGAATCCTCGTAGTGCCGAAGGGTATCCAGCGTATCCGCCAGCCAGGGTGTGTGGTCGGTGACGGGCGTTCCGCTCACCGCGGCCCGCAACTCGGCGACGGTGTCGGCGGCCTTCCCGTTCAGCCGGAAGTTGCCCAGCAGGTTGTGCAGGAGGAACGGCAGCCAATGATCGTCGACGGCGAAGCCGTTCACCGTGACCGGCCGACGAGCGAGGTCGTTCACCAGCTGTTGGACGGTGGCGCGGACCTGCGCCGCCGTCGTACCGAAGTGATAGTCCGGATCGTGCCGGGCGGCCCATCCGGCCCAGTCGTCGAGTGCCGCCTCGTCGGCGGCGCCCCAGTCACGCACCATCCCGGTCCAGTACCGGTCCGGATCGATCGCACTGTCGAGCACCATGCGATCGACCGACCGCGGAAACATCTGCGCGAACACCGCACCCAGATAGGTGCCGTAGGAGACGCCGTAATAACTCAGCGCCGGTTCCCCGAGGACGCGCCGGATCACCTCCATATCGCGAGCCGTGTTGCGGGTCGTCACCTGCCGCAGCGCGGCGGAATCGCCTGCCAGACAAGCCATCGCCAGACGCGCGGCGCGGGCGGTGTCGGCCAGGAATCCGTCCAGCCCGACCCCGGCGGAACGAATCATCTCACCGATCGGCCAGCCGCAGCTCCGGCCGCCGCCGGACCGCCCGACACCGCGTGGATCCATGCCGATCAGGTCGTAGTGCGCCCGAACCTCCGGCGCCAGAACGTCTCCCAGCAGATCGATCGTGTCCAGCCCCGAGGCCCCGGGCCCGCCGGGATCGGCCAGCAGGACGCCACGCCTGCGGTCCGGATCGGTCGCCGGCACCCGGGATATCGCGATGTTCAGGGTGCGGCCGTCGGGGTCGGCGTAGTCCAGCGGGACCCGCACTGCCGCGCAGGAACCGCCGACCGCGTCCAAGGTGTCGAGACCACACGGCTTCCAGTTGGCCCGCTGGCGGTAGAAGCGGTCCATGCCCGTGACGGGTGACGGAACCGCCGCACCGGAGGTGACGAGCACGGCCGCCACCGCCAGCACGGCCGCTGTCCAGCGAAACACCCTCGACATCAACAGGTTCCGGCCCTGCGAGCGCCACACTCGTCCACGTCGCCACGGTAGCCGAGGGATTCGGGGTCGCCCGTGGCGGGAAGAATTCGGCGCCCGCCTACCGGTCGCCGATCAGCAGAGTCTGGGTGCTGCGGCCGACCGGACCCTTCTCGTCGTAGAGCCGGGATTCGGCCATCCCGATGCCACTGCGTTCCGGATAGGTCACCGCATCCAGGCAGACCCACTCCCCCACCGGTTCACGATGCAGCGTGACGGTGAGGTCGGTATTGATGAAAAGGTAACGCTCCCAATCCAATACCGCGCTCACGCCGTTACCGGAATCGGCCGCCGCGAGAGTCCGCTCCAGGGGACTGGGAGTGGTTCCGGCGACGATCGGATAGCGCAGCTTGATCCAGCAGACCGCCGGACCCGGCTGCTGGAAGGAGCCGGCGACGAAGCGGTAGTCGATTCCGGTGTGGAATCCGACGGGCTGATTGCTGGGGAACTCCCCACTCTGTGCCACGGTGTCCGGCCCGGGATACGCGCCGGCCGCCACCGCATCCGGCGGCACCTCGACCTCCGGATCGGCCACCCGCAGCCGCCACGCGTTCGCCTTCAACACCGGTCCACGGTCGGTGGCGACGGTGGCCTCGATCAACTCCACGCTGCGCCCCGGCCGCACCACCCGCGCCTCGGCCCGCAGCGGCGCGATCGGGACCGGCCCGAGAATCTCGACCGCCACCCGCCCGACCCGGAAACCGGGCCGCGGCTCACAGCGCTCGATCACATGCCCGAGCAGCGCCGACGGCGGCCCCGCATGCTGCGCGTCCGGCGACCACGGACCCCGGGTCAGCTCGGTGGAGTGGAACAGCACGGGATCCGAGGGATCGGGTCGATAGAAGGCCTCCATGGATCCTTATTACCGCACCGGCCCGGCACCGCCCTGCTCGCCCTGACCGGCGCGGTGCCTCAGCCCGTGGGTTGTTCCCACTTCTCGCCGTCACTCTCGGTGCCGGCGGGACAGCCGGTGGGTGTGCGGCGCTCGGGTGCGATCGGATACATCACCAGGCATTTCGGCGGCAGGTCGGGATCGTTCAGATCCGAGGTGACGAGCACGCCGATCGAGGCGCCAGTCGCGATTCCGCCCGGGCCGTCGAAACGCAGCTTGCCGGTGATCGTGTCGGCGTCGAGATCGGGACGCCGCAGTTCCAGGCCGATGGCCGCGCGGTCGATCGCGCCGTCCGCCGCCGACCGCTCCGGCCGGGACCGATTACGCTGCACGGCCCGGAGGAACAGTTCGGCGACGTCGAAGGTGATTCCGGTGCGGTCGCCGGGCCAGCTCTCGTGAAAATGCGGCAGGTCGCGCCGCAACTGCGTCAGCTCCGCGCACAGGCTGCGCAGGCTCAGGCCGGCGTGCTCCATGCGGTCCGGCGCGCCGTCGCGCACGCAATTGCTGCCCGCCAGCAGCGCCGGTACCCCCTTGGCGACGTATCGGACCGGAAATCCGATCGGCGCGGCATTTTGCACCAGCTTGTCCGACACCGCGCGGGTCGCGGTGTCGTTGGCCAGGATCGGCGGAGGGGCGTCACCACAGTGCTGAGCGGCCACGTTGACGAACGGCCCGAAATCCGGATTGCGGCCGGCGAAGAACAACAGCGTCCGCGGCGCGTCGGGGTCCGCCGACGCGCACGGCAGCGGCAGACCGTAGATCTGCTGCTGTTCGGACCACGTGTAGACGTCGCCGAGCATATGTCGCTGCGCCAGTACCGCTTCGAGGTCGTCGGCCAGAGTCCGCACGTAGATGTCGTCGCGATCCGTCGGTGCGTAGACCGTCACCTTGTCGTAGCGGCGGGTGCCGTCCGCATTCCTCGCGCCCGCGGCGTACTCCGCGACGAGTTCGGCCTGGGCGTGGTTGTCGGGGACGGGTTGGAAGTAGGTGGGCGACACGGCGTCGAGCCCGTCGGCCGACAGGGTGGTCGCCATCGTGGGAACCCCCAGCTCACCCAAACGCGCGATGGCTCTGCGGGTTTCGGCCGTGCTCCGGTCGAGTCCGATCACGCCGACCACGGTCGGATCCGACCGCACCAGCCGGCTGATCTGGTGCTCGACCACCCAGGTCGCGTATCGCATGGTCGATCCGCCGTTCGCGATCACGATGCGCAGCAGCGGTTCGGATTCGCCGTTCTGCTTGTTCGCCCGCCGCTGCTGAACCGCGAGGCCCGCCAGTTCCTCGGCCTGTGCGTGCGGGTAGCGCACGTTGCGGTCGGTATAGGTCATCCCGGCGAAGTAGATCAGGGTGACGAGCGGACGGCGGGGATTGTCGTGGCGCAACCGCGCGGCCACGGTGTTCTGGCGGAACACCTCGCGCTCCATCTCGGTGAGTTCCTCGTCGTCGGCGAAAACCTGTGCGGCACCGGCACTCAGGCCGATGCATTCGGTTCCGCGGACCACGACATCGACACCCGCGTGCCACGGCCACGCGGTGCATCCAACGGCGATGCGAGGCTGGACGGCCGAGACCGTCGCGGCTACCAGGGCGGCAACGGGAAGCAGGGCGATCACGGTGACCACCGACCGTCGCGCCGCCCACGGCGGCGCCGGCGGCTGCGCCAGCTCGGCGTGCTCGAACGGTTCGAGCGTGCCGGACAGCGAATCCGGTAGGGGCAGGCTGAGATACCAGCTGTCCGTGCGGCGGCGGCGACGGCGCCCATCGATATCGGCCTGCCAGGAGCTCAGCGGATCATCCCGAGAGTCCAGGGATTCGAAGTGCAGGTCCGGGTGCTCGACGGAATCCTCGATGCGCGAGATCAGCGCGAGCGGATCGAAAAGCCCGGTCTCGTTGCGGATCTCGTTGACGTAGCGCATCAGGCCGGTAGCACTGTCCCCCGGTTCGACGCCATCGAGCAGCGCCACCGGATATGCGGTGCGACGCCAGCTCGACGGACGCCACAGCCTCCGGCGATAAGCGACGCGCAGATCCTCCAGAAAGGCGTTGACCAGCAACTTCGCGATCTGCTCGTTATTCTCCCGGCGGCGCATCGGCTCGGCGAGACGCACCCCGAATCCGACGAAACTGTTCGACAGCCGTGGCGTCAGATAGCGCTGATGCATGAACCAATAGCTCACCGGCGACAACCCCGGCACATGCGAACTCACGAACAGCCACAACCGCACGATCGGCCACATCGACAGCACCATTGTCAGCACCCGGGATACGGTTCCTCCGATGGCGCCGAGTGCCGTGGTCGAATGCTCGGCGGCCGGCCCACGGCGCAGCAGTTCCGGCAACCGCTCGCGCAATTGCGCCGACGCCTCGGTCGCGGCCCCCTCGAGCCGTTGCCGCATGAGCCAATCGGCAGTGCGGTAGCGCGGAAAGGGTATGGGCCCCATGGCCGTATCGTCACTGGAGAAGCACTTGTAGAGCTCCTGCAGCAGGGCCAGGAAGCGCGGATCCAGCTCGTCTGGGCCCTCCGGTGGGTGATCCGGCGTGGACGGCTCGAGTTTCGGAATCTGCACCACCGCACGCGGAACCGCGCGGCGGCTGCCCGGGGAGGCCAGCCAGTCACCACAGCGCCGCAGCAGGCCATCCGCGGAAAGCGGTGCGGCGCTGCTGATCAGGCAGACGATCGGCGGCGGCGTTCGCCTGGTCTTGCGGTAGCGGAACAGCACCGGCAGCACCCGCGGTCGCTCGTCGGGCACCGTCACCCGGCGCAGCAGATTTTGGATCCTGCGAACGTCGCCTCGTACATCCGGCATGCGTCGCCCCCTCCGCCGCGCCTGCGCTCCCCGTCGCCTTTCGAGTACCCGGGACTGTACTCAACTACGCCCACATCGGCAGGCCTCGACGGAACACGCCGATGCCGGTCGCGGTCGGCTACCGGGGAGGGCGGCCGGAAGGTACGCCCGCCATCGCGGCGCTACTCCGCGGAGGTATGCAGGCGGGCGCTGAGGAACTCGAGAATTTCGTCGCGGGCCGTGCGGGTGGGGTGGCCGTGCTCGTCGACGAAATGTGCGGTGACGATGCTGTGCGGGGTCTGAACCACGTCGCGGAAGAACGGCGGCGGGGCGGGGTTGGCGGATTCGCCCGGCAGCACGCGGCCGTCGAAGGCGTCGCCGAGCAGCGTCCGGTAGGCGGCGAAGCGACGGCCGGTGCACCAGCGGTCGTTGTCGAAACGGTAGGCCAGGACCGTCAGACCGTCGCGCTGGATGCGGTCGCGGATCGCGGCCGCGTCCTCGTCGCTCACCTCGATGCCGGCCGGATCGTCCAACGGCAGCGAAGGATGATTCACCACCGGGGCGACGACGGACGGTTCGAGCGTCATGGTGAGCGCGAAATTGCCGGTGAAACACAGGCCGAGCGCGCCGACTCCCGGACCGCCGCATTCGTCGTGGGCCAGCCGCGCGAGCCCGCGCAGCCATCGGGTGACGGGACTCGTGCCGCCGCCCGCGAACGCGCGGAATTCGGCACTCACACACGCGCGGCGGACTACTTCGGCGCCCTCCTCGACCGTGGGATAGGCGCCGTCGACGCCGAACAGCGAGGGGAGGTAGACGGTGAACCCCGCGTCGCGAATCCAGCGCGCGAGCCGGAGGACGTCGGGGCTGATCCCCGGCATCTCCGGCATCACCACCACGGCCGGGCCGGATCCGGCCGTGTAGACGGTCTTGCTCACCCCGTCCACGTCGACCAGGCGGGGTGCGAAAGCGGCGATCGGGTTGTCGTCGGTATCCATGTGGTCAGCCTCGGCCGGAATCGGCGCGAAAGCGATCGGCGGGATCGCCATATTCGGAGGTATTCTCGCCATCGGACGAGGAGGCGGGTCGTGAGCGCGTATCGAGTGGGGGTGCTGGCGTATCCGGGCTGCTTCGCCTCCGAGGTGTTCGGGATTCCCGATCTGCTGACGATGGCCGCGCATGTCGCCGGTCCGGAACGCGCCGGTTACGAGGTGACCGTGATCTCGCCGCGACGCCGGGTGGTGGCGTCGGGCGGTGTGGCACTGTCGGTTTCGCCGTTGCGCGAGGTCGATATCCTCGTGGTGCCAGGCTTCGAACTCGTTCCGGGTCTCGACCCGGATGCCCGGCTGCCACCGCTCACCGCCGAGATCGCGGCGATCCGCGCCCATGCCGCCGCGGGCGGAGCCGTCGTATCGATCTGTGTGGGTGCGTTCCTGCTCGCCCGGGCCGGGCTGCTCGCGGGCCGGAAGGCGACCACGGCCTGGCTGTTCGCCGACGAACTCGCGCAGCAGTGCCCCGAGGCCGATATCCGGCCCGATCGACTCGTCGTCACCGACCGCGGTGTGACGACGACGGCCGCCTTCAGCGCCATGTACGACTTCGCACTGGACCTCATCGCACGTCACAGCGGCACGCGGGTCGCGCGGACCACCGCGCGGATCGCCCTCGTCGACGACGCCCGCTCGTCACAGACCCCGTATGTCGACGCGCGCCTGCTGCCACAGCCCGGAAATACGTTCTCCCGCAAGGTGATGCGTCACCTCGACCGCAATCTCACCGCCCGCTACGACCTCACCGCACTGGCGAGCGCGTTCCACGTGAGCACTCGCACTCTGCTGCGGCGCTTCGCCGACGAGACCGGGCGCAGCCCGCTCGACTATCTGCAGTCCGCCCGCGTGCGCCGCGCCCGGCACCTGCTCGAAACCACCGACCGCACCGTCACAGATATCTGCGGCGCCGTCGGCTACCGGGATGCGGGCACCTTCGCCGCCCTGTTCGCCGAACACACCGGTCAGCGCCCCGGGGACTATCGCACCACCTTCCGCCGCACCCGCTCGTGAATCGACGGGCCGCGACCGATGAGTTCCGGCGCGGCATCGCGTCTGTATCTACAGCTCGCAATCCGGGAGAACGGTCAGGGAGGACCCATGAGCACCACAGCACTGCCACCCGTCGTCGACGCCGAGACCTGGCAGCGTGAACTCGACGCGCTGCGAATGCGGGAGAAGGCCGCGACTCGGGAATTGGACGCGATCGCGGCGGCGCGCCGCCGCCTGCCGATGGTGCGGATGCCCGACTACACCCTCGAGGGTGAGAACGGACCGGTCCGGCTGGCGGATGTCTTCGACGGCAAGTCGCAGCTGATCGTCTACAACCACATGTGGTTTCCCGGCGAAACCTGGCAATGCCCCGGTTGCACCGGATTCACCTCGCAATTCACCCGATTGGAGTTCCTGGACAACTGGGACGCCCGCTTCGTCATCGTGACCCAGGGGCCGATCGACGAGGCGCTGGCCTACAAGCGGCGCGTCGGCAACACGATGAGCTGGTACTCCACCGCGAACAGCTCCTTCGGCGCGGACGTCGGCGCACCTCCCGGCGGCGGCTTCGCGGTCAATGTCTTCCTGCGCGACGGCGACACCGTCTACCGCACCTGGCACACCGACGGCCGCGGCACCGAACAGCTCGGCTACACCTTCGCCCTGATCGACCTGCTGCCCTACGGCCGCCAGGAGGAATGGCAGGACTCGCCCGAGGGATGGCCGCAATCACCCACCTACAGCCGGTGGAGTGGATCGAAGGAGATCGCGGCGGCCTACGGCGAGCCCGGCGCCTGAGCGGAACGAGCGTCCGATTCCGTACCCGGCTCCGTCGGTAAGTACCACCCGTACGGGCTCGGAATCGCGCCGGCCGTAGTCAGCGGCGCGTAGTGGCGTCCGTAGAACGTCGCGACGAGATCCCGCCGACTGCGGATGTTCGACTTCGCGAGGATCGACTTGACGTGGTCCTGGACGGTGTACGCCGAGATGAACAGTTGCCGGGCTATCGCGTCCGTCGACGCGCCCCTGAGCACCAGCTCCGTGATTTCGCGCTCCCTCGACGTCAGGCCGTATGCACGGACCAGGACGTCGGAGAGGTGGTTTTCCGCGGCGCTCTCCACGATCACCGCGATCTGGCCCGAACCGGCGAGCACCGATCCGTGCACCAGGATCCACCCGCCGCCGCGTCGGGGTAACCGCGCGTGCGCGGGGCGCTCACACAATCCGGCGGCCGCCGATCGAGCGGCCGCGGCGATGGAGCGGAAAACGCTGGGAACCGCCCCGGGTTCGGCGATTTCCGCAAGCCAGCGCTGGGCTGCCGGGGTGACGTCGCCGAGTGTGCCCTCCGGATCGACGATCGCGATACCGGGGCCGGCCACCTCATCGATCGCACGGTCCACCGCGGTGTGCAGCATCGCGCGGCGCAAGCCGTCTGCGATCAGTGGCGCAACCTGCGCGATCGCCCGAACATCATCGGGTCCGAACGGATTTCCGTGGGTCCGGTATCCGACCAGCGTTCCCCAGCAGCTCCCACCGTCGAGAAACGCCGCCCGGATCTCGTCGATCACGCCGAGCGGCGCGAGCACCGTGCGCCATCGCGGCGAGCGCCGCAGTTCACCGCCCGTCGCCGCATACAACGTCGCGACCGGTGGAGACGCGGCCGCCAGCGCCCCGAACGTATTGATGTCCGGGACACGGAACTCGCTGTCGAACAGGGCCGCCTCGGTCCGCGGGTCCTCCTCCCGTCCGCTGACCACGCAGCTGGTGAACAACAGCGTGGCGGGGTCTGTCGTCGACCAGGCCGCCATATCCCACGACACCACGCGGCCCACTGCCGCATCGAGCGCGTAGCGAAGCTCGTCGAGCCCGAGTCCCTGGTGGCTCAGGCGCACCACTTCCCGCGCCAGCCGTGTTTCACCCACGGAACAACGGTAGCGTCCCCCCGGGCACCGCAGAATCCCAGGAAGTAGGGATGGCCGTGCCACTCGTTCGGATCGCACGATCGAGACATGGCAACAGAAGACACGGCAACGGCCGGCACCATCGAGCAACGCAACATCGCCGCGATGCGACGCATCTACGGCGAAATCTTCGACGAGGGACGACTCGAGTTGATCGACGAGCTCTTCGATCCGAACATGGTCAACCACACCGCCCCCGAGGCTCACCGCCACGGCACCGCGCCCGTCAAGGCATTGGTGTCGATGCTGCGGTCCGCATTTCCCGATGGCCGAACCGAATTCGAGGATTTCACCGCAGCGGGCGACGTGGTCGTCGGACGCAATTGGTACAGCGGAACCCATGTCGGCGAGTTCATGGGCAATGCCCCCACCGGCCGAACGTTCCGGTTCCGCCAGATGCATTGGATGCGGTTCGACCAGCACGGGCGCGTCGTCGAGCACTGGGGCGTTCGTGACGACGTAACCCACCTGCAGCAGCTGGGAATTCTCGGCTGACGCCGCCACCCTCGTCCGCATCGGAATGCCCCTCACCTGCGATGCACGGTGAGGGGCCGCTGTGGCGATGCCCGGCGGGACTACAGCACCGGCGGGCGCTGATCGTCGGCCTCGGCCCGCACCGCGTCCTCGAACCCCGACTCGTATTCCTCGCAGTACAGCAGCCGGCAGCCGCGGATCGCGTCCAGCAAATCCTCCAGCAGATCGACGGCCGGACGGGCCGGATCGAGGCAGGAGATCCGGAATTCGTCGGTGAGCGCGGTCAGGCCCTCCTCGTCGAGTTCCTCTCCGCGCAAGCGCCTTTCGATCGCCTCGGCGGCCTCGACGATCCGGACCGGGTTGCGCACCCGGCCCTCGGCGGCGGCGAGCGCGTCGGCGATCAGGTCGACCACCACGGCGGTCGGGCTCTCGCCCGCACACAACCGCTCCAGCACCAGAGTCGGCGTCTCCACCTGCAGCGCCTCCAGATTGTCGGCCTCCGCGACCACGTGCACCGGATGCACCTCGGCGGCCTCGGAAGCGACCTCAGCGGCGAGGTACAGCCAGCGCGCGGCGGCCACCGCGGCGGCGGCCGGGTCGATATCGGTGAACCGGTCGAGGGAGGCGAGCGGGTCGGCGTACAGCAGCGCATCGGCCGCGTGCACCTGCACCGGCGAGATGTCCGCCCGGGACAACTCCACCGCCTGCCGGGCTCGCCCGGACAGATCGCCCAGTTCCGCGGCCTCGATCGCCGCCTGTTCGGTCCGCACCTCGGCGACCAGCGCGTCCACCAGCGTCGCATCGCCGATCAGATGCGCCACCCGCCCGATCCGATGCGCCGACTCCTCGACCACGCTGTAGGACACCGCCATCATCCCGTCCTCGTCCGGCAGATTCGGTTCCCGGACAGCCGCCTCCACCTCACGGAACCGATTGCGCTCCTCGGCCCGATGCCACGCCACACTGTTCGGCACCTCCGGATCCCCCGCCGCCGACGCCGGGTGCGTGTAGGTGCGCCACTGATACTCCGACAGTTTCGTCAGCGCCGCCGCCAGCGCGAGCGCGACCTCGGGTTCGACCGTCCGCGACAGGGGCGCGATGGTCTCGGCCACGTCTCCCCCACCGGTTCCCCAAGTCGCGACAAGTGCGCCGGCCCCCGCGTCGTATGCATACCGCGTCACGACCTCAGTTCTACCCTCGTGCATGAAAAAGGCCCCTCACCTGGGGCTCAGGTGAGGGGCCCGTGGTGGAGCTGCCGGGAATTGAACCCGGGTCCTCCGCCGCTTCTTCAGGGCTTCTCCGTGTGCAGTTCGCTGAGCCTCTACTCGGATCTCTCGGTCACGCGAACAAGCCGAGATGACGATCCCAGTCGCTGTTCGATGTCCCGTACGACTCCGCGACCGAGCCGCACGGTAGAGCTCTCTAGCTGATGCCAGTACCCGGGCCGAGAGCAAACCCGGACTGACAGACACGCTCTACTGCTTAGGCAGCGAGAGCGTAGTCGCGCTGATGAGAATCGGCGCTTATTGGGTTACAGCGACGCTTACGGTGGTCTCCTGCCTGCACCGACACGCTTCCCCTGAATCGACGTACGCAGTCGAAACCGATCAGCCCCGTACTCAACTCAGTTGAACACCCGGCTGGTGGGCCGGGCTGTTCATATTAACATCACTTCGCCGTCATACATTCCCGCCGGTCAGTGCATGCCTTTCACGCGCCGGCCGAGTTCGCGCGTCACCTCTCGCTCCGCGGTCCGGCGGGCCAGGTCGTGGCGCTTGTCGTAGTCCTGCTTACCCTTGGCCAGCGCCAGTTCGACCTTCACCTTGCCGTCGGCGAAATACATCGACAGCGGGACGAGGGTCTGCGAGCTCTCCTTGGTCTTGCCGGTGAGCTTGTCGATCTCGCGACGGTGCAGCAGCAGTTTCCGAGTGCGGCGCGGGGCGTGGTTGGTCCAGGTGCCGTGCCCGTATTCGGGAATGTGCAGGCCACGCAGCCACACCTCCCCGTCGTCGATGGTGGCGTAGGCGTCCACCAGCGACGCCTTACCTTCCCGCAGGCTTTTCACCTCGGTACCGACCAGCGCGATCCCCGCCTCGTAGGTGTCGAGGATCGTGTAGTTGTGCCGCGCCTTGCGGTTGGTGGCGATGACCTTGCGCCCCTTCTCCTTCATGAACACCTTTCCCTCGACTCCGCGCAGCTCGGCGGCGCTCCACGCTGTCATTGTGCCTCGACGCCCGCTGAGCGTACGGACCTGTCCGGTTTACACGGCCGCCGAACAGAAGGAAAACGAAATTCCGGCGCGGAACATGCCGTGATCCGGCTCACGGTCGGCCGGTCTCCGGCAACCCGCCCGCACCGCCCGGGCGCCGGTGTCGCGGGAGAAACCACCACACCGGCAGGCGGCGGCAGCGGACGAATGCGGACATCCCCACCGCCGGGAACCGATTTTGTGTGCCCATCACCGAGCGAGCGCGCAAAATGGTTGCGTGACAACGGTACCCAGATTCAGAGTGAGCACCGCCTCGGATCGTGTACTCGACGACCCGACCGATGCGCAACTACACGATCTCCTGGCCGAGTTGGATTACCGAGAACCCCAACTCGTCGTCGAACGCCCGGGTTCGCCTGCGGCCCAACACTATCTGCGCGTCGAGATGGATCGGCGCATCGATCCCGACGACGGTCGCGGCTATATCGTCGAATACGGCGGGGGCGGGCCGGGCATGCAGTTCCGTGCCAGCGTGCACGACACCGCGCGCTGGGGAACCCCGCACTCACCCGCCTTCGAACTCGTCGCAAAGACCGTGCAGGACTGGGCCTTTCAGCGCTACGGCTGGCAGAACGCGATGATGTGGGAGCGGGTGAGCGCCGACCGCTGACGGGGGTCAGCCGCCGGGGCGGACCTGCAGATAGAGAATCAGCAAGGCGATCCACGCGAGTAGCAGCACCACGGTCGTCAGCCGCGGGCGACCGAGCGGGTTCGCGTGCGGGCGCAGCCACCCGGCCTCGACCGAATCCGCTCGGGTGCGGCGAGGTCCGGGTTTCGCGGCATCCGGCGGATCGCCGCCGGGGCCGGAATCCGACGACTGATCGGAGCGGTCGTCGTGATGGTCGTGGGACATAGCGGCACGCTACCGCTATCCGCCCGGTCGCACCGCCAGATACAGCGCCAAGACGGCAATCCAGACAGTGATCAGGGCCAGCGTCGAGGGCCGCATGCCGGTGCGGGCTCGTCGCAACTGCCGGGTCATGCCGATCCGGCCCAGAGGCCGCACCCCGAGCCGGGAAGGATCCGGCGTGGCCGAGACGGCCCAATCGGCGCCTGAAGCCGGGTCGTGGTTCTTCGGCGACCCGTTGGTCTCGATCACTCCGTCCTGCCCATGTGTCACGGCGAGACGGTTACCCGCGCCGGGCGGAGGGATAAACGTGGAACGGGCGCCACCCCGAGTCCGGCGTGGCGGTCGACACCGGCGCGCACAGCGACCGCAACCACCGTCCGCGCTGGTGAGCGGGCACGCCGATGCACCGAGCGGTTCAGTAGAAGTCGTCCGGCGGGGGCTCGAAATCGGCGTCGGGGATGTCCCGGTTCATCGAATCGTTCGGGGCTGCCGGTTCCGCGGCCTCGAACCTCGAGCGTGTGACCGGGCCGCGAGACGGTTCCGGGCGCGGGCGGGCACCCGATGCGGCTGCGCGGGAGGAGCCGCGCCGGCCGGCCGGTCGCTCGGCTCGGTTCGGACGCGGGGCCGGCGCCTCCGCCGCCCCGACCGAGCTACCCGCATCGAATCCCGCGACCACTTCGAGGACACCTTCGCCGTACTTCGCGAGCTTGTTCTCACCGATTCCGCTGATGCCGCCGAGTTCGGCCAGGGTCGCGGGGGCACGGCCGGCGATATCGCGCAGGGTGGCGTCGTGGAAGACGACGTAGGCGGGAACGCCCTGCTCCTTGGCGACCGAGGCACGCCAGGCACGAAGCTGTTCGAACAGGTCTGCCGCCGCGGGCGCCAGCTCGGCCGCGGCGAGGCGGGACGCCTTCGCCTTGGCCGCGCGCGGTGGCTTCACACGTTCCGGCTCGCGGCGCATGAGGACCGTGCGGTTCTTGAACAGCACCTCGTCGCTGGCTTCGGTGAGGGTCAGCACGCCGTATTCGCCGTGCACCGCGAGCAGGCCCTGGGCGAGCAACTGGCGGATCACGCCGCGCCATTCGGTATCGCGCAAATCGGCGCCGACGCCGAACACCTTCAACTCGTTGTGCTTGTGCTGCAACACTTTCGGATTCGACTTCCCGAGCAGGATGTCGACGATATGTCCGGCGCCGAAGCTCTGCCCGCGTTCGCGTTTGAGCCGCAGCACCGCCGAGAGCACCTTCTGCGCGGCGACCGTGCCGTCCCAGGATTCCGGCGGATTCAGGCAGGTGTCGCAGTTACCGCAGGTGTCACCGGATTGGCCGAAGTAGTTGAGCAGCTGGGTGCGGCGGCACTGCACGGTCTCGCACAGCGCGAGCATCGCATCCAGATGGAGCTGTAACTGGCGCCGGTGCGCCGCGTCGCCTTCGGAGGAGTCGATCATCTTGCGTTGCTGCACAACATCATTGAGGCCGTAGACCATCCAGGCGGTGGACGGCAGGCCGTCGCGGCCGGCGCGACCGGTCTCCTGGTAGTAGCCCTCCACCGACTTGGGCAGATCCAGATGTGCCACGAACCGCACATCGGGTTTGTCGATGCCCATCCCGAAGGCGATGGTCGCGACGACGATCAGCCCGTCCTCGCGCAGGAACCTGGCCTGGTTGGTGGCGCGGGTACGCGCGTCCAGACCGGCATGATAGGGCACCGCCTCGATTCCGTTGCGGGACAGGAATTCCGCGGTCCGCTCGACCGAATTGCGAGACAGGCAGTAGACGATGCCCGCCTCCCCCGGATGTTCGGTGCGGATGAAGGACAGCAGTTGCTGATCGGCGCGATTCTTCGGTTCGATCCGGTACTGGATATTGGGCCGGTCGAAACCCGCGACGAAATGCTTGGCCCTGGTGAGGTCGAGCCGCTCGGCGATCTCGCGGCGTGTGGCCTCGGTGGCGGTGGCGGTCAAGGCGATCCGCGGCACGTCGGGCCAGCGTTCGTGCAGTACCGACAACGCCAGATAGTCGGGCCGGAAGTCGTGGCCCCACTGTGAGACACAGTGTGCCTCGTCGATGGCGAACACGGACACCTTGCCGCGATCGAGTAATTCCGCGGTCGATTCGAGCTTCAACCGCTCCGGCGCCAGATACAACACATCCAGGTCCCCGGCGACGAACTGCGCCTCGACCGTGCGCCGCTCGTCCGGGTATTGGGTGGAGTTGAGAAATCCGGCCCGCACCCCGAGCGCGGTCAGCGCGTCGACCTGATCCTGCATCAGCGCGATCAGCGGCGAGATGACCACACCCACCCCCGGCCGCACCAGCGCCGGGATCTGATAACACAGCGACTTGCCGCCGCCGGTAGGCATCAGAACGAGCGCATCGCCCCCGGAGACGACCTGATCGACGATCTCGCGCTGTAATCCCCGGAAACTGTCGTACCCGAATACACGCTGCAGAATCTGTTGCGCCGCATCGGTTTCCACAGTGCGCGACGAAGCATCGGCCGTCTCGAGCGTCTCCGGGGAATTCACGCCAGCCATCCTACGGACCCCCACCGACGATCCGAACCCCCAATCCACAGCCGCACCCGTTGCTGTCGATCCCGCGAACCACCACCGATTGATAGTCTCCGCCGACGTGACCGACTCCGCCCCGATGCGACCGGCAACACCGAACGACGCCAGCGCGATTCTCGCGTTGCTGCTCTGCTCCGGCTGGAACCCGGAACGACCCTATTCGCGCACGTAGTAGCGCAGTGTGCCGTAGGCAGTCAGCGCGGCGAACACGATGCCGACCGGCACCACGGTCAGCGCCACCACCGCGATGTCGTCGCCGGTGATGCGCGGGAAGACCTTCGACGCGAACAGGTCGCCGAGGGCACGGTCGATGACCAGCGGCCGCGCGATCATCAGTCCGATCACCGCCAGCACCGACCCGGCCAGCGCGGCGACCACCGCCTCGAGCAGGAACGGCAGCTGGGTGTACCAGCGCGTCGCACCGACCAGCCGCATGATGCCGACCTCCTCACGGCGCGTGAACGCCGCGATCTGCACCATATTCGCGATCAGCAGCAGGGCGGCCAGGGCCTGCAGTACCGCCAGGCCGAAGGCCGCGTTGCGCAGGCCGTCGAACAGGCTCACCAGCCGGTCGACGATGTCCTTGTCGTTGCGCACGAATCCGACCCCGGGTTTGCCCTGGAAGTCCTTGAAGATGCGCGGGTACTGCGAGGCGTCGGTCATCTTGACGCGCAGCGAGGCCGGCAGGGGTGACTCGCTGACGTATTTGGCCAGCTCCGGCTGATCCTTGAAGGTCTTCTCCTTCGCCTCCCGGACCGCCTCCTCGCGATTGAGGAACTGCACCGATTCCACGCCGGGCTCGGACTTCAGCGCCGACATCAGCGCCTTGCACGGGTCCTGCGAACAGTCCGGATCGTTGGCCGAGACGTCCTCGGTCAGGTACAGCCGCACCTCGAGCCGGTCCAGGAAGTACTGCTCGGTCTTGTCGGCCATCCGGACGGCCAGCATGCCGCCGCCGAGCATGGTGAGCGAGACAGCGGTGGTGAGGATCATCGCGATGGTCATGGTGACGTTGCGGCGTAGGCCGTTGAAGACCTCACCGAAGAGGAAGCTCGCGCGCATTACCGGCCCACCCCGTACACGCCGGTGGCCTCGTCGCGGACCAGGCGGCCGCGATCGAGTTCGACCACGCGCCGGCGCATGGCGTCGACGATGTGATTGTCGTGGGTGGCCATCAGCACCGTGGTGCCCGTGCGGTTGATGCGTTCCAGCAACATCATGATGTCCTGACTGGTGTCGGGGTCCAGGTTGCCGGTGGGTTCGTCGGCGAGCAGTACCAGCGGCCGGTTCACGAACGCGCGGGCGATCGCGACCCGCTGCTGTTCACCGCCGGACAGCTCGGTCGGCAGGCGATCCGCCTTACCGGACAAACCCACCAGGTCCAGCGCCTCCGGCACCGCCCGATTGATGAATTTGCGATTCTTGCCGATCACCTCGAGCGCGAACGCCACGTTTTGTTCGACCGTCTTCTGCTGCAACAACCGGAAATCCTGGAAGACGCAGCCGAGGCGCTGGCGCAACTTGGGCACCCGTCGTCCCGGCAACCGGTCGACCCGGAAATCCGCGACATGCACTTCGCCGGTGGTCGGCTTGACCTCCTTCAGCAACAGTTGCATGAACGTCGATTTACCCGACCCGGACGGTCCGATAATGAAGACGAACTCGCCCTTGTCGACCTCGACCGAAACATTGTCCAGCGCGGGTCGCGTCGAGGTTTTATATGACTTGGTGACGTTCCGCAGGGTGATCACGAGGTGCCAGTGTAGCCAGCGAAGTCATGGCGCACCCCGGCCCACTCCGGAGCATGCGACTTGTCACAGAGAGGTCAGCGGGCCGGCGCGGTCGTCAGCGCGGAACCGGAAACGGTATTCGCGATGTTGGGAAAACCGGAATGGTCCGGCGTGGCCGGTTTCACGAACAGATACAGCACGAGCGTCGCGACCCAGACACTGACCAAGATCGCGGTCGATTTACGCGGTTTCACTCAAACCCTCCCGACGCAGCGCCGCGGCGACACGCACTCGCAGCTCGCGTCCGACGTCGAATTGTTTACCCGGCAGTGTGCGGGCCACCATCCGAATGTTCATCTGGTCGACGGTGAGATCTTCCAGTCCCATCACCGTAGGTTCGTCCAGCAGTAGCGATTTCAGGCGGCGATCCTGAAATGCTTTGGCGCCCACTTCGTGCAGGATCTCGTTGACCTTGGTGATATCGGCGGTGGCGGGCACCGGCACATCGATCGCCGCGCGGGCCCAATCCTTCGACAGATTGGTCACTTTCACGATCTGCCCGTTGGGCACCGTGATGACCTCCCCATCCGGATTGCGCAATGTGGTGATCCGCAGCGTGACGTCCTCCACGGTACCTTCGGCCGGCTCGGATTGCCCGGTGACCGCGATGCGCACCACATCACCGAATCCGTACTGCCGCTCGGTGATCAGGAAGAATCCGGCGAGCAGGTCCTGCACGATGCGCTGGGCGCCGAAACCGAGCGCGGCACCCAGCACCGCGGCCGGAGCGACCAGACCGCCGAGCTGAAAGCCCAAGCGCTGCAACACTTCCAGCGACACCAGGAAGTAGACGATGGACAGCACCACCCAGGTGATGACCTGGGCCAGCGCATGGCGATGTTTGGCGGCCTCGGTGCGCACCAGCGAATCGCTGCTCTGGAAACCGGCGTCGATGCGGCGGGTGATGCGGTCACGCACGAAGGTGGCGAAGCGGCTGAACAGCATCGCGCCCACGATCAGCAGCACGATCTCGAGCCCGCTGCCGCGCAGCCACGACGTGAATTCCGCACCGGATCCGGTGGCGAGAGTCGTCGTCATCGGCGCATCCTTTCCGGTATCAACCGTGCACCGACACAAGCCGATCTGCCGCCCGAACACACGCCAGACAGGTTACTACGACCGGCGACCGACCGATATGCCGTGATTGTGCCGTGATAGGCGGGTTTCACGCGTCCTGGCGCATCCGCCAGCGGATTCCCTCTTCGATGAAACCGTCGATATCACCGTCGAGAACCGAGGACGGATTGTTCACCTCGAAGTTGGTGCGCAGGTCCTTGACCATCTGGTACGGGTGCAGCACGTACGAGCGCATCTGATTACCCCAGGAGGCGCCCTCGGTGGTCTTGAGCGCGTCCATCTCGGCGCGCTCCTCCTGCCGTTTGCGCTCCAGCAGCTTGGCCTGCAGCACGCGCATGGCCGAAATCTTGTTCTGCAGCTGCGACTTCTCGTTCTGGCAGGTCACCACGATGCCGGTCGGGAGGTGGGTGATCCGCACCGCCGAATCGGTGGTGTTGACGCTCTGGCCACCCGGGCCCGAGGAGCGATACACGTCGACGCGGATCTCCGACTCCGGAACCTCGATATGGTCGGTGCCCTCGACCACGGGCAGCACCTCGACCTCGGCGAAGGAGGTCTGGCGACGGCCCTGGTTGTCGAAAGGGCTGATCCGCACCAGGCGATGGGTCCCCATCTCCACCGAGAGGGTGCCGTAGGCGTAGGGCACCTTCACCGCGAAGGTGGCGCTCTTGATGCCCGCCTCCTCGGCGTAGGAGGTGTCGTAGATCTCGACCGGATACTTGTGGCGCTCGGCCCAGCGCACATACATGCGCATCAGCATCTGCGCCCAGTCGGCGGCGTCCACACCACCGGCGCCCGAGCGGATGTTGACCAGCGCCTCGCGCTTGTCGTACTCGCCCGAGAGCAGCGTGCGCACCTCCATCGCCTCGACGTCGGCGTGCAGCGCGGCCCGTTCGGCGTCGGCATCGGCGAGGGCGGACGTGCGGGCCTCGCCCTCTTCCTCTTCGGCGAGTTCGTAGAGCACCGGCAGATCGTCGAGCCGCTGCCGCAGTTCGGTGACGCGGCGCAGCTCACCCTGGGCGTGCGACAGCTCGCTGGTCACCTGCTGGGCGTGTTCCTGGTTGTTCCACAGCTCCGGGTCGGCGGCCTGATGTTCGAGCTCGTCGATGCGACGGCGCAGCTCGTCGACGTCGAGTACCGACTCGACAGTCTTCAACGTGGTGTCGAGTTCGGCGAGATCAGCGGAAACGTCAGGATGCACGGTTGTCCAATCTACCGCTCGCGCAGGTGGCGGTGAAATGCGGCGAGTCGCCGGCAGCCCGGGCGATGCGGCGGGCGGCCGGCTCAGCCCGATACCGCGCGCAATCCACCCGGGCGGCGGCCCAGCAGCGCATCGAGGGCCGCGGCCGTCGCGTCGTCGGCAGGCAGCTGGACCTGGATGTACTGGTCGTCGTCGGCGGACAGGTCCAGCCGTTCGTAGGCCAGCCGCAGCGGACCCGCCTCGGGATGGTCCATCCGGCTGATACCGCTGGTATCCGGCAGCCCGGCGATGTCGGCGACACGACGGGTGAATTCCGCACCCGCCAGCAGTGTCAGCTCGTCGGCGAGCGCGGCGATGGTCGGATCCGAGCGAAAGGGGCCGGCCTTCAGGTTGGCTACCGCGAGATCGGCACGACGGTCCCACTCCGGGTAGACGATGCGGGCACGCGGATCGGTGAACAGCCAGCGCGGGTAGCCCGCGGGCAGGCCGTGATCGAGCAGGCCGGTGCCGCCGACCAGCGTGCGATAGCCATCGGTGCAGCTCAAAACCTCACCGAGGCGGTTGAAGACGGCCGCGGGCGCCGGTGCGAGACGGTCGAGAATGGTCTGCACCGCGGGCCGGACCAGGCGATTGGGCAGCGCGCCGCCCGTACAGCTGAATCCGGGATCGGCGGATTTGACCAGCCGATGCAGCTGGACGCGCTCACTCGGGCTCAATCGAAGGGCATCGGCCAATGCGGACAGCACGCTCGCCGACGGATGCCGGTCGCGGCCCTGCTCCAACCGGATCAGATATTCGACGCTGACTCCGGCGAGTGTCGCGAGTTCGGCGCGGCGCAGCCCCGGGGTGCGGCGGCGGGGCCCGGCCGGAAGCCCGACCTCGGCGGGGGTGACCGCCGCACGCCGAGTACGCAGGAAAAGCCCCAGCTCGTTATCGCTCACAGATCGACGCTAACAGCGCGGGGCGCGCCGAGGGTATCCCTCTCACTACCACCCTCGCAGCGGGCTCCCTGGCCTCACGCCCGGACGGCAGAGTCGACGACAGCGAACGACGCTTTCCGAAGGAGATCCGAAATGTCCAGCAGCACAATGCGGCTCGCAGTTGTCATCGCCAGCGTCCGGGAGGGCCGCTTCGGGCCGGTGGTCGGTGAGTGGTTCGCCGAACAGGCCCGGCGGCACGACGGATTCGAGGTCGACCTCATCGATCTCGCCGGGGCCGATCTGCCCGTCGCACTGCCGGCGGTTCCCCCGCGAATGGAACCGAATCCGCCGCGTCCCGCCGGCATAGTCGATCTGACCCGGCGTCTGGACGCCGCGGATGCGATCGTCATCGTCACGCCCGACATCAACAGCAGTTACCCGGCCTCGATCAAGACGGCGATCGACTGGCACTACACGCAATGGGACCGCAAGGCGATCGGCTTCGTGGGCTACAGCGGGGCGAGCGGCGGGCTGAACGCCATCGCCCACCTGCGCCAGGTGTTCGCCGAGCTGAACGCGCACACGATCCGCGACTACGTGTCCTTCCCCCGGTACTACCAGCAGTTCGACGCCGAGGGACGGTGGACCGCACCGGGCGAATCCGAGGCGGCGGCAGCGGGGATGCTCGACCAATTGCATTGGTGGGCGAGCGCTTTGGCCGCGGCGCGGGTCGCGGCGTGAACAACGGCTCGCGGTGGCCCGGCCGGTCACAGACGCCCGGCCAGGTCCGCTCAGTGGAACGACCCTGCACACGTCGGCAGCCCGCAACTAGCCTCGATTCGAATATCTGATTCGTGGTTTCATCCAGCCGAAACAGGAGGGTCGATGGGGACCATCGCCGTAACCGGGAGCGCGTCGGGGATCGGGGCGGCCGTCGCCGCCCACCTGGAGAAGGAAGGGCACCGGGTCATCGGGGTCGATCTGCGCGACGCCGAGGTGACCGCCGATCTGGGCACGGCCGAGGGACGCGCGCACGCGGTCGCCGAGGTCTCCGGGATCAGTGCGGGCCGGCTGGACGGATTCCTGCCCTTCGCCGGTGTCGCCGCCGCGACCGGGCGGCCCGGTGGGCTCGTGGTGTCGGTGAACTACTTCGGCGCGGTCGCGCTGCTCGAGGGGCTGCGGCCGCTGCTGCGCGAGTCCGGCAACGCCTCGGTGGTGCTGGTGTCGTCGAATTCCACGACGACACAACCACTCTGGCCGGTGGAACTGGCCGAGGCCTGCCTGGCCGGCGACGAGGAACGTGCCCGCGGCATCGCCGAATCGTTCGGCGACCTGGGCGCGATCCAGGCCTACCCGGCGACGAAAGCGGCCCTGGCCTGGTACGCGCGGACGAAATCGGCGGAGTACATCGCCGACGGCATCCGCCTCAACGCCATCGCGCCCGGCATCATCGACACCCCGATGACCCAGGAGGGCAGCAAGGACGCGCTCACCGGGGAGGGCATGAAGCAGTTCCTCGCCATGACCCCGATCGGGCGGCCCGGTCGCCCGGAGGAGATCGCCGACCTCGCGGCCTTCCTGCTGTCGGACAAGGCCGGTTTCTTCGTGGGCTCGGTGATCTTCTGCGACGGCGGCATCGATGCGGCCTTCCGCGGTAAGGACTGGCCCGCGGTCTGGAATCCGCAGCAGTAGCGCGTGGCCCCGGCGAGACCGCGAATGGCTCCGATCGGCTGCGCCCATTACGGTGGCCGTGTGACCGATCATGCCGGCGATCTCGACCTTGCCCTGCTGTTGGCCGATGCGGCCGATGCGATCACCCGTGATCGTTTCGGCGCCCTCGACCTGAAGGTGAACAGCAAACCGGATCTGACCCCGGTCTCGGACGCGGATCTGGCGGTGGAGCGGTCGCTGCGCGACATTCTCATCGAGCGGCGTCCGCACGACGCCGTGCTCGGTGAGGAGTTCGGCGGTGAGGCCGAGTTCATCGGACGGCAGTGGGTGATCGATCCGATCGACGGCACCAAGAACTTCGTGCGCGGAGTTCCGGTGTGGGCCAGTCTGATCGCGCTGTTGCAGGACGGCGTTCCGGTCGTCGGCGTCGTCAGCGCGCCCGCGTTGAGCCGACGCTGGTGGGCCGCAACGGGTTCCGGCGCGTGGACCCGTTTCGAGGACGGGGAGCCGAAGCCGATCACGGTCTCCGAGGTCGGCGGGCTGAATTCGGCCAGTCTCGCGATCTCCAGCCTGTCCGGCTGGCGAGACCTGGGCCTGCGTGAGCAGTTGATCGACCTGACCGATCAGGTGTGGCGCACCCGCGGCTACGGCGACTTCTTCGGCTACTGCCTGCTCGCCGAGGGCGCGGTCGACATCGCCACCGAACCGGAGGTCTCGCTGTGGGACCTCGCGCCGCTCGACGTGCTCGTGCGCGAGGCCGGCGGCCGCTTCACCGCCCTGGACGGAACCCCCGGACCGCATCACGGCAGCGCGGTCGCCACCAACGGACTGCTGCACGACTCCGTACTCGAGGCGCTGCGCGGGTGACATAAGTCCGTCCCCCACGGGTTCGCAGGGCTCTGCTCTGTCCGGCCCCGGCCGCGCAGTCTGGGACCATGCCACCGATGCTCGCGATGCGCGGCCTGACCAAGTTCTACGGTCACGCGCCGGCACTGCTCGACCTGGACCTCGAGGTTCCGCCCGGAGTGATCTTCGGATACCTGGGACCCAACGGGGCCGGTAAGACGACGACCGTCCGGATACTCGTCGGCCTGATGCGGCCGAGCCGCGGTTCGGTGACGGTCGCGGGCGCGGACGTCGGACGTGACCGATCGGCCGCCCAGCGCCATATCGGCTATCTCCCCGGCCAGTTCGTCGCCTATCCGGATCTCACCGCCGAGCGGTATTTGACCTATTTGGCCCGGCTACGCGGCGACGTCGATCCGGCGGTTCCGCGCGAATTGGCCGAACGCCTGAACCTGGACACATCGGCTCGAATCTCGGCGATGTCGCACGGCAATCGGCAGAAGGTCGGGTTGGTGCAGGCATTCATGGGCGAACCGGACGTACTCGTCCTCGACGAACCGACCCAGGGGCTGGATCCGCTGGTCCAGCGGGAATTCCTGACTCTGTTGCGAGAGGCCCGCGACGCCGGGCGCACCGTATTCCTGTCCTCGCACGTGCTGTCGGAGGTGCAGGCGGTCGCCGACACGGTGGCGATTCTGCGGCGGGGCCGGTTGGTCGAAGTCCGGTCGGTCGCGGCACTGGCGGCGCAATCGCTGCGGCGGCTCGACCTCACCTTCGCCTCCACACCTCCGGAACCGCAGCTGCTGGCCGCCGTCGGCGGGGTGCGATCGGTGAGCGGCGCCGGTCCGGTGCTGCACGTCGAGGTGGACGGCTCGACGGCCGAACTCCTGAAGTTCGTCGCACCCTACGGGGTGATCGACGTGATCAGCCACGAACCCGATCTCGAAGAGGTCTTCCTCACCTACTACGGACAGGACAGCTGATGTTCAGCACGGTGTTCGTCAAATGCCTGCGTGACCAACGGCGCGGGCTGATCGGCTGGAGCCTCGGGATCGTCGCGCTGGTACTGCTGGAATCGGCGCTGTGGCCGTCGATATCGAACATCCCTGGGCTGCGGCAGATGGTCGACAACTACCCGCCGGCATTGCGGAAGCTGCTCGGGATCGAGGACTTCCTCACCGGCACAGGCTTTCTCAACACCGAGCTCTACAGCATCATGCTGCCCATCCTGTTCCTGGTCTTCTCGGTCTCGCGGGGCGCCCGCGCGATCGCCGGGGAGGAGGAGTCCGGGACCCTCGAGGTGTTGATGGTGACGCGGGTGACGCCGGTGCGGCTCGTACAGGAACAGGTCGCGGTGCTGCTCACCGGCCTGGTGGTGCTCGGCACCGTGCTGTTCACCTCCGTTGTCGTGTTCTCGGCGATATTCGGGATGCATATCGGCGTCGGGGCCGCGGCGACGGGATCGATCGCCATGATCGCGCTGGCCGCGCCGTTCGGCGGGCTGGCCTTGGCGGTCGGCGCCGCTTCCGGTCGCCGCCTGGTCGCGGTCGCGGTCGCGAGCGTGGCCGCGGTGGCCGCCTATGTGCTGTACGCGGCGTCGAAGATCGTCGACGCGGTGCGCCCATGGGGCCGGTGGTCGCCGTTCGAACAGGCGCTGTCCGACGGCCCCATGGGCGCGGGCCTGCGGCCGGGCTATCTGTGGCTCGTGGTGGCCGCGGCTGTCTTCGTGGTCGCTTCGCTGCCGATTTTCGATCGTCGCGACATCGCCGGGGTATGAGAATCGATACAGACCGATCGGCACTCGACTGCCTACTTACTCCGGAGTAAGATAGACTTACTCGCAAGTAAGATCCTGGGACCGATCACCCGAAACCCATACCCGAGAAGACTGGTGACTATGAGCACTCGAGACACCGCAACGGAGCGACGTCCGGATTCCGCCGTCGGCCTCAACCCGGTCAAGCGTGACTGGATGGGCGCGGCCATGCGGGTCATGACGACCATTACCGGTTCCGAACTGGCCGAGAAGTACAACCTGCGCAAGCCCATCGAACGGCTGACCTACGAGGGCACCAAGACCGGCTTCCGCACGCTCGGCGCAGCCACCCGCGCATTCGGCAAGGTATCCGGTGGCGGTAAACCGAAGCGCTTGCCTGCCAACGAGTCCCGCAGTAAGGACTACTTCGACCTCACCCCCACCGACGAGCAGCAGATGATCGTCGAGACGGTGCGCGAATTCGCCGCGGAGATCCTGCGCCCGGCGGCCTACGAGGCCGACGGCGCGGCCCAGGCGCCCAAGGATCTGCTCGAGCGCGCCGCCGAACTGGGCATCACGCTGATCAACGTGCCCGAGGAGCTCGAGGGTGCGGCCACCGAGCGCGGCGCGGTCACCAACTCGCTGGTCGCGGAGGCGCTCGCGCACGGAGATATGGGCCTGGCGCTGCCGATTCTGGCCCCGTCGGGTGTGGCCGTCGCGCTGTCGCAGTGGGGTTCGGACGCACAGCAGCAGACCTACCTGGGCGCCTTCACGGGTGAGAACGTGCCGCAGGCCTCGGTCGTGATCAGCGAGCCGCGGGCACTGTTCGACCCGTTCGCGCTGCAGACCAAGGCCACCCGCTCCCCCAGCGGCTACCGGATCAACGGCGTCAAGAGCCTGGTTCCGGCCGCCGCCGACGCCGAGCTGTTCATCGTGGGCGCCGAAATCGACGGCCGCCCCGCGCTTTTCATCGTCGAATCGGATACGCCGGGTGTGGTGATCGAGGCCGATCCGAGTATGGGCCTGCGCGCCGCCGGTCTGGGCCGGCTGATCCTGGACAACGTCGCGGTTCCGGCCGAGGCCATCCTGGGTGATGGCGACGCCGCCCGGCGCGCCGAGGAATACGCCGACGCGGTGCGACTGGCCCGCCTGGGCTGGGCGTCGCTCGCGGTCGGCACCGGCCAGGCCGTACTGGACTACGTCAAGCCGTATGTGAAGGAGCGCGAGGCGTTCGGCGAGCCGATCGCGCACCGGCAGGCGGTGGCGTTCATGGTCGCCAATATCGCCATCGAACTCGACGGCCTGCGGCTCGTGACTCTGCGGGGTGCGTCACGCGCGGAGCAGGGGCTGTCCTTCTCCCGGGAGGCGGCGCTGGCCCGCAAGTTCGCCACCGACAAGGGCATGCAGATCGGCCTGGACGGCGTGCAGCTGCTCGGCGGCCACGGCTACACCAAGGAACACCCGGTCGAGCGCTGGTACCGCGATCTGCGGGCGATCGGCGTCGCCGAAGGTGTCGTCCTGATCTGATCCGGGTCTCCTCGACCCCCTGAACCGTATTGATGGAGACATTCCGATGATCAATCTCGAACTTCCCAAGAAGCTGCGGGCCAGCGCCAACCAGGCCCACCAGGTCGCCGCCGAGATCTTCCGCCCCATCTCGCGCAAGTACGACCTGGGCGAGCACGAATACCCGGTGGAGCTCGACACCATGGCAGCCATGGTGGAGGGCCTGGCCGACTCCGGCACCCAGGACATCTCCGGCGCCACCGGCGGCCGCAAGGCCAAGTCCGGCGAGGAGGCCGCCGACAGCCACTCCACCGAACTGCTCGGCAACAGCAACGGCGGCAACATGTCGGCTCTGCTGAATGCGCTCGAAACCTGCTGGGGCGACGTCGGTTTGATGCTGTCGATCCCCTACCAGGGACTGGGCAACGCCGCGATCGCGGCGGTCGCCACCGACGAGCAGCTGGAGCGCTTCGGCAAGGTGTGGGCGGCGATGGCCATCACCGAACCGTCCTTCGGATCGGACTCCGCGGCCGTGTCGACCACCGCGGTGCTCGACGGTGACGAGTGGGTCCTCAACGGCACCAAGATCTTCGTGACCGCCGGCTCGCGCGCCACCCACATCGTGGTGTGGGCCTCGGTGGACAAGTCCAAGGGCCGCGCGGCGATCAAGTCGTTCGTGGTGCCGCGAGATGCCAAGGGCCTCACCGTCGCTCGCCTCGAGCACAAGCTCGGCATCAAGGCCTCCGACACCGCCGAACTGCGCCTCGAGGACTGCCGCATTCCGGCCGACAACATCCTCGGCAGCCCGGAAGTCAACGTGGAGAAGGGTTTTGCCGGGGTCATGCAGACCTTCGACAACACCCGCCCGCTGGTGGCCGCGATGGCCATCGGCGTCGGCCGCGCCGCACTCGAGGAACTGCGCAAGATCCTCGAGGAGTCCGGCGTGGAGATCTCCTACGACATCCCCGCCAACAACCAGTCCGCCGCCGCCGCGGAATTCCTTCGCATGGAATCGGATTGGGAGGCCGCCTACCTGCTCGCCCTGCGCGCGGCGTGGATGGCCGACAACAAGAAGCCCAACTCCCTCGAAGCCTCCATGTCCAAGGCCAAGGCCGGGCGCATGGGCACCGACGTGACCCTGAAGGCCGTCGAACTGGCCGGCGCGGTGGGCTACTCCCAGCGCACCCTGCTGGAGAAGTGGAGCCGTGACTCGAAGATTCTGGACATCTTCGAAGGCACGCAGCAGATTCAGCAGCTGATCGTGGCCCGCCGGGTGCTCGAGCTGAGCAGCGCGCAGCTGAAGTAGGTTGCGGGACAACGGAAACCGGTGCGGGTTCGCTTCATCACTCGCACCGGTTCTTTCGTTCCTGGACACGCTGCTCCGATCAAGATTCCCTCTCAGGCCGCCGCTAGGCCGTCATCGCTCGGATACCAGTCTTTCCAGGCCGCATCCACCCCATAAGCCAGGAAACCGGCCCGGCAAAGGACTGACCGCCGGTAGTGAGCTACCGGCGGTCAGCAACCTGTCACACGCCGCCGTCAGTGGACGCCGAGGTCGATTCCGAACATCAGCTCAATCCACCGCAGAGCGGCAGTAAAGGCGACACTGGTATCGAGTCCGAATGAACCCATCGTCCTCATCTCCTTCAAATGGATTCTTTCTGATTCCCGACCCGATCGATGGCTACCACCCCCTGGTAGCAACGAAACACAAAAAGCAAACAAAAATCGACATTATCGCTGGTCAAAAGACCAGTTGTGTTTCCGCGCCCCTCCAGCCTCGAGGGCGCTACGCGTCACTACGTGATGGGCATTCGCCCACCCATGTACGCATACCGACCACCACCAAGGCCAAACAACGTCACTGGCCGGCAGTCTGCTCTCGATGCAGTACAACTCGGGCCAGTTCGGCGGGCGTCGCAGTAGTCGTGTCGACAATCATGTCGTAGGGGAAACCGTGATCGTGCACTGTGGCCAGATGGCCTCGCGCCAACCCGATCGTTTTGCCACGAACCAGTTCCCGCTGCTCGGCGACAGCGAGCGGACAGGTGACACCGACCAGTTGAACATCCAGGCCGGCCAATTCATCCAGCCATATCGGCAGCAGATCCGGGGAAAGCAACATCTCGTCTATGACCAGATGATCACCACCCCGAGCGAATTCAGCAGCCGCAGCACACCCCGACCGCAGCATGCGGTACCCGACCTGGCCGTAACGGACGACCAGCACCGAATGACCGTCTGCATCCTGGCCAGTCCGGTCGTACCAGAAACCGTCGCGACTGAGCCGGCCGTCGCGCCCACCACCCCAGTTCGGCGGCACCAGACTGAACAAGGTGTCGATCCCCCAGTAGACGAACGGGACGTCACTCTCATCCTGGATGGCCCGCGCCAACGTGGTCTTTCCCGCGCACGACGTGCCGTTGAGGAAAATCACCCGCGAAGGACGCTCAACGCTCCGCATCCACCCACGTTATCCGATCGCTTTCGCGTCAACCCGAGAGCCGGCGACAAAGACCACCGCACACAGCGACAACCACGATCCGCCGTCCCAATGCGGCGCAGCACTCAGGACCACCAGGTGCTGTATCGGCGATCCTTCTTTCCAGCTCAGTGTCACCACGGTGTGATTCGATCCGCTTGGCGATCGACGACTTCGGCCGCGGCGAAATCGAGGCCGCGATGCTGCATGTGTGTAACGCCGTCGACGGCACCGCCGAGAAGGTATATCCCACAAGACAAGTCGGTGACCGGTTCACCGCACTGATTCGCGACAACGACGACATCGAAGGCACGCAGCAGATTCAGCAGCTGATCGTGGCCCGGCGGGTGCTGGAGCTGAGCAGCGCGCAGCTGAAGTAAGTTGCGGGACAACGGAAAACCGATGGGGGTCCGACTCGCACCCGGTTCACCGATCGGCCCTACACCGGACCGGCCGACGGCCGGTTACCGCTTGGAGAAGCGGCCGGTCAGGTAGGTCGTCACGATGACCATGATCGTGAAGAGGAGAGCGATCAGGACTGCGGCGGTCGGCCAGTTCATGGTGTCATCCTCCCTTGCGGCACTGCCGCTCCTCGGTGTACACCTTCGACGGTAGGGCGCTGACGGTTCCCGATCCCGTGCCGTAGGTCCCGTTCGAGGCGCTGGAGGTCACCCCGAGCGAAGGACCGAGGTCGATTCACGCCGTCGGCTGGGCCGGCCTGCCTTCCACCTCGGCGAGGAAGCCGGTCAGCTCGGCGTGGAACGTGTCCCACTGCTCGGCGAAGCACAGGTGCGAGGCGTCCTCGACGGTCACCATTCGCGAGCCGGGGATGCGGCGGCGCATATCCTCGAGATGCGCCGGACGGCATTCGTCGTGCCGGCCGCCGATCAACAGGGTGGGCACGCCGATTTCCCCCAGCCGCTCGGTGACGTCCCACTCTTTCAACGAGCCGGTCACGGTGAACTCGCTGGGTCCGATCATGGTGTGGTAAACCTCGTAACCCGCTGCCGCGTACGCACGTTCGAGCCCGACCGGCCACGGCCGCAGCCGGCACACATGCTTGCGATAGAAGCCGAGCGTCGCGGCCTGATACTCGGGGCACCCGGTGAACCCGCTCGCCTCGTGCCGCCGGATCGTCTCTCGCACCTCGTCCGGCTCCTCCTCGAGCAGTTCCGCGCAGTCCCTCGACCACCGCGGCATACTTGCCGGAGCACCGACCAGCACCAGACTGTCCAGTGCCGGCTGCCGGTCGAGCGTGTACTGCAGGGCCAGCATCCCGCCCCACGAATTGCCGAGCAGATGGACGCGCTCCAAGCCCAGCGCCGCGCGCACGGCCACGAGTTCCGCGACGAACCGGTCCACGGTCCACAGCGAGGTATCGCTCGGCCGATCGGAATTGCCGCAGCCGAGCTGGTCGTAGAAGACGACCCGGCGCTCACCGGCTATCTGCGCCAGCGCCTCCAGATAATCGTGCGGAAAGCCCGGCCCCCCGTGCAGGCACAGGAGCGGAGTTCCGTTCTCGCCGAGCGACCGATACCAGACGCGCCCGCCGGGAACGTCGATACGACCTTCTTCCGAACGCATATCCACTCCTCTCGAACGGGTACCGCGTGGACATCCTCGACATAACCACCTCCGGCGAACCCCTGGCTACCGATCCGCCGAGCCGGCGGTGAACGATTCGGCAACAGGCGTGCCCGCTCGCCATGGCCATACGGCCCACAATCGAGGCCAAGCTGTTGACCGGAAGTGTGTACCAAGTCACACTTGCGGCTGCTACCGTCCCCAGCACGCGATCGGGTCGTGTGGAGGTGGTTGACGTGGGCGTCGGTATCGGGTCGATTCTGCAGGGGGTGCAGCGCAAGGCGGTCGAGGTGACCGAGGCCGTGCGGGCGCTGAATGTGCTGCGGGAGCGCGGTTTGATCGACCCGCGCAATCTGGGTGAGACGGTGTTGTCGGCGAAGGAGGGGCGCCGGCTCGGACCGCAGGCGACGATGGTCCGGCATGCCGCGCGGATGTGGCCGCAGCGGCCCGCGCTGGTCGACGAGCACGGGAGTATGACCTTCCGCGAACTCGACGACAACTCCACGCGGCTGGCCCGCGGCCTGCAATCGCTCGGCGTCGAACCCGGAACGGTGATCGGCATTCTCGCGCGCGATCATCGCGGACTGCTGCTGGCGATGGCGGCCGCCGGGAAGGCCGGGGCACGGCTGGCGCTGATGAACACCGGCTTCGCGAAACCTCAGTTCGCGCAGGTCTGCGAGCGCGAGCACGTGAAGGTGGTGCTGCACGACAGTGAATTCGTCGGCCTGCTCGACGCGCTGCCGCCGGAGCTGCCGCGGGTGATCACCTGGGTCGACGACGGCGCCGAATTGCCCACGGGCGCAATAACGATCGAGGAATTGATCGCGGCCCATCCACCGACCGAGCTGCCGCTGCCGGCCAAGCCGGGCGGCTTCGTGATCCTCACCAGCGGCACCACCGGCCTGCCGAAAGGCGCTCCCCGGGAGGCGGTTTCGCCGATCGCCTCGGCACAGATCACCGATCGGATCCCGTTCCCGGCGCAGGGCACGATGCTCATCGTCTCGCCGATCTTCCACAGCACGGGCCAGGCCACCTGGCTGATCGCCACCGCGCTGGGCGCGACGACGGTGATGATGCGCCGCTTCGACGCCGAGCGGACCCTGGCCCTGATCGCCGAACACGAGGTCGACCTGCTGGTCGCGGTGCCGACGATGCTGCATCGGATGGTCGAACTCGATCCGGCCGTGCGCGAGCGGTACGACCTGTCCTCACTGCGATCCATCGTGCTGGCGGGATCGGCGCTGTCCCCGGAGTTGACCGTGCGCGCCACCGAGGCGTTCGGCCCGGTGCTCTACAACCTCTACGGCTCCACCGAATGCGCGGTGGCGACGGTGGCCCAGCCGGCCGATCTGGCCCTCGCCCCGGGTACGGCCGGCCGCGCGCCCGTCACCTGCGAGGTGGCGTTGTTCGACGAGAACGGCAAGCGTGTGCACGGCGCGAATGTCAAGGGGCGCATATTCATTCGGTCCGGCGCACCCTTCGGGGGATATACCGACGGTCGGCACAAGCAGATCATCGACGGCTACATGTCCTCCGGCGACGTCGGCCACTTCGACGAGCACGGGCTGCTGTTCGTCGACGGCCGCGACGACGACATGATCGTCTCCGGCGGCGAGAACGTCTTCCCGCAGGAGGTCGAGAACCTGCTGCTGGAGCGGGCGGACATCTTCGACGCCGCGGTGGTCGGCGTGGACGACGTGGAATTCGGCAAACGCCTGCGCGCCTTCGTCGTGCCCGAGCCCGGCGCGACCCTGGATCCGGACGAGATCAAGGCCTACGTCAAGGGCACCCTGGCCCGTTACAAAGTGCCTCGTGACGTGGTGTTCCTCGACGATCTGCCGCGCAACGCCACCGGCAAGCTGCTGCGCCGGACACTGGTGGAATACCAGATCACATAACCGATCACCCGACCAGTTGTACGGTACCGTCGGTTACAGAGACGCGAACCACACCCGCGTGCCCCTGCTTGCTAGGGTTGGCAGGCACTGGATCTCGATGTTGCGGTCCCGCCTGCCTGGCGGAATCCGCGGAAGGTTGTACCTATGTCAGCTGTCCTTCCGTCAGCAAGCACTGCCCTCCGAAAGGCCGGAGATCTGGCTCTGGGGGTCAACGTCATGCGCAAACGCGGGCTGTTCAGCCCGCTGCGACCGGACCATGCGGTCAGCTCGGCGCTCAACGTCACCAGGTTCGGACCCTTCGCCGGCGTGATCATGCACGCCGCGAAGACCAATCCGAAGTCCGCGGCGCTGCTGGACGAGCGGGGCGAGCTGACCTTCGCCGAGGTCAACGAGCAGTCCAACCAGCTGGCTCGCGGCCTGGCGGCACACGGTCTGCGCGAGGGTGATGTGGTGGCGCTGCTGGCGCGCGACCACCGCGGCATGGTGCTGAGCCTGGCCGCCACCGGCAAACTCGGTGTGCGGGCGGTATTGATGAACACCGGCTTCGCGAAACCGCAGTTCGCCGATGTCGCTACGCGCGAGCAGGTCAAACTGGTGCTGCACGACAGCGAGTTCTTCGACCTGATGAGCGCCATTCCCGACGAGATCCCCCGCATCCTGACCTGGGTGGACGAGTCCGACAGCGTCGATCCTTCGATCCCGACCGTCGATTCGCTGCGCGAGGGCCAGTCCCCCGATGCGGTGAGCGCGCCGACGAAGCCGGGCGGCATGGTGATTCTGACCTCCGGCACGACCGGCACCCCGAAGGGCGCGCCGCGCGACAAGGTCAGCCCGTTCATCTCCGCGCAGTTCCTGGATCGAATTCCGTTGCCGCGCAACGGTTCCATGGTCGTCGCGGCGCCGGTCTTCCACGCCACCGGGCTCTCGCAGTTCACCCTCGGGCTCTCGCTCGGCAACCGGATGATCTTTCAGCAGCGCCGGTTCGATCCCGAGAAGACGCTCGCCAACATCGACAAGTACAAGGCGGAGTCGCTGGTGGTGGTGCCGACCATGCTGCAGCGCATGCTGGACCTGCCGCCCGAGACGCTCGCCAAGTACGACATGTCCTCGCTGCGGATGATTTTCGCCGCGGGCTCGGCGATCCCGCCGGACGTCGTGACGCGCAGCCTCGACTACTTCGGTGACGTCCTCTACAACGTGTACGGCTCCACCGAATGCGCGCTGATCACCGTCGCGAGTCCGGAGGATCTGCGCAAGTCGCCGAGCACCGCGGGACGCCCGCCCCTCGGGATCCGGCTGGCGCTGTTCGACGAGAACCGCAAGCGCATCACCGAACCGAACGTCACCGGCACGATCTTCATCGAGAACGCGCACTCCTTCAAGGCCTACACCGACGGCCGCACCAAGGAGACCATCGACGGCATGATGTCCAGCGGCGACGTCGGGCACTTCGACGAGGACGGACTGCTGTTCATCGACGGCCGCGACGACGACATGATCGTCTCCGGCGGCGAGAACGTCTTCCCGCAGGAGGTCGAGCACCTCATCGCCGATCGCGCCGACGTGCAGGAGGCGGCGGTCGTCGGTGTCGACGACAAGGAATTCGGAAAGCGCCTGCGCGCCTTCGTCGTGCCGGGTCCCGACTCCAAGCGCGACGCCCAGGAGATCAAGGACTACGTGAAGGCGAACCTCGCGCGTTACAAGGTGCCGCGCGAGGTGATCTTCCTCGACGAGCTGCCTCGCAACGCCACCGGCAAGCTGCTGCGCAAGCCGCTGACCGAAATGGACGTCACCGGCGACTGAGTTCACCGGCACCGATCGGCCCGGGAGTTTCGACTCCCGGGCCGATCGTGTTTCCGCGGAGCGTCCACGCGGGAAGAGTCGAACGTATCTGTGAATTCGCTTCGAAGCGGTCGGCTATCATTCAGCTCGTGTTTCCCCCGTCCGGCCGCGCATCGGCCCGCGCCCAGGTGTCGACGCGTGCGCGTCGGGCCGCGGTGGCGCGGTTGCGGGGCGCGTCGGCCGGATCCGTATCGGGCGCCCTGTCGATCGCCGCGCACGGATGGGCGGCGGGCGGGATGCCGGTGCAGTCCAGCACCCTGATGCTGCTCGTGGCCGCCTCCACCGTGGTCGGCGCGCTCGTCGCGGGGCTGGCGCCACTGCGCACCACCGCCGTCGGACTCGTCGCGGCCCTGTGGGGCGGGCAGCTGATCGGCCATCTGGTGATGTCGGCCGATATGGCGCAGATGCACGATATGCCGCTGTGGACGCCCGCCATGCTGGGCGCCCACCTGGTCGGCGCGGTGTGCGCCGCCGTCGTCATTCTCGGCGCCGAGGCCGCCTACCGGATCGGCACCGCCGTCGTGCGGGCGCTGCCCGTCCCGGTCAGCCTCCCGGCCGTCGACGAACCGATTCTTCCGCGCAGTGTTCACCGTGACCGGGTGATCCTGCGAATCTTCCCCACCGAGACCTTCCGCACTCGCGGACCCCCGCTCGCTGCGTCTTGCTGATACATCTCATCACCCACATTCGCGAATCCTTCTCGCCGACAGTGCGTTCCGGGTAACCGGCGCAGCATTTCGGGTGCTTCGACCGCGGGATCGGGCGGCGTATCGTCCGCACCGAAACTCTGCGGGTGAATCCGAACCGCGTCGTCCCGGCGCGTATTCGGCTGTCTCGGAAGCGGGTGCCGCCTTAGTCCCAGTGCGGCGGAACCCGAGACCACGCCGATCCCGGATACAGTTGCGAGCCACGCGGTTTTCGCGCACAGCCATGTGGGTGCCCTCGAACAGGAGCACTACCAGTGAGCATCACCGATATTCCGGCTGCCGGCACCGAGCCGCCGCAGCCGGAGAAGTCGCCGCCCGAGGCGGCGCAGCAGTCACCACCCGGTTCGGCCGATCGGTCGCGACCGTCTGGGTCCGGCACCGCACGAGCGGTGCAGGCGCTGGCCATGCGGCTGCACTTCTATGCCGGCGTCTTCGTCGCGCCGTTCATCCTGATCGCGGCGGTGACCGGGGCGCTGTACGCGGTCGCCCCCAGCCTCGAGTCGATCGTGAATCGCGACCTGCTGCATGTGGATTCGAGTGGCCCGGCGCGGCCGCTGTCGGAGCAGATCGGGGCGGGTGTGGCCGCCGAACCGGGACTCGCGCTGGTCGCCGTCGACCCGGCGCAGCTCGCGGGCGACACCACCCGCGTGATCTTCACCGATCCGAGCCTCGGTGAATCCGAGCGCCGCGCCGTCTTCGTCGACCCGGCGACCGCGACGTCCGTGGGCGACAGCGTCGTGTACGGCAGTACGGGTGCGCTACCCATGCGCACCTGGATCGATGTGCTGCATCGCAACCTGCATCTCGGCGATGTGGGCCGGCTCTACAGCGAGATGGCCGCCTCGTGGATGTGGATCATCGCGCTGGCCGGTGTGGTGATGTGGCTGCGCCGCTCCCGTGGCTCGCTGCGGCGGCTGCTGTGGCCGGACCGGTCGAAGGCCGGTCGCCCGCGCAGCGTCGGTGCGCATGCCACGGTCGGCATGTGGATTCTGCTGCCGCTGCTGTTCCTCTCGGCCACGGGCCTGACCTGGTCGTTGCACGCGGGGCAGCACATCACGTCGCTGCGGCAGCAATTGAGCTGGACCACGCCGGTCGTCGACACGGCGCTGCCGGGTGCACCGATGCCGTCGATGCCGGCCGGTGGCGAACACGCCGAACACACCGGCGGACACGCCATGTCGATGCCCGTTCCCGCCGACCGCGCCGCCCAGGCGGACAAGGTCCTCGCGGTGGCCCGCGGACACGGAATCGACGGTCCGGTCGAGATCTCCGTCCCGGCGAAGGACACCACCGCCTTCACCGTCAAGGAGCGCCGCCTGCCCGGGGTCTACACCCAGGACGCGATCGCCGTGGACGGTAGGACCGGCGATGTCACCGACATCCTGCGCTACGCGGACTGGCCGCTGATGGCCAAACTCGCCAACTGGGGCATCGCGCTGCATATGGGCATGCTGTTCGGCCTCGGCAATCAACTGCTGCTGCTGGCCACGATGATCGCGCTGATCACCGTGATCGGACGCGGCTATCTGATGTGGTGGCGACGACGGCCGACCCGCGCGGACGGCCCGTTCACCTTCGGGCGGGTACCGGCACGCGGTGTGCTGCGGCGGGCGCCGCTGTGGATCAGCGTGCCACTGATCGCGGTCACCGTGGGGATCGGCTGGTTCGCACCGGTGCTGGGCGTGAGCCTGCTCGCGTTCCTGATCGTCGATGTCATCCTCGGCCTGATCGCGGGACGACGCCGGGGAGCAGTCGTCTGAGGTTCTGAATCGCACTCGGTTACGACACCGGCCGAGGTAATTCGGTTGCGCCGCACCATCATTCCCGCGCACGCGAGCACCACCGCGTCGCCCGTGCGATGGACCGCGCGCTCGGCCGGGTCGTAACAGCCGCCGACAGCGATCGGCCGGCATCACCGATTGCGCCGCAATACGCAGGACGTACCGCTTGCGGTCGTCCGGGGCTGCATCATGCCCATATTCGGCGCAGTCGGCACACCTACAGCAACTTTCTTTTACCTGATACCGCAAAGGGATTCATCACCATGGGAATCAAGAACATCGCCGCCACCGCCGCCCTCGTCGCCGCCGCCCTGGGCCTGAGCACGGCCACCGCCGGCGCCGCCCCCACCGACGCCGGCGCGGTGGGCTTCCAGACGACCACCACGCCGACCGGCACCGTCATCTCCACCGATGCCGGATCGCTGTCGGCCGACGACGGCGTATTCACCGTCAAGGCGGCCGACGGCACGGTCCTGGCCGGAACGCAGCTCTCGTTCCGGGTCGACGATTTCGTCTTCCCGATCGAGGCGCGGATCCACGACCGCACCGCGACCCTCACGCCGAAGTTCGACCTCGCGCACGCGGCCTACCAGCCGGTCGCGATGCCGTTCGAGGACAGCGCGCCGTGGAAGACCCCGTACGACCGGGAGCAGGCCGCGTGGAGCCGGATGACCAGCACCCTCAGCGCCGGCGCTTCCATCGGCACCCTGGTGGGTGGCATCGGTGGCGCCGGAATCGGCTGCGTCCTGGGCGGAATCGCGGGCGCGACCATCGCGGCGGCCACCATCGTCGGCATGTTCGGCCCGTTCGTACCGGCCGCGGTGGTGGGCTGCCTCGGCGGCATCGTGGCCATCGGCGCGCTGGGCACCCTCGCGGGTCAGCTGCTGGTCACCGCCCCGGTCGCGGTCCTGGCCGCGGCCCAGTACTTCACCACGGTGAACTCCCCGTTCCCCGCGAAGTGAGATAGCGAGACGACGCGGCACCCGCATCCCGATATCCGGTGATCTGCCGGGTATCGGGTGCGGGGCCGCCGGCGGAACAGCGAAGGCGCCCAGCGCAATCCGCCGGGATCGGCGCCGGCGCAGCCCTTCCGGGATATCGTGCACACGATCAGCACAGGTTGTCTCCGTTTTCCCTTCGCGAAGGAGTGACCGCGTTATGAACGATTCCTGGTTCCGCCGCACCGCACGCGCCGGTGTCGCCGCCGCGGGGGCCACAATCCTCGCGGCCGCCCCGGCTCTCGCTCACGTCACCGTCTCCGGTCCGGACGCGGCGCGCGGCGGTTCGGCGGTGCTGACCTTCCGGGTACCCAACGAATCGGCCACCGGTAGCGCCACCACCCAATTGAGCGTGCAGCTTCCGGCCTTGACCGAAGCCGAAACCGAACCCGTGCCGGGCTGGAAGACCAAGGTCACCCGCAACGACAACCACAGGGTCGTCGCCGTCACCTGGATGGCGGATACCGGCAGCGGCATCGAGGCCGGGCAGTTCGAACAGTTCTCCATACTGGCCGACGGACTACCGGATGCCGACACCGTCACCCTGCCCGCCACCCAGACCTACGCCGACGGCCGGGTCGTGCGATGGGACCAACCCTCCTCCGGGGACAGCGAACCCGAATTCCCCGCTCCGACACTGGCATTGGCGCCGGCACACGCGGGCGGGGCGCACAACCACGGCGACGTCCACGCCGCCGCCGCGGCCGAGGAACACGAAACCGACACCACGGCACGATGGCTGGGCAGTATCGGCATCGTGCTCGGCGCACTGGGTGTCCTCGCGGCGGCCACGATGTTCACGCGAAACCGGTCTCGGCGGTAGCCGACACCGCCGCGGCGCCCGATCGGCCCCGGAAACGCGATCGCCGGAGACCGCCCGTACATTGACCACGAGCGCAATGGCCGATCTCGGGTGAGAGTGGGAGTGAGCGTGCCGGAGCAGACCGTCGGCATCATCGGCGCCGGCATCATCGGACTGGCGATCGGCCGGGAACTCGTCCGCCGCCGGCCCGGCACCCGGGTCGTCGTCGTGGACAAGGAGGACCGGGTCGCGGGCCATCAGACCGGGCACAACTCCGGAGTCGTCCATGCCGGAATCTATTACGAACCGGGCTCTCTGAAGGCCACCCTCTGTGCCCGCGGGCGGCAGCTGCTGCGCGACTACTGCGCCGAGAAGCAGCTGCCCTACGACGAGGTCGGCAAACTGGTCGTCGCCGTCACCCCGGACGACGTGGTGCGGATGGACGCGCTGGCCGAACGAGCGGGCAGCAACGCCGTGCCGGGACTGCGGCGCATCGATGCCGGCGAGATCCGCGAGATCGAACCGCATGCGACGGGTCTGGCCGCGCTGTATTCGCCGCACACCGCCATCACCGACTATCCCCGCATCGCCGCCGCCTTCGCCGACGAGATCACCGCCGCCGGCGGAGAGATCCGGTTGTCGTTCCCGGTCACCGCCGTCACGCGCGCCTCGAACGGCATCCGCATCGGCTCGGACGCCGCGGCGATCGTGGTCGATCGGCTCATCGTGTGCGCGGGCCTGCACAGCGACACCGTGGCCGGACTGGCCGGAGACCGGCCGGGGCCCAGAATCGTTCCGTTCCGGGGCGAATACATGCTGGTCCGGCCGGAGAAGAAGGAGCTGGTGCGCGGGCTGATCTATCCGGTGCCCGATCCGCGGTATCCCTTTCTCGGCGTGCACTTCACCCGCCGGGTGAACGGCGAGGTCGAGGTGGGGCCGAACGCGGTGCTCGCCTTCGCCCGCGAGGGATATCGCAGGTCCGCGGTCTCCGCGCGGGACCTGCGCGACCTCTCGACCTGGCCCGGGACTTGGCGAATGGCGCGCCGGCACTGGCGCACCGGGGTGCGTGAAGTGCACGGCTCACTGTCGGCGCGAGCGTATATGCGCGCGGCGCAACGGTATGTCCCGGATATCGGCGTCCACGATGTGTTCCGGGCCGGGTCGGGCGTGCGGGCGCAGGCCGTCGACGCCGGCGGGGACCTCGTCGACGATTTCCGCATCCACCGCCTCGGCCCGATCACCGCGGTCCGCAACGCGCCCTCCCCCGCGGCCACCTCCAGTATGGCCATCGCCGAGCATGTGGCCGACGTACTCGAGCGCGAGGGCGAATAGCGTTGGGCCGCTAGGGTTCCGACGGGCCGGCGGGCGGCTCGGTGTCGGCCGGCTCCGGTTCGCCTTCGGTGAGCTGACGGACCGGGCGTAGCACCACCCACAGCAGGAACGCCGCCGCCGCGACGAGCATCCCGATCCCGGCCCAGAGGTTGATGTTCCAACCGCCGGTGCGCACCCGATCGGCCGCGGTGTCGTGGACGAGTGCGGTGACGACGAGGATCAGGCCGTAGCACCCGAGCAGGGAGCCGACGATGGTGCGGATATCGAAAAGCATGGCGTCACTTCCTCATCCCACGAAGATGTTCAGCGCGATCACGATGACCAGCGCGATCCCGGCGAGCAGCACCGGTCGCTGATACCACGGCAGCGTCGCGGCATCGGGATCGCTGAGCTGGGCCTTCGGCGTCTCCGAATACACCAGCCCGACCAGTTCGGCGTCGGGTTTGGGCGCGGTCCACATACTCACCGCGATACTGAGCACCATATCGACCACGAAGGCCACGCCGGCGGCGACGAAACTCGAGCCCTGCCCCGACAGATGGAACACCTCGGCCTTGTTCAGGATGAAAACCACCACCGCGCTGAGCGTTCCGAACACCAGACCCACCCAGCCGGCGGTCGGGGTCATCCGCTTCCAGAACATGCCGAGGATGAAGGTCGCGAACAGCGGCGCGTTGAAGAACGAGAACAGCGTCTGCAGATAGTCCATCATGTTCGAGAAGCTGCCCGCGATGAACGCGGTGCCGATCGCGATGGCCGTGGCGCCGACGGTGGCGAGGCGGCCGACGGTGAGGTAGTAACCGTCGGGCTTGTCCTTGATCACGTACTGCTGCCACAGGTCGTAGCTGAAGACGGTGTTGAACGCGGAGATGTTGGCCGCCATCCCGGCCATGAACGCCGCCAGCAGTCCCGCCAGGCCGACGCCCAGAAGTCCGTTCGGCAGGACCTCTTTCATCAGATAGAGCAGCGACTGGTTGTAGGTCGCGTCACCGTGGCCGGTGTTCTTCAACTCGGCGATCTGCGGGATCAGCAGCGCGGCGACCATACCGGGGATGACGACGATGAACGGGATGAACATCTTCGGATAGGCGCCGATGATCGGGGTGCGCCGCGCGGCCGAGATCGAATGCGTCGCCAGCGCGCGCTGCACCTCGACGAAATTCGTTGTCCAGTAACCGAAGGACAGCACGAAGCCGAGTCCGAGCACGATCCCCGTCACCGACAGGAAGTTGTTCGAGAAACCGCTGAGCTCGTGGCCCGGCCAGGAATGCCACTGTTCGGAGCCGTCGGGCCGGGCGGTCACCTGGTCCTTCAATCCGCTCACACCACCGATGCGATGCAGGCCGACCAGGGTGAGCGGCAGCAGCGCCGCGACGATGACGAAGAACTGCAGCACCTCGTTGTAGATCGCCGCCGACAGACCGCCGAGGGTGATGTAGGACAACACGATCAGCGCCGCCACGATCACCGATACCCAGAGCGGCCAGCCCAGCAGCACGTTGACGATCGAACCCAGCAGATAGAGGTTCACCCCGGCGATCAGCACCTGGGCTACCGCGAAACTGAGCGCGTTCACCAGATGCGCACCGGTGCCGAAGCGGCGCCGCATGAATTCCGGGACGCTGCGCACCTTGGAGCCGTAGTAGAACGGCATCATCACCACGCCGAGGAACAGCATGGCCGGCACCGCGCCGATCCAGAAGTAATGCATGGTCGGCATGCCGTATTCGGCGCCGTTGGCCGACATGCCCATGATCTCGACCGCACCGAGATTCGCGGAGATGAAGGCCAGGCCGGTGACCCACGCCGGCAGCGAACGACCCGACAGGAAGAAATCGATACTCGAGGAGACCCGTGCGCGGGCCATCAGTCCGATTCCGAGTACGAAGACGAAATACACGGCGACCAAGGCGTAATCGACGGGCGCGGCATCGAGCCGGAGCTGATCCGACCCCAGCACCGCCGCCGCAGAATCGAACCGGTGCGGTGGCTGAGCTAGCGGCTGCATACGGATCTCCTGTCGGAAAGACCAGCGGTCGACCGGGTCACGATGTGCCCGGATCGTAGCGCGCCCCAGTGCATCTCCGGGGCCAGTCCGCCGCCCGCGCGGCGCGCGCCGGGTCGATCTGCCACTCTTCGAAGGAAGAATTTAGAGAAACATCGCCCTGCAAAATGCAACACTGGTGAGCCCGGGAAGGATCGAACACGATGCTCACAACTCATACTTCGCTCGACCCACTCGGCCGCCGCGATCGCGATCGCGAGGGACCTGCGACGCTGACCATCGAGATCGGCACGGCGACGGGAACGGGCGCTACCGAGGTGGCCGCCTTCGACGCGGCCCTGTGCGAACTCGGTGTGGGAGAGGCGAATCTGATCCGATTATCCTCGGTGATCCCGCCCCGGGCGCAGGTGCGGCGGACGGCGCGGGTACGCCAGCGGATCGGCTGGGGCGATCGTCTCTACTGCGTCTACGCCCTCGGGCACGCGCGATCGCCCGGCGCCACCGCGGCCGCCGGGATCGGCTGGACCCTGTGTGCGGACGGCTCCGGCGCGGGCCTGTTCGTGGAACACGCCGCCGAAACTACCGGGCAGGTCGAGGATCTCATCAACGCCAGCCTCGCCGATATGACCACCGCACGGCCAGGGCGCTTCGGCCCGATCCACACTGCCACCGTCGCGGTGCGCGCCGACGGGCGCGACACGTGTGCGCTGGTGCTGGCCGCCTACCGAGCCAGCGGCTGGGATCGTCCGTGAGCGATGCCCTCGGAACCGGGGCGTCGTGGCCGGGCGTCGAGATCACCATCGAGACGGCGATCGCGGACGGCGAGATCGACCTCTTCCACGACCTCTACGAGCAGGCTTTCGGACCGCTGCGAGCGCGCGCGATCGCCCGGCAGGTGCTGCATCGCAACGAGTTCCGCGCGGAGATGACCGACACCCGGGTCGACAAGATCGTGGCCCGCACACCGGCCGGCGAACCGATCGGACTCACCACCCTGACGCGGCATCTGGACACCGTGCCGTGGATCAGTCCGGAGTATTTTGCGACACGGTTTCCGCAACACGCCGAGCGCGATGCGATTTACTATGCAGGTTTCACCCTTGTTACCCCAACTGCGCGACACGGGGTGGCTTTTCATGCCATGATCAGTACAGTTGTCCAGATCCTGGCGGCAGATGGTGGGGTCGTCGGCTGGGACATCTGCTCGTACAACAATTCTCAATTCTCGTTTGCCGACGCACTGCGCAGTGCGGTCGGTGAACAGGCGAACGTGGAAGTCGCGGTCGAGGATTCACAAACCTACTACGCGGCTCGGTTCCTGAACGACGACGCGGACCAGGGGGGCTGATGACATCCGGCACACAGCACCACCACACCACCCGCATCCGGCCGCTGCGCACCTGTCCGCCGGAAAAGCTTTGGCGCACAGCGCTATCGACGGCCGTCGTCTCGATCGTGGCGGTCCTGGCGATCGCCGAATCCCCGGCGCTGTCACTGACGGCGATGCTGGGTGTCGTCGTCGCGACGCTGACCATGATCGGGACGGGAGTGCGCCGGCATCGGCCGCCCGCGCCGGCGGCCTGGTATCTGCTCGCCCTCTCCGGCGTCTTGTTCGCCGCCGGAACACTGCTGCGCGATTTCACCGCCAGCGGCTTCCCGCCGTACGACGATCTGGCGACGCTGGCCGGCTACGGCGGCGTCGGAGTCGCCGCCTTCCTCTGGTTGTGGCCGCGGCGCTCGAGCTGTCAGCGCGATCTGGTGCTGGATTCCGGTCTGATCGCGCTCGGCGCCCTGCTCGCCTCGTGGACCTTTCTCATCTCCCCGGTGCTGCACAACACCCGGCAGTGGGACGCCTCGGCGCTGATCATGCCGATCTATCCGGTGATCGATGCCTTGCTGCTGACGCTGGTCACCCACTCCGTGGTCACGTCGTCGCGCTCGGAGACCTCGTTGCGGCTGGTGCACGTCGGCCTGCTGGCGATCCTGGTGGCCGACCTCGGCTACAACCTGCAGTCCGCCGGCTCGGTACATCTCGACGCGCGCATGCTGTTGACGCCGCTGCTCGTCGCCTATGCGATGGTCGGGCTGGCGGCGCTGCATCCGACCATGGTCACCCTCGGCGGCGCCCGCCGGGTGCATCCGCACCGGTCCCGGCAGCGCGCCAGCGTGATCGCGGTGACGCTGGTGGTCGCCTCGCTGGTGCCGACCGTCGGCGCGCCGGTCGGCACGGTGGACCGGGTGGTGGTCTCCACACTGCTCGCCACGCTGTTGGTGGGTGTGCTGGTGCGCAGCGAGCGCGCGATCGTGCGCAGCGCGCGCAGCGAGCGCCGGGCCCAGTACCAGGCCGACCACGATATGCTCACCGGCCTGCTCAATCGGTCGGCGTTGCTGCGCGCCCCGGCGCGCAATCGCGAACTGTGGGCCGGGCGCCCGATCTGCCTGCTGTTTCTCGATCTGGACGGCTTCAAGACGATCAACGACAGCTACGGCCACGCGGTCGGCGACGAACTCATCGCGAACGCCGCCGCCCGCATCCGCCGCGTCATCCACCGCGACGATGTCGCGGCCCGCTACGGCGGCGACGAATTCGTGGTGCTGGCCGGCGCCAACCGCGCCGAGGCGGCCGTACTGGCCGAGAAACTGCTGGCCGCCTTCGGCAAACCCTTCGAACTGTCGGTCACCGAGGTGACCATCGGCGCGAGCATCGGCATCGCCTGCAGCGGCCCGCGCAGCACCGATGCCACCATCTACGACTTACTGCGCGAAGCGGATTCGGCCATGTACCACGCCAAGGACTATTCGCTCGGCTGCGCCTTCCACGACGACCTGCGCCATCTCCCCCAGGCCGAGAGCCGGCGGCGAGTGCGCCGGCACGAACCGGCGGTGTGAGCCGGCGTCACACCGCGGGTGCGAGCGCGAAACGTTCGGCGAATTCCGACATCTGATCGTGTTGCTGCGCCGGCTCGGCTCCGGCGAATCCGACGACGAGGCGATGCACACCGGTTTCGGCGAGTTGTCCGGCACGGTCGGCGGAGATGTCGGCCGATCCCCATCGCGTGTACTCGAGAGCCGCGGGGTCGCGGCCCGCCTCGGCAGCGGCCCCGCGCGCCAGCGCGAATTGCCGGTCGCGTTCGGCCTCGGTCAGCATGCCGCCGGCGAAATAGCCGTTGCCGCGCCGCCCGGCACGACGCGCGGCCGCCGCGCTGGAACCTCCGACATGGATGGGAAGTTCGCTCACGCCATGGGGTTTGGGGTAACTGCACAGATCGTCGAAGGAGAAGAACTCACCACGGTGACCGACACCCTCCGGACCGCCCGACCACAGCAGCCGCAGCACGTCGATCGCCTCGTCGGCGCGGCGGCCGCGGGTGCGGTAGTCGACCCCGAGCGCCCGCGCCTCCCCCGGCAGACTGCCGAGGCCGACGGTGAGCAGCCGCATCCGGCCGCGCGACAACACGTCGATCGTCGCCAGCCGCTTGGCCAGCACGACCGGATGGCGGTAGGGAAGCAACAGCACGCCGGTGCCGAGCAGAATCCGCCGGGTGGCGGCCGCGACGAAGCTCAGGCAGTCGAGCGGATCGAAATACGGCAGGGTGGGCGGCAATTCGCCCGCGCCGTAGTCCGCCCCCGGATACAGCGCGATGTGATCCTGGACGTAGAGCCCTTCGAATCCACAGTCCTCGGCATGCCGGGCGAAGGCGACGAGCCGATCGGGATCGGTGCCGTTGAATGCCGTGCTGTAGCTGACCGCGAAACGCATCCGGAAACCTCCGAGTTAGCAGGTGAACGCACACTTCGGCGACGGTCCGGTGACAGCGTCGATCCGATCCGTCAGATGCCGGCGTGCGGCGCCGAGTCGAGCGATCGCGTCGTCGATCTCGGCCAATTTGCGACGCAGTGACTCGACAGATTCCGGACATTCGTCACCCGACTCGTTGCCTGCGCGCAGACAGGTGACGAACGGCTGCGTGTCGGCCAGATCGAATCCCAGCTCCAGCAGATCGCGAATCTTGCGTACGACATCCACCTCGTGCTCGTCGTAGACGCGGTAGCCGTTGGCCGACCGCCGGGACCGGACCAGACCCTGCTGCTCGTAGTACCGCAGCATCCGGGCGCTCGTTCCCACCCGCTCGGCCAGTTCTCCGATCAGCATGAATTCCCTCTCGCCACTGCAGCCGTCACGCTAAACGTTGTCATCGGTGTCAACGCAAGGCCGCGGCCGCGAATTCGGAGGGAGCTGTGGCGTGCGGCCCGATTAGCCGGACAGTTCGTCGAGCAGGCGCCGGGCCTGTTCGAGTTCGGCCTGGAGTTGTTCGACCTTGGCGCGCTGAGAGTCGCGAACGGCGTCCAGGACGGAGTCGACCACCTCGGCGACCTCCGGATGCAGCAGCTTCGCGGCCTGCGCCACCGAGGCACCCGCCACCGCCAGGCCCTTGATCGTGCGCTTCTTACCGTGCACCACATCCACGGACCATTCCCCGTCGGCGGTGCCGGACAGGGTGACCGTCACCTCGGGGGCCTTGGATTTGCGGGCGGCCGCGGCCGACTTCTGGGGACGGGCGGCCGGCGTGGCGGCGGGTTTGGCCGCCGGCTTCTGATCCGAAGCAGGTTGCGGCGCAGGCGTTTTCGACGCCGCGGCGGGCACGGCTGCCGGTGTGGTCGGCGCGGACGGCGCGGTCACGGACGACGACATGCTCACTGCGGTGTCCTTCCTCGTTGCCGGCGTAGCGCCGGTGGTCTCGGATGTGGTGGTGCGCTTGTCCTTGCGGGCGGGCTTGGCCAATGTCACCTCGGTCGGCGAGAACGACATGACATCCTTCGATCCGGTCGGCCGGACCTGCAGGAAATCGCCGTCGGCCGGATCACCGAGTGCGATCACCTTGCCCGAACGCCCCTCGGATACTCCCACTGCCGCCGGAGTGAACCACACCATGGGTGGCCGGCCGTCGGCGAGCTCGGCCGCTATCTGTCGAATCTCGGTGTCGGACAACGGTTGCGGTTTGGTTCGTGGGGACGACATGGTGTACTCCGGGCGGGCTCGTAGACATCTGCGTGCCAAGAGCATGCCCCATGGCACCGACAAGTCCACATCGTGCGCGACACCCGGGTTACGGCAGACATATCGGCAACAGCTCAGCGAATCGGCCGATCCGCGCGCGGCGAACTCGGCCGCGTGCACAACGCGGCATCCGGAGTCGTCGGCGTCCGTCGGTTCGCCCGCGTACGAGACCACTGCAATGTTTCGGCGAACCGTTCGGCCGGCCCTTCGCCGGCGCACCGGCACAGACGGACGTCCCAGCGGGTGCGGCGACGTTGCCGCAGCGTGCCGAGGCGCCGGTCCGGGGCCGAAATCGGCGCGCGCTCTGGCTCCCGGCGACCACGAACCGGTAGCGTGCGCTGTTCATGAGGAGTTCGGTGGTCGTCGAGGTCTGCCGATGAGTTCGCGATATCTGCCCGGCCTCAGTGACGAGCGCCGCGCGGTGCTCGAATTCTGCGGGGAGTTGACCGAGGAGCAGTGGGCCGCGCCCAGCGCGGCCGCCGGATGGTCGGTGGCCGAGGTCGTCATCCACATGACGACCGGAGTGCGCGCGCTGCTCACCCCGAGTGCCGCCGCCATCGTGGCCACTCGCGATCTGGAGCGCCTCAACGAACAGCTGGTGGACGAAAAACGTTCGCACACAACACGTCACGTATTGCCGGAATTCGACACCTGGTCGCGGCGCGGCGTGCGGGCGCTGTCGCTGTTCACCGCGGCGGGGATACGGCGCATACAGCTCCCGATCGGTGAGCTGGGCTGGTACCGGCTGGACCTGATTCCGGCGATGCTGCTCTTCGACTGGCACACGCATCTGCGCCACGACATCGCGCCCGCGCTCGACCTTCCCCCGCCACCCACCGACGCGCTGCGCATGAACGCCATCCTGACCTGGCTCACCGTACTGCTGGAGCGTTCCCATCGCGAGGCGCTGAGCTGGCTCGACGCCCCGGTGGCGCTGACTTTCACCGGACCCGGCGGCGGTACCTGGCGGATCGAGCCGCGGGGCGGGCGGCTGCGGGTGCGGCCCGGTCAGGCCGCCGGCGCCGCCGCCCATATCGCCGCGCTGGCGCTGGAGTTTCCGCAGTGGGGTACCCGGCGGTTGCCGTGGCGGGCGGGCGCGGTCGCGATCACCGGCGATGCCGAGCTCGGCGCCCGCGTACTCGACTCGATCAATCTGGTCTGAGCGGCCGACGCATGTCCGCGGACCGGACCCGCGTGGGCGTACAGTTGGGCTTCGACAAGATCGGCCCCGGACCCCGCGGTCCGGCGGGCCGATTCTCGATCGGCAAGAGGGGATTCGAGTGGACAGGCCAGCGTGGGCGCCCGAGGGCGTGGATATGCAGCGGCCCAGCCCGGCCCGGATGTACGACGCGCTGCTGGGCGGTTCCCACAATTTCGAAGTGGACCGGCACGCCGCGGCGGAGGGGCGCAAGCTGGTGCCGGATCTGCCGCGGCTGGCATTGAGCAACCGCGCTTTTCTGCGCCGGGCGGTCCGATTCATGATCGACTCCGGGATCCGGCAGTTCCTCGATGTCGGATCGGGAATTCCCACCGCTGGGAATGTGCACGAGGTCGCGCACGACATCGATCCGTCGATCCGGGTGCTCTACGCCGACATCGACCCCGTCGCGGTCACCCACGCGGCCACCATCCTGGAGGGCAACGACCACGCGGGCGCCATCGAGGCGGATCTGCGCAAGCCGGAGGAACTGCTCGCGCGCGCCCGTGAGACCGGCCTGATCGACTTCGATCGTCCCGTCGGTCTGCTGCTGGTCGCCGTGCTGCATCTGCTGCAGGACGAGGAACGTCCGCGCGAGCAGGTCGCCGCGTTGCGGGCGGCCGCGGCGCCGGGCAGCTATATCGCGATCTCCCATCTGTCCTCGGCACACCGGCCGGAGGCGGCCGCGCGGATTCACGAGGAATCGACCAGCGGCGTCGGAATCCGTTTCCGCGACCGCGCGGCCATCGTCGACATGTTCACCGGCTGGGAACAGGTCGAGCCGGGCGTCGTCGAATTACCTCTGTGGCGCCCGGAATCCGAGCGTGACCTGCACGAGACGCCGGGACGCTCGCTCGGTTTGGGCGGCGTGGGGCACAAGGTGTGACGGGGTCCACGGGATAGGCAGGGGTTTGCAGGGTGGGTTCGCAGGAGTTGGCGGCGCGGTGGGCCGACGCACTCGACGGAGTGGTCGCGCCGACCCTGACGCGAACCGAGATCGAGACCCTGCTCACCGGCCTGTGCGAGGAACTGCTGGGCACGCTGCGCGGCACCGTCGGCGTCGAGGCGGCCCGGCTGGCCGCCTCGTCGCTGGTCGCCGCGAATTATCGCGACGATGCCGCGGTGAGCCGATCGGTGGCGGTGATCTGCCGCGATATGGTCGCCGAGATCTGCCCGGACCCCGGTGAACCCGATTACGAGACCGTCCGCGACCGCGCCGTCACCGTGGCCGGGGAGTTCGCCGCAGGATTCACCGCGGCCCTGCGCGGTGCCGCTCTCGCCGAACAGGAGACGACGCTGAGCGCCGCACTGGCCGCGGTCCGTGAGGAACAGGCGCGGCGGCAACTGTCGGAGGCCCGGTTCGGCGCCATCTTCGCCGGCGCCTCGGTGGGCATCGGCACCATCGACGCCGAGACCGGCAGGGTCCGCGATGTGAACGCCGCTTTCGCCGAGATGCTCGGTGTGCCGATCGACCTGATCCTCGGCCGGTCGGTGGCGGCGGTGCTGGGCGAGGGCAACGTCGGTGAGGCCTACACCCAGTTCCAGCAGCTGTTGCGCGGCGGTCTGGACCGCTTCCGGATGGAGACGTCGCTCACCCGGCCCGACGGTCACCATTCCGATATCGACCTGTCCATGTCGGTGGTGCGGGACGCGCGCGGCAGGGTGCGATTCCTGATCGGGGTGGCCGTCGACATCACCGAGCGCAAGGCGCTGGCCGACCGGCTCTGGCACGAAGCCCATCACGACGATCTGACCGGGCTCGCCAATCGGCTGCTGTTCTTCGACCGGCTGGCGCAGGCCGAGCCGCCGATCGGACTGTGCTATCTCGACCTGGACGGATTCAAGGAGATCAACGACGATTACGGGCACACCATCGGTGATCGCGTGTTGCGTACGGTCGCCGAGCGACTCGGGGCGGCGGCCGAGCCCGATGGGCTGGCCGCTCGGATCGGGGGCGACGAGTTCATCGTGCTGATCGAGCGGTGCGCGGGCGAGACGCAACTGGTCGACATGTCGTCCCGGCTCCTGACGGCACTCGGTGAACCGGTCGTGGTGGCCGGTGGGGCGATCACGGTGGGCGCCTCGATCGGCACCGCACTGGTCACCCGGCAGCCCGAGGCGGTCGACGATCTCATGCATGCCGTCGACACCGCGATGTACCGCAACAAGAGTGCGCGGCAACGGCCCGGCAGCCGGTCACGCCTGCATCAGTGAGCCGGCAGCGGCGAGGGGTCTCGATCCGCGAATTCGTGCCGGTCGCGCTCGTCGCCGTATCGGGCGAGGAAACCGGAGCAGTCGGGACATTCGGCGAGGATGGGATGGCGGCAATCGAGGATGTGGGCGAGGAAGCGATCGGTGGCCTCGAACAGGTCGATGCGGCGGCGCAACTGTGCCCGCTCGGCGGCAATCAGGGCCAGCCGTTCGTCGCGCCCGGAGATGCCGAGTTCCCGGATCCGGCGCAGCGACAACCCGGTGCGCTGCAGGGTGCGGATCAGCCGTGCCCGGTCGAGAGTCTGTTCGTCGTAGGCGCGATGCCCGGAGGGACTGCGGGCCGGATGCAGCAGCCCGACCGATTCCCAATGGCGCAGCACATGCGCCTCGACGCCGATCGCCACGGCGGCGTCGCCGATCTTCAGTCCCTCGTCCATCGCCGGCCTCACCCCTTTACTTCATGTCGACCTTAAGTTTTATCGTGCCACAACACGTGGCGACGATCCCGTCATTCGCGGCCCACCCACAGAACGGACGAATGACATGCCGGATCCGGTGAAGACACCGAGTGTGCTCGAATGCTGCACTGCCGCAGTGGGTTCCGTGCGCGGGCTGATGCTGCCCCGCCGGCTCGATCGGCGCTTCCTGGCCTCGATCCCCGATGCCGGGCTGCCCGAGCCCCGAGGCGTCGTCTCGGTGCGCGCGCTGCCGCAGGCACCACGGTCGGTGCCGACGGCGGCGGTCGTCGAGGGAACGTTCACGCCGCGCCGTATCGACAACGCGCTGACCGCCTTCGTCGTCGAGCATCCGCAGGCCCGGTTCGTGGTCGACCCCGGCGTCTGCCTGGATGCCGAACGTCGCGCGATCGCGCAGCTCCCGGCGGTCCTGCGGGTCGCGGTGCGGCCCCCGGCCGCAACCGTGGCGACCGTCGACTCGCTGCGTCGACACGATCCGCGACCGCTGGATTTCGCGCTGCCCACGCACGCGCATTGGGATCATGTCTGCGGTCTGCTGGATCTGCCGAAACTGCCGGTCCACATGCACCGCGTCGAGCAGCGGTGGATCATGACGGGTCCGGTCGCGCCGGTCGGCGGCGTCCGCGATGCGCTGCGGGAGCGGCCCGTGGTCGAATACGACCTCGACGGACCGCCGGTGCTGACGTTCACCGCGAGCCACGATCTGTTCGGCGACGGGACCGTGGTGCTGGTGGATCTGTCCGGGCACACCCCCGGCAGTATCGGCGTCCTCGCCCACACCCGGCGGGGCTGGGTCCTGCTCGCCGGGGATGCCGCCTGGCACCACCTGCAGATCGACAAGATCCGCCAGAAGGCAAGCTACCCGGGCGGTTTCGCCGATGACGATCGCGAACTGACCTTCCGCACACTGCACCGGCTGCATCTGGCGCGCGCGACGGTGACGGTGGTGCCGACCCACGACCACGCGGCCGCCCAGCGGTTGCGCGCCGAGGAGGCGAACGTGGGCGTGGCGAACGACGGCTGAGGTCGCGGCGGCTCGGCACCTTCGACCGGTCCAGCGAGCCTCGGGTGGCTATGGACCGGCGGGCCACTCGCTCGCGACCATGGCCTCATGACCTCCTCGGCGTATGTTCCCGCTCTGGCCGGCCACGAATTCGCGGTCGACACCACCTATCTCGACACCGCCTCGTACGGCATTCCGCCGGCCCGCGCGTTCACGGCGGTGCGTGAGGTTCTCGACGGGTGGGCGAGCGGGCATCGCGCACCCTCGCGCTACGACGATCGGGTGGATCGGCTGCGCGCGGCCTATGCCCGCATCCTCGACGGCGCGACGGCAGCCGATGTGGCGATCGGCAATTCGGCCGCCGCGCTCATCGGCCCGGCCGCGGCCGCACTCGCGCCCGGCTCCGAAGTGCTGGTCGCCGCAGGCGATTTCGCCTCCGTACCCAATCCGTTCCGCTACCGCGGAGATCTGCGGGTACGCACGGTGGAACTGGAGCGATTGGCCGAGGAGGTTCGACCGGATACCGCGCTGGTGGCCTGCAGTCTCGTCCAGTCCGCCGACGGCCGGACGGTCGATCCGGCGCGGTTGCGCGAGGCCACCGCGGCGCACGACGCGCTGCTGCTGTTCGACGTCTCGCAGGCGGCGGGCTGGTTGCCGCTGCGATTCGCCGATGCCGACATCTGGGTGTGCGCGAGCTTCAAATGGCTGCTCGGCGCTCGCAGTGTCGGGCTGCTGGCGATCCGGCCGGAGATCGCCGACCGGGTGCGCCCGCATGCGCCGGGCTGGTACGCGGCCGCCGACCGCTGGGCGGAAATGTATGCGCCGCAACGACTTGCCGATACGGCTCGGCGCTTCGACGCCACGCCCGATTGGCTGGGTGTGGTAGGCGCGCTGGCCGGAGCGGAACTGCTGGAGGAGTTGACGATTCCGGCGATTCGGGCCCACGATCTGGCGCTGGCCGACCGCTTCCGCGCCGGACTGGACGACCTGGGCTTCGCGCCCGTGCCCGGACGCGCGCCGATCGTGTCGATTCCGGGCGCCGCGGCCGCCGCCGACGCCCTGGCCGATGCCGCGGTGGTGACCACGGCCCGAGCGGGTGCGCTGCGGGTGTCGTTCCACGTCCACAACGATTCCGACGATGTCGACCGTGCCTTGAAAGCCTTGGGCGACAGCCGGAGTCGAACGACGTCGGGTCAGTAGGTGCGGCGCGGACGTCCCGGTGGCTGTCGCGATTCGGCACGCACGCGATCGCGCAGTTCGCCGGGAATGCGGTGGATGATCGCCGAGCGGTCGGCGGCCGCGAGTTTGCGGCGAATGGTCGCCACCTGTGCGTCGACCGTGCGGACCGACGTCCCGCGGCGCACCGCGACCGCACTGTTGGTCCACCCGGCGGCCACCAGAATCGCGATATCGCGTTCGGCGGGTGAAAGTTCCTGCCATCGTGCGTCGTCCGGACCGGCGTCGGCGTCCTCGACGATCTCCAGCCGCCCGAGGAAATACCGCTGCAACTCGTTGTCCTGCGGCCGCATCCGCCCACCGCGACGCACCGCGGCGGCGTAACGCTCGGCCCCGAGCACCGCGGTCGCGGCCGCGCGCGCCGCCGACGATCCCTCCACCACCAGCGGCACCCGGTCCGAGGCGATCCCCATCGAGCGATGCAGCGCGGCCGTGCCGCCCTGCAGGTAGGCGATCTCCCGCGCGGCCGCCGCGAGCTCGTCCGGGCGCGCGCCGGATTCGATACGCCGCGACAGGATCGTGGCCAGCGCGACGGTGCAGAAATGGATGATCCAACCCGCGGTCCAGGTATCTCCGCGATCGAGATGCGCGGCCACCGCCGCCCGGCCCCGGCCCACGGCGTCCGCGGGGTCGCCGTGGCGGATGGTGGCGACCAGTTCCGCGAACTCGGCCCAGGAAACCGCCCATGGCGCATCCGTTTTCGCCGCGTCGTGCAGGTGGCGGCGCACCACCCGCCCGGCCACCTCCGGGGTCGCCAGGCTGGCGGCCGCGAGCACGGTGAACAGATCACTGCGCTGGGTGCCGCCGCGATCGCCGACGGCCGCGAACTTCCGGCGGGCGCGCGACAACACCTCGATCGAGCGCAGGTCCAGGCGAATCAGGAACAGTTCCAGTCCCCAGGTGAATTCGACCTGGGCCGGCAGGCCGATGTCGTCGGCGGTGTGCTCCCGCCACTCCCGGCGCAGCACGGGATCGGTGAGACATTCGGCGGCACATTCGCCGAGAAGGCGGGAGGTGTAGTCGAATCGGCCCTGCCACACCGCGATCCAGCCGATCAGGGCCTTGGCGGTGATCCGCAGCGACGACAACGCCGGATCGTCGCCGACCACCGCGAGGGCGCGTTCGGTGAGCCCGGCGACCGCGCGGTTGGTGCCGGTGAGGAACGGCACCCGCAATGCCATGACCACGGTGGCGATCTCGAGTCCGATCACGGCCTCGGCCGGATCGCCGAGGCTGGTCTCCACCGCGAGCAGCACGTCGTTCCATGCCCCGCGGACCCAGTCGATCCACTCCATCTCGTCGGGGCCGTACCACATCGCCTGTCCGGCAACGACTTTGTCACGGAAGTAGCGACGATGGCGGGCAGGCATGCCGGACGGTGAGGCCGAACCGTCCGGTCGCTCCTGCAGCCGGAGGCGGGCGAACGCGCGCACGCTCTCGGGCAGGAAATAGCGCACCGAGGTGGCCGTCATGCGGGTCGACACCAGCGACCGTTCGACCAGTCGCTCCAGCGTGGCGGCGATGACCGGCTCGGGCAACGCCTCGTCGGCGCAGACCTGCGCCACCGCGCTGTATTCGATACCGCCGCTGCGGGTTTCCTCGTCACCGGGGTCGAATCCGGCCGCGAAGACCGACATCCGGTCCAGCAGCAGGCGTTCGGCGTCGGTGCACAGCCCGTAGGACCAGGCGATCACGTCACCGACGTTGCGATGACGCTCGTCGGCGCCGGCCCGCACACCCGACGACCAGTGCATCCACGCCTCGGAGTCGGTGCCGGTGAGATCGCGCAACACCTCGGCGAGCGGCCGGTAGCGCAGCCGGGCCGCGGCCAGCCGGATGAACAGCGGATTGTTGTCCACCCGCCGGCAGATCCGGGCGGCCAGTTCCAGGGTCGCGGGATCCGCGGCGATGGGCCGGCCGGTCAGTTCGGCACGCCGCCGGAACAGTTCCAGCGCATGGTTTTTGGTGAGTGGCGGCACCGGCACCAGCCGCTCGTCGGTCCAGCCGATCGGTTCCCGGCTGGTGGCCACGACGGTGACGTCCGGATTCACGCTCAGTAGCTCGACGATCAGCCGCGCCACCGGATGCAGCACGTGTTCACAGTTGTCCAGGACCAGGACGGTGCGAGCGGCGCCGAGCGCGGCGAAGGCCTCGAGCAGGCAGTCTTCCGCGCTGCTGCCGGTGGTCGCGGTCGGTGCGACGGTGCGCACGATCTCCTCGGCGACCGCCTCGGCGTCGGCGCCGGTCTCCAGCCGCGCCAACCGCACCCACAGCACGTGATCGCGACCGGGCCGCTGGGACCTGCGCAACGCCTCGGTAGCCAGGGTCGTCTTACCGATCCCACCCGGTCCGAGCAGCGTGATCAGCCGGGGCCCACCGGGTTCGAGCAGTTCGGCGATGCTGCGCAGTTCCGCTGTCCGGCCGACGAATTGGGATATCCACGGTGTGGTCACGACCGGGCCGTCTCGCGCCGGGCCGAAGCCTCGCTGCGCATCCGCTCCCGGGCCTCGGCGGGCAGATGCCGGGCGATCTCCGCGCGCGAGGTGATCTGCAACTTCTGCCGGACCATCGCCACCTGGGCATCGACCGTGCGCACCGAACTGCGGCGGCGCACGGCGATGGCGCTGTTGGGCCAGCCCGCGGCCGCCAGCACCGCCACCTCACGTTCCGCCCGCGACAGACTCCCCCAGCGATCCGGCTCCGGTCGCGCCGCCGCCACCGCGCCGACCGGCGGTTGTGCCGTGACGACACACGGCTGCTGGGGCAGCGCCGAGCCCTCGGCGCGGCGCACCTCCAGCCGGCGCAGCTGCAGATGCCGGGCCGCGAGCCGATTGGCCTCGACCGGATCACGCCGGTGCAGTTCGGCGCGCGCGACGAGGCGGACACATTCGGTGAGATACCACCGTGCCGAGGTACCGGTCAGCCGCACGATCACCAGCGACCGTTCCACCAGCCGGTCCAGTGTCGATTCGATCGACGCCGCGGGCAACGCCTCGTCGGCACAGATCGCCTCGATCGCCTCCCGATCGGCTCCGCCGCCCGCGGAACCACCCGGAAAGACCGACAACCGTTGCAGCAGAATGGATTCGGCCGGGGTGCAGCGACTGGTGGACCACGCGATGTTGGCGCCGATATCGCGATGGCGCGCTTCCACCCCGACCCGGGCGCTGTCGGACCATTGCAGGCGACGGTCGTAGGCATCGCCGCTCACCTCGTGCAACACGATGGCGGGGGGATGGTGCCGCAATCTGATCGCAGCCAGCCGCAGGCCGAACGGATTGTGGCTCATATGCGCACAGATCCGCCGGAGAATATCGTCGTCCTCGTCGCCGTCGCCGGCCGTGCGGCCGGTGAGCTCCATGCGAATGCGCAGCAGCCGCAACGCCTGTGCGGGATCCAGCGAGGGCACCGGAACGAGTTGTTCGTCGATCCAGCCGATCGGCTCGCGACTGGTGGCCACGACGGTCAGCGCCGGGTCGGCTTCGAGCAGGTCCGCGAGCTCGGTCGCGAGGGCGGTCACCAGCCGATCGCAGCTGTCCAGCACCAGTACGTGCGGGGCACCGTCGGGCCGGGGCGCGAACTCGCGCAGTTCGGCGATCGCGGTCTCGGCGTCCAGTTCCGCCAGCGCCAGCCAGCGCGTGGACAGGTCTACGTCGCGGCGCAGCGTCTCGATGGCCAGCCTGGTCTTGCCGATACCGCCGGGGCCGGTCAGGGTGATCAGCCGTGCGCCACGGGCGATCAGCGCGGTTATCCGCTCTCGCTGCGCGAGCCTGCCCACGAACTCACTGCTGGTGGCGGGCAGTACACCGATGCGCGATCGCTGGAACATAGTAGGAACAAGTTAGCCCACCGTGCCCCCGTCGCGTGTCCGGATTCGATACCGCGCTCTGCGACTACCCCGTTCGCGCGACCGGCGCGGCCTGTTGATAGTGCATCTGCACGACCGCGCTGTCGAAGGTCATGATGTCCACCAGCTGCAGTCCCGCCGTATCCAGCGGTTTGGGGAACAGCGGCACCCCACCGCCGAGCAGCAGCGGGTGCACGAACAGCCGGTATTCGTCGACGAGATCGTGTTCGAGAAAGTACGAGGCGGTTTGCGCACCGCCGAAGACCACGACGGGTCCGGTCGAGGCCGCCCGCAGCGCGCTGATCTCGCCGATCGGATCCGCACCGATCACCCGGGTGTTCCAGCCCGGATCGCGCAGCGTATGGGAGAACACCAGTTTCGGTGTGCGTTTCCAGCAGCGCGCGAATTCGACGTAGAACGGCGAGATGGCCGGATCGGCATCGGCATAGGGCCAGAACGCGGCCATGATCTCGAATGTCTTACGGCCGTAGACGAACACCTCGGCCGCCCGTAGTTCGTCCAGGAAGGACTCACACAGCTCTTCGTCCACCACCGGCCAGTGAATTTCCTGGTCGGGCCCCTCCGCGTATCCGTCGAGCGACATCTGCATCCACAGTGTCACGCCTGCCATCGCTCACCCATCTGCCGTAACTTGCCGACGTGTGATTGTTCCCCCCGGTGGGGGCGGCGCGCATCGGTAATGTTCGGGCGCACCTACTTAAGTAGGTTGCGCCCGTTACCTATAGGTGCCGGATCAGAGCAGTTCGCCGTCGCGGCACAGGCTCGACGAACGCCAGGTCGGCGCCGGGCCCTCGCCCTGAAAACGCCACTGGGAGATCGGCCCGGCTGCTCGCCAGTACAGACCGCCCGAGGCCGGAACCGCCTCGTACACATCCTCGGTCCCCGCGATCAGCTGATCGCCCACGCAGTAGTCGTTGTAGGACGTGCCCGGCTGGCGTGCGCCGGGACTGAAGCGACCGGCCGGGTTTCCGAGCGCGCCCGGATTGGCCACGGTGTCGGCGCGGTGGGACGGGCCGTCCGCATTCCACCGGGCGGCGCCGAAAAGGTCACTGCGGCAACTGAATACCCAGCCGCCGGCATGCACCTCCGTCCCCGGGGCGAAGGCGGCATCGGCCCACAGACAGTACGGTCCGGGCGCCTGCGCCGCGGCCGGACCGGCGGGCAGGCCCACGACCGCGGCGCCCGCGACGGTCGCGGCCAGCAGCAGGGATCGGGTGGTGCGGGCAAAGGTGGCTGCGGTCATCGGTGTGTCTCCGTTCAATCGTGCACTTCCGACGCTGATGGACGGAAGTATCGGCCACACCATTAATGTACCGTTAGATAACGGCACGTTATACCGCGAAATATCCCCAGGGATGGGAGTAAAGGAATTTCGCGGTGACCGCTCAGGAGTCGGCGAGCGCCTCGTTCAGCGCGCTGTCCTGATCGAGATACCGGGCCACGAACCGGCCGATCAGTTCGGCGCCGGCCTGTGCCGGGACGGTCCGGATCGCCTCGGAGCCCGAGGCCAGCCCGGCCACATCGGCCGGCGTGCCCGCCGAATCCTGGAAGCCAGTCCACACCGTGCGCTGGAACAGGTCCGTGAAGCGGCGCGCGATCCGGTCGCATTCGGTCGCCAGCCGCTCGAATTCGGCGATGATCTCCGGCTCCGGCACACCCGCGGCGGCCAGCCGGTCGGCGGCCTGCAGCAGCACCGGATCGGCGGCGCGGTAGGTGCCGGCGTCGACCGGCTCGTAGAGGCCGAGGGCGACGACCCGGGCCAGCCCGTTGGGCACCTCGCGCAACCGCTGCGCCAGGTCGGTCGCGGCGATCGTCACATCGGCCGGCGATTCGGCGCCCGACGACGCATCGGGCTCCGCGACGCCCAGAATGTCGCCGAGATCGTCACCGCGATCCCAGGCGTTGAGCAGTTCCTTGATGCCGTTGAGTTTGATGCCGCGGTCCAGCAATCGGCTGATGGTCCGCACCCGGTTGAGGTGTTCGGCGCTGTAGAAGCCGGTGCGACCCTTGACCTGCGGCGGCGGCAGCACACCGCGCTCGTGGTACACCCGCAGGCTGCGCACGGTGGTCCCCGCCTCACGCGCGAGCTCGTCGATGGTGTACTCGGTCCGGGTCGTCATACATCAAGGAAACCACACTGAAACATACGTGGATCGAAAGTGTGCGGCGGCATGCCGGTTCCCATCCTTGGCGGTTCGATTGCGATTCGCGGGGGTGGCGGACCTATCCTGCTGTGCATGGACGATATGGCGGACGCGCGCCCCAGCGCCGCCGAGCGAGAGCGCGCACTGCAAGAATTGTCACAGCAACTGGGCGCCGGCAGATTGACCCTGCCCGAATTCGACGAGCGCACCGCGCTGGCCACCCGGGCCGACACCCGCGTCGAGCTGGCGGCGCTGTTCACCGATCTGCCCGCCGTCACCCCCGATCCCCCGGCCGCGCCCGCACCGGCCAATCCGCTGCCCTCCCTGGCCGTCCTGGCCGGTGCCATCACGGTCTTCGCGGGGGCGGCGGCATGGGCGGCCGGAAACTGGTTGTGGCTGTTGCTGATCGCCGCGGCGCCGGTGGCCGTGGTGCTCTGGCGGGTGCGCGGGGTCGCCTGAGCCGGTTCACCACCGGGTGCGCGGACGTACCTGATTGGCCAGATCGACGAGCCGGTAGCGATGCAACCGGCCCGGTGCCGTGCGGGCGAGGGCGCGCAGCGAGGTCTCGAGCCCCAGCTGCAGACCGGATTCGGTGAGCGCGAAGCCCAGCAGGGTCGCCTCGGGCCGGCGCGGCTGCCCGCCCGCACGCACCCATTCCAGCGCCGCGCCCACCACGACGACCTGCAACTGCAGGGCCCGCGGTTCCTCCGGCAGCGCCTCCAGGCGCTGCGCGGCCGCGGCGAGGTCCTCCTCGGTCACCTCCGCCACCGGTCGCGACACCAGCAGCAGTCCGCCGGTCATGTGGGCCAGCGCGTAGTGCCGTGAGGACATCGGCACCCGGTCGAGTACCGCGACGGCGTCGAGCAGTTCGCCGTCCGCGGCCAGTCGCCGCGCCAGTCCGAACGCCGCGCTGACCACCCCGTGGTTGGTGCGCCAAACGGTCCGATAGAAGTCGACCGCGGCCCGGTGCCAGCGATCCGGATCGGCCGGTAGGTCGAGATGTTGCAGGACCAGTTCGGCGGTGGCCGCCAGCGCGAGCGCGGGGGCGATCTCCCCGGGCAGCATGGCGTGCACGGTGTCGAACTGCGTGTAGGCGCGCTCGAAGGCGCCGTCGAGCAGATCGGCGATACCGCGGTACCAGGTCAGCCGCCAGTCGGTGTCGTAGTCGAGCATCAGTTCCCGCAGCAGGGCCCGCGCCGGTTCGACCTCGCCCAGATCGAGATGGGCGCGCACCGCGGTGAGAGCGCCCTCGAGTTCGAAGGAACCGGTGTCGGCCAGCACCCCGGAGGCGATTCGATCGCGTATGCGCCGCAACGTATCCAGCGCGTGGCGCGGATCCCCGTGCAGTAGCGTGGACATCAGCTCGGCACTGGGATCGGTGCTGTCCATCAGCGGAACCGGCAGGGCGGCCACCACCGCGCGCGCGTCGAGGGTCGGCATCCGGTGGCGGCCGTCGACGATACCGTCGGTCTGGCCGATCAGCGTCTCGATGCCGAAATCACCACGCATGGAACCGAATTCGACCGAAGCCTGCGGATGTTCCCGGTCGGTGTCGGTGGCCAGCACCATCCGGAGCACACCGGTGAGCTGGCAGTACATCGAATAGGTGGAGGGGAATCGGCGGGCCGGTTCGGGATCGGTGGCCCGGCACAGCAGCCGATACAACGACGGATAGCGGACCAGCAGCGGATGTGCCTGCGGCTCCGGCATTTCCGGGAGCTGATGGCCGCGCTCGTCGCGCGGCAACTGCATCACCAGTGCCGCCAGGGTGCGGCCCACGGTGTAGATGTCGGAGGCGACGGTGGGCCCGGTCTCGGTGATCTCGGGCGCCTGGAAACCCGGTGTGCCGTAGATACTTCCGAACGACTCCATGGCCGCCACCGCACCGAGGTCGATGAGTTTGACCTCGTCCTCGCTGACCATGATGTTGTCGGGTTTGAGGTCGTTGTAGGACAATCCGAACGAATGCAGGTAGTCCAGCGCCGGCAGAACCTCCATCACGTACGCGATGGCCTCCGCCACCGGAATACGCTGCGGCGCAAGCTGATCGAGCACACGCTTGAGCGACTGCCCGCCGACGTACTCCATCACGATGTAGCCGTCGGCGACATCGCGGCCCGGGCCGCGGTGCTTGACGAAGTTGTAGATCTTCACGATGCCGGGATAGGCGACCTCCGACAGGAACTGCCGCTCCGCGAGCGCGACCACGTGCGCCTCGAAATCCTGCGGATTCTGCAGGCCCTTCAGCACCACCCAGCGATCGCTGACGTTGCGGTCGACGGCCAGGTAGATCCAGCCCAGACCGCCGTGCGCCAGGCAACCCTGCACCTCGTACTGTCCGGCGACCACCTCACCCGGTTGCAGAATCGGCCGGAAGTTGAACGGGGACCGGCATTTTCCGCAGTCCCCCGCGACCTGCCCGGGGCCCGCGTCGCCCGCGCGCCCGACCGGGGAGTTGCATTTCCAGCAGAACCGCTTCTCCTCGGGCACTTCCGGGTCGTCCAGCACCGCGGCACGCGGATCCACCGAGACCACCCGCGGCATCTCCACCAGACCGGCGCCCAGCCGCCGCGGACTCGGCCGCGAGCGCGCGCTGCGACCGGATCCGGTGTCGGTGCCGAGCGTGTCGACCTCGACATCCGCGGTCACCGGCCCCGAGAACGGGTCCGGCTCGAAACTCGTTGCGGCACCGTTCTTCTCGACAGCGATGCCGCCGGCCTGCCGCACGGACGGTTCATCCGGAGAGTCCACCGCGACGCGCAGTCGCTGCGAGAGTTCTGTCCCACCGTTGCGTCGCGTCGCCCACGGATGCGCATCGGGTCCGCGCACCTCACTGCGGCGGATGCGGCGATTCGCCCACGGATGCGGAAGTGGCGTATCGGGTCGCTCCGGCATGAGAAACCTCCCGAGGCCGCTGATGAACCGGGGCCTCATTCTCGTTCCCCGTTCGCGGTCCCGCGCTCGCGAGCTTCCCAAGGCCGGGAACAGCTCCGCCCCGGTGGTACCGGGGCGGAGGGAGCGACTACTTCTGGGCGTCGGGCGCTGATCCCGGCTCCCCGGATTCGGCTGCCGACTCGGCCGCCTCGTTCTGTAGCGGACGCTCCGCCAGCACCGGGAACTGACCGGTGTAGCCGAGACGCTCGGTGGCCATGGCCAAGACCTTGCGGCGGGCCAGGAACCAGCCCGCGACCAGCGCGGGCAGCATGACGCACACCATGGCCAGCACGGCGAAGCGCTGCACGTCGTCGTCGCTGGCGGCCATCAGGACCACCACGGCCGCCAGGAACACCAGGGTCGCGATGCTGGTGTACGGAGCGCCGATCAGCCGGAACGACGGCCGCTCGACCTTGCCGATGCGCGACCAGCGCCACAACTGCAACTGGCACAGGATGATCGCCGTCCACGCGAAGATCGTGCCCAGCGCCGACATGTTCAGCACGATCTCGAACGCCTTGTCCGGCACCATTGCGTTGAGTCCGACACCGATCAGCGCGATGCACCCGGTAGCGAGGATGCCGACGTAGGGCACACCGGAACTCGACATACGCGAGGCCACCTTGGGCGCGCTGCCGTTCATCGCCATCGAGCGCAGGATCCGGCCCGTGGAGTAGAGCCCGGCGTTCAGGCTGGAGAACGCGGCGGTCAGCACGACGAGATTCATGATGGACCCGGCGCCGTTCACCCCGAGTTTGGAGAAGAAGGTGACGAACGGGCTCTCGCCGGCGTGGAAGTCGCTGTAGGGCAACAGCAGTCCGAGCAGGACCAGCGAACCGACGTAGAACAGCGCGATCCGTGCGATCACCGAATTGATCGCGCGCGGCATGATCTTCTCCGGATTCTCGGCCTCACCCGCGGCGGTGCCGATCAGCTCGACCGCCGCATAGGCGAAGACGACACCGGTGGTGACGGTGACCAGCGGCAGGAATCCGGTCGGGAACAGACCGCCGTGCGCGGAGAGCAGGCTCGGGCCGGTGGTCTGGCCGTCCAGATCGAAGCGGCCGCCGAGGATGACCACACCCACGATCAGGAAGGCGACCAGCGCGACCACCTTGATCAGCGCCGCCCAGAACTCGAGCTCGCCGAACCAGCGCACCGAGATCAGGTTGATGCTCACCACGATCGCCAGTGCGATCAGCGCGATGAGCCACTGCGGAATGCTGCGGGTCCCTCCCCAATAGTGGACATAGGTCGCGATCGCGGTGATGTCTACGATCCCGGTCATACACCAGTGGAAGAAGTACATCCAGCCGACGCCGAAAGCCAGCTTCTCCCCGTAGAACTCGCGAGCGTAGGAGACGAACGATCCCGAGGAGGGGCGATGCAGCACCAGCTCGCCGAGCGCTCGCAGGATGAAGAATACGAAGATTCCACAGACGGCGTAGACGAGGAACAGGCCCGGGCCCGCGTCGTGCAGGCGGCCGGCGGCGCCGAGGAACAGGCCGGTGCCGATGGCACCGCCGATGGCGATCATCTGCAGCTGCCGGGGGCGCAGCGATTTGTGATAGCCCGCATCCTCGGCATGCAGCGCGTCCGCGGGCGCCGTCGCCTCCGAGGGAGGTCGAACAGTTGTCATGGGGGAGGACCTTTCACGTGACGGCGATCATATCTATGGGCAATGTACCGTCATTCAACGGCACGTTCAATACGTGGGATGGGTTGTAACACAACGGAAATGCCATCCGCCGAGGTAGGCGGTAGATCATACCGATAGGTATCGGTACGCTGGATAACGACAACGGCCGAGGAAGGGCGAGGATATGGCCTGGTTCGAGCGGGAATTCATCGCCGTCCCGGACGGTCGCAAGGATCAGCTGGTCTACAAGTGGCCCGATCTGAACATCCGGCGCTACAGCCGGACGATCGTCAACGCCGATCAGATCGCACTGTTCGTCAAGTCCGGCCGGGTCGTCGCGACGATGGGGCCGGGACGCCATCGCGTCGACGCCGACGAGCTGCCGGTACTCGGTGCGCTCGTCGACACCGTCACCGGCAACAACTTCTACCGCGCGGAGCTGTACTTCGTTTCCACGCGCGAATTCGCGGGCGTCAAATTCGGCGGCCGGCTCGACGACATCGTCGACCCGGCCAGCGAGCAGATCGTGACGCTGCGGGTCTTCGGCGAATTCGCCCTGTCCGTCCGCGATCCCGCGCAACTGATCACCTCCCTCGTCGGCACCACCGATCTCACCGATCCTGCCGGAGTTCAGGCCTGGTGCGCGGATTTGCTGCTCAAGTCGATGAAGATGACCGTGTCGCACGGCATCTCGGAGGGCGACTGGCAGGTGCTCGGCCTCTCGGCGCAACTGCAGTCGATCGAGTCCGCGGTGGTGCGCCAGACCAATCTCACGCTGTACGAGTACGGAATGCGGATCTCGCGCATGGGTAATTTCGACATCACTCTGGCGCCCGAGGACGCCGAGCGGCTCAAACGACTCGCCAAGGATGTCACCTATATCCGGCTCGCCGGCGACTTCCAGCGTTACGCCGCCGGGGAAATGGCCCTGGGCGCGGGACAGGGAATGGCGCACGGACACGGCGGCGGAGAAGGTGGATTCCTCGGTGCCGCACTGGGTCTCAACGCCATTGCCGGCATGGGTCAGCAGTCGACGGTGCCGTGGGCCGCGCAGCAATCCCCGCCACCCCCGCCGCCGTTCGGTCAGCCCGCGGGCCGACCGGCCCTGCAACCGCCACCCACACCGGAGCCGACGACCTCGGGCTCGCTGCCGCCGACAACTCCCGCCGGGGCCGACGACTCCTCGACGACCGGCTCCCCCGCCGCCTCCTCGAGCGCGGAATCGTCTTCGTCCGCGGCGTCACGGCCCGAGAGTGACGAGGCCACCGCCTCGGAGCAGGTGACCTGCGCGGCCTGCGATACCGACAACCCCCGCACCGCGCGGTTCTGCATGCACTGCGGGACCCGGCTGGCCGCTCCCCCGCGGCACTGCGCCGAATGCGGTGCGGACCTCCCGCCCGCGGCCCGGTTCTGCGGCGCCTGCGGCACCCCCGCCG
>NZ_JBMVFU010000032.1:0-81571 GCF_049538315.1 Nocardia sp. AB354 | reverse complement strand
CAGCAATCTCGCGGGATTCTTCCCGGTCGATCGGTTGGGCAACTTTTACAGCTTAGCTCAGCCAGAAGTTCCCGACCAAATCGGGGTCCCTCTTACCGAACCAGTGTGATTGTCAGGCGCTCCTCGTCCGACCTCGTTGTCCCGGGCCTCTCGGCTCCGGGTCGGTGTCCGTGTCGCTCTGACCTGGAATAAGTTACGTGCCAACCGCATTCGAAGTCAAATCGCCTGGTCATCCGGCCTGACGACGCACATCGGATGCGCTCGCAACACCATTCACGACATCGGCGCCCGGCGAGAAATTCCGACCGTCGGCCGAAGCCCGCCGCGAAATGCCGGAAGCCGGCCCGCAGTGGGTGCGGGACCGGCTTCCGATCGCTATTCGCGATACGCGTCTCGGGGATACGCGAGATTTCGGCTGCGGGTCAGCCGTTGCAGCGCGACGCGCTGATGACGGCGGGACCCGAACCGTCCGAACTCAGGGTCGGCGGGCGATCCGGGCCCAGCGCCGCGATGGCGTTGCGCTCGGCCTCCTGCAGGGTGGCACCGGTTCCGACGGTATGAACGTCGTCACGCCTGGCGACCGCCCCACACCCGTCGACGAAGCGAAGGATGGTCGCGCAACCGGGAGCCCCCTTCGACCCGCACACGTCCACCGCATCCCGGTCGGCCGTGTCCTGATCGGGCGCGTTGACGACACTTCCGATGTGCCAGCCGTCGTCCATTTCGTAGGAGATGGCGAACGCGCCGTACAGGTGGCCGTCCGGCCCCCGCTCCGCCGCCGCCGAACCGGTTCCCGCGACGACGAAGGCCGTCGCGGTGGTCGCGACGAATCCCAGGGCAAGCTTGCCCATCGACAACATGGTGTTTTCCCCTATCGAAGGCTTCCGGATGAAGCCAACCGAAAAGAATGCGTTCCACAACCGGTGTTGTCCAGGCCGGGTGTCCCGAAAGCCCTTGCGAGACTGCAAGTTAGGGGAAATATGACCGATAACCGCTACATTCGACAGTCGACGCAGACGTTCGTACCGCCGAAACGCCGGTAGCCGGCCCGCCCGAAGGCGGACCGGCTACCGGTTCGAAAGGTGTTGCCGGAAGGCAGGACTCAGAAGTCCATGCCGCCCATGCCACCGGTCGGGTCGCCGACGGGAGCGGCGGCCTTCTCCGGCTTGTCGGCCACGACGGCCTCGGTGGTGAGGAACAGCGCGGCGATCGACGCGGCGTTCTGCAGCGCCGAACGGGTGACCTTGACCGGGTCGGCGACACCGGCGGCCAGCAGGTCCTCGTACTCGCCGGAGTCGGCGTTGAGGCCCTGGCCGGTCGGCAGGTTGGCGACCTTCTCGGCGACCACGCCGGGCTCGAGGCCGGCGTTGAAGGCGATCTGCTTCAGCGGCGCGGCCAGCGCCACCTTCACGATGTTCGCGCCGGTGGCCTCGTCACCGGTCAGCTTCAGGTCGTCCAGCGCCGGGCCGGCCTGCAGCAGCGCCACACCACCACCGGGGACGATGCCCTCTTCGACGGCGGCCTTGGCGTTGCGCACCGCGTCCTCGATGCGGTGCTTGCGCTCCTTGAGCTCCACCTCGGTGGCGGCGCCGGCCTTGATCACCGCAACACCGCCGGCCAGCTTGGCCAGGCGCTCCTGCAGCTTCTCGCGGTCGTAGTCCGAATCCGAGTTCTCGATCTCGGTGCGGATCTGGGCGACGCGACCCGCGATGGCGTCGGCATCACCGGCACCGTCGACGATGGTGGTCTCGTCCTTGGTCACCACGACCTTGCGGGCGGTGCCCAGCAGGTCGACGGTGGCGGTCTCCAGGTTCAGGCCGACCTCTTCGCTGATGACCTCGCCACCGGTGAGGATGGCGATGTCGGCCAGCTGCGCCTTGCGGCGGTCGCCGAAGCCCGGGGCCTTGACGGCGACGGACTTGAAGGTGCCGCGGATCTTGTTCACGACCAGGGTCGACAGGGCCTCGCCCTCGACGTCCTCGGCAATGATCAGCAGCGGCTTACCGGCCTGGATGACCTTCTCCAGCAGCGGCAGCAGGTCCTTGACGGTCGACACCTTGGAACCGACCAGCAGGATGTAGGGGTCCTCGAGGACCGCTTCCTGACGCTCGGCGTCGGTGACGAAGTAGCCCGAGATGTAGCCCTTGTCGAAGCGCATACCCTCGGTCAGCTCCAGCTGGAGGCCGAAGGTGTTGCTCTCCTCGACGGTGATGACGCCTTCCTTGCCGACCTTGTCCATGGCCTCGGCGATCAGCTCACCGATGGACGCGTCGCCGGCGGAGATGGCCGCGGTGGCAGCGATCTGCTCCTTGGTCTCGACCTCCTTGGCGGTGTCGAGCAGCTTGGCGGTGACGGCCTCGACGGCCTTCTCGATGCCGCGCTTCAGGCCCAGCGGGTTCGCACCGGCCGCGACGTTGCGCAGGCCCTCGCGCACCAGCGCCTGGGCGAGCACGGTAGCGGTGGTGGTGCCGTCACCGGCGACATCGTCGGTCTTCTTGGCGACCTCTTTGACCAGCTCGGCGCCGATCTTCTCGTAGGGGTCCTCCAGCTCGATCTCCTTGGCGATGGACACACCATCGTTGGTGATCGTGGGGGCGCCCCACTTCTTCTCCAGGACAACGTTGCGACCCTTGGGGCCCAGCGTCACCTTGACCGCGTCGGCGAGGCTGTTCAGTCCCCGCTCGAGACCGCGACGGGCCTCTTCGTCGTACGCAATTGTCTTGGCCATTGCGTTGAGATCCTCCACATGTATATGGGGCTGACACACAGAGCGACCGCAGGTTGGATCGCCCCATTACGCTGGCCAGGTACGGTGCCCGCGACGGACGACCGAGGGTGTCTGGGAACCCGGTCTCACCTGCCCGACCTAGCACTCACTGGTCGAGAGTGCCAGGACCTTTCTAGCACTCGACGGTACCGAGTGCAAGGTTACGGACCCGATAGCCGCACCGTTCGCAATCGGCGATATCGGCTGCACGGTGCGATATCCGGGCGGGCACGCTCACGTATCGTCGGTGACCCGCAGCGCCAGGGCGACGAAGGCGTCGGTGCGGCGCTCCTCCGGACTGCGCGGTTCGCCGCGTTCCACGGTCACCTGCTCGGCGTCGTGAAGCAGCAGTTCCGCCTCGATTCGCATGATCGCCCGGATGAACGGAGGCGCCACCTCGGGCGGCAGATCGCCGTTGACGATGTAGCTGCCGTCCGGGCCGTCCTCGGTTTCGACATAGGACAGCGCGCGCAGCAGGTCTGCGCGTAGTTCCCCCGCGATCAGGTCGGAATCCGATCCATCCGCCATAGCAATATCGTATCCGGACCACCGATCACCTCATCAGCCCCACAACTTCACAGCCGTATCGATGAGTGAGCGGGCACGGCGTGGCCACCGCGGAATCGGGCACGGACTCTGCGGATTCGGGAGGCGCATTCCGGGCCGCGACGCGGCGAGTCGCGCCGGGCCGGATATCGCGACGACGGCCGCGCCGTGCCGGATCGGGACGCCGGCGAGCATCGATCAGGCACTCGGCGGGGCCGGCGGCTGCGGCGGAGCGGGCTGCGCGGGCGGAGCCGGCGCGGCCGGCGGCTGGGGCGCATCCACCGGATTCGGCGGCATGAACTGGGCGAGCTGGGCGACTAGATCGCGTTCGATATCAGTCTTGGTCAAGCCCAGTCCCGACAGCACGCCGCTGCCGTCCTCCTGCTCGAGCAGCGCGAGCAGGAGGTGTTCGGTGCCGATGTAGTTGTGGCCGAGCCGAAGCGCCTCGCGGAAGGTCAGCTCCAGCGTCTTGCGGGCGCTCGCGGTGTACGGGATGAGGGCGGGAACCTCGTCCACCGCCGCCGGCAGCGCCACTGTCGCCACCCGGCGCACCGCGTCCAGCGAGACTCCCTTGGCGACGATGGCGTGTGCGGCCAGCGCGCCCGGTTCACTGAGCAGTCCGAGCACCAGATGTTCGGGCTGGATCTCCGCGTTGCCCGCGCGCCGAGCCTCCTCCATGGACGCCATCACCGCATTGCGCGCGCGGGGCGTGAAGCGCGCGAACCCGGCATTCGGATCCATCGCGGGATCACCCGGTTTCGGCACGAAACGCTTCTGCGCGGCTTGTTTGGAAACGCCCATGCTCTGGCCGATATCGGTCCAGGAGGCGCCCGAGCGGCGGGCCTGGTCGACGAAGTGGCCGATCAGATGATCGGCCACCTCGCTCATATGTTCGGCGACCACGATGGCGTCGGACAGTTGTTCCAGGACGTCGTCGGGCCGGGCGCGTTTGATGCCTTCGATCAGATCGTCGAGGCGGATACGTTCGGTCATACGTCAACGCTAGGTTGACTGCCACATGTCAGTCAACCATTGGTTGACGACAATTCAGGGACGCGCCTGCACCGCCGCGCCGCGCACGATCATCTCCTTCACCACCGCGGCCGGACGACCGGTCAGGGCACGCGGCGTCGGAGCGTCGTCGGCGCGGACGAACTGCACGACCGCGTCGCGGCGCCCGAGACTGATGCACTGCAGGACGTAGCGGAAACGCAGATCGTCCGGCTCCGCGCCGCGCATCCGGGCGAGCGCCGACCGCGCGGCATGGGATCCGGTCGGCAGCGCCGTCGCACAGGCCATCCGCAGTTCGCGGCCGCCCGGTCCGGTGATCGCGGCGCAATCGCCCGCGGCGTAGATATGCGGGTCGGAGGTGCGCAGCGTGGCATCCACCAGGACGCGACCGCGCGCATCGACCGCCAGCCCGGCGCGGGCGGCGAGGTCGCTGGTGGTGAAACCCGTTGTCCACAAAACCGTTTCGGCGTCGACGTGGCCACCGTCGGCGAGCCGCACGCCGTCCGCCGCGACCTCGACGACCTTGGCGCCCGCGTGCACGTCGACGCCGAGCCGCTCCAGGGTGGCGGCGATATGCCGCCGCGCGCGATCGGAGAGCCAATAGCCCGGCTGTTCCGAACTCACCAGCGCCACCGACAGTTCCGGATGTGATTCGGCGAGTTCGGCCGCGGTCTCGATGCCGGTCGCACCGCCGCCGACCACCGCGACACGACCACGCAGCGGTGGCAGCGCGGCGATGTTCTCGAGTGTCGCGATCGGATGGGCGTGATCCCGCACGCCCGCAACGCTGTCGGTATCCGCGGCGCTGCCGAGGGTGTACACCAGCGTGTCGTACCCCAGCACCGATCCATCGGACATCGAAACCTCTTGTGCCGCAGTATCTATCGCGGTAACCCGGCCACGGACGAAATGGGCGCCCTTGCGTTCCAGCATGGTCCGCAGATCCCGGCGCGCGATTGTCTGCCCGGCGGCGAGCTGATGTAGCCGCACGCGCTCGACCATTTCCGCACGGCTGTCCACGACCGTGATCTGCGCGCCGCGGGATTTGCAGAGTCTGCCCGCCGCGGCCAGGCCGGCGTAGCCGGCGCCCAGCACGAGGATTCGGTGGGATGCGGTGTGATGTGCATTCATGGGTGACTCCTTTTCGAGGCCGACACCCTTCAGACCGGACAGCTCGCCGATCCCTGACAACGAGCTGCTGTGTTCCGCATCACTACCCGAGGCGATCGGCCTCCGCCGGCGCCGGGAAGCGACCGAAGTACGCGAGTTTGTCGGGATTCACCAGGATCCGGATCGCCGAGATCCGCTCACCGTCCACGTCGGCCGCCCCGATCAACAGCAGGTCACCGTGGACCCGGGCCACGGCGGCCGGTGCGCCGTTGACCTCCTCGATGCTCAGTTCGAGGTCCTCGACCTCGCGGTGGAACAGCCCGGCCAGATAGCGCGCCACCCGGGCCGCCCCGACCACGGGCCGGCGGGCCGCGCTCATCTTGCCGCCACCGTCGGCGACCGAGACGATATCGGCGGTGAACATCTGTTCCAGCGCAGCGATATCGCCGGCCCGGGCGGCCACGAGGAAGCGCTGGAACAGTTCCCGGGCGCGGGCGGGTTCGGCGTCGAACCGGGTGTGTTCACTGCGGACGTGCATGCGGGCACGGCGGTAGAGCTGCTGCGAATTCGCCTCCGACAGCTCGAGCATGTCGGCGATCTCGCGATGGGCGTAACCGAAGGCCTCGCGCAGCACGAAAACGGCGCGTTCGGCGGGCGACAACCGTTCCAGTAGCGTCAGCATCGCCAGCGAGACGAGTTCGCGCTGCTCGGCGGATTCCATCGGACCGAGCTCGCCCCCGCCGGTCGGCACCGGTTCCGGCAGCCAGGGGCCGACATAGGTTTCGCGGCGTGTGCGCGCCGACTCCAGCCAGCTCCGGCACAGATTCACCACGACCGTGGTCAGCCAGGCCTCGGCGGACCGAATGTCGGCGCGCTCGGTGGCCTCCCAGCGCAGATAGGTCTCCTGGACGGCGTCTTCGGCCTCGCTCGCCGAGCCGAGCATGCGATAGGCGAGTGCGAACAGGCGGGAACGATGGCGTTGGAATTCGGCCAGACCCGTATCGTCCATCCGCTCCGCCCTCCAATGCCGGCCCGGTGATCGAGGGCGAGACTACTCGCCGTCGGCCCCAGGGTCGCGTTTCGGCCAGGTGATGTGGGACAGCCGGGCTCGCTGGTCGGCGGCGGCGGGCCCAGCACAGGCCGGGCCCGGAGCTATTCCGTGACCATCCCGATGGCGACCGCGACGGGCTTGTCGGCCTCACTCTTGGACAGGCACACCAGTTTCGCGGTCCCCAGCGCCACATTCGGGCTGCCGTCGAACTTCGAGCCGGGGTTCTCCGCCAAAATGCGGTCCATCAGGGACTTTTCACCCTCGATATCGAGTTTGCGGAACTCGCCGCAGGTGGTCTGCGAGGCCGGGCCCAGTCCCGAGTTCTCCGGATGCGCGGTGGTGCCGGGCGCCTCGGTGGGCGTCGCCGGCGCGGGGGCGGTGGACGAGGCGGGGGCCGGGGCCGAGGTCGCGACGGCCGAGCCGTTTCTGCGCAGGCCGTTGGCATCGCTGGACGCATGGTCGCCGCCGCAGCCGGTGAGGCCGATGGTCAGTGCGCCCAGCGCGACGGCCGTCACGGTCAGTCGTTTCATCTCGTGCGTAACCCCCGAGTGGTCCGGCAACGCCGAATCTCCTCCGGCGCGCGCCGGATGCCTCCGGCGCGGCTCGCAGCGTACCGGCCACATCGGCCGTTGAAAACCCCCGCCTCGCGGCGGGGACCGGATCGAATTGCCGCCCTTACGATTCGGCCCCGGCGGCGGCCGAACCGCGTCCGGAGACCGCCTCCAGCGGCAACCGCACGATGAATCGGGTGTCACCCGGCGTGGACTCCACCCGGATATCGCCGCCGTGTTTGTTCACCACGATGCGGAACGAGATGTCGAGGCCGAGTCCGGTGCCTTCACCGACCGGTTTCGTGGTGAAGAAGGGCTCGAAGATCCTGTCCCGCAACGCCTCCGGGACACCCGGCCCGGTATCGCCGATCTCCACTGCGGCACAGTCGTTTTCCCGATAGGTACGAACCGTCAGCGTGCCGGACCCGTTCATCGCCGCCACCGCGTTGTCGATGAGGTTGGTCCACACCTGGTTCAATTCCGCTGCGTAGCAAGGGACCTCGGGCAGCGCGCGGTCGTACTCCTTGACGACCGAGATGTCGTCGCCGATCTTGCGGGCCAGCATCACCAGCGTGCTGTCGAGCAGCTCGTGGATGTCGACCACCTGGAACGGAGCCCGGTCCATCTGCGAATACTGCTTGGCCGCATGGACGAGCGAGGAGATGCGCCCGGTCGAATCGGTGATCTCGTTCATCAGCAATTCGGTTTCGACGGTGTAGTTCAGCCAGCGGATCGCGCCCTCGAAGACTCCGTCGTCGCAGTGTTCGAGAGTGCCCGCGACCTTCTCCAGCCAGTCGATGTCGAAGCCGGCCTGAACGAAGTTCGGGGCCAGATCCCAGCCGTTGGCGATGCCGTGATCGGCGAGCCAGTCACCGAGTTCGTCCTCGCGGTCGGCGGCCTCCATCGCGGTGAGGGTCGGCGCCTTGGCCACCTGGGTGGCGGCCTCCTCCTGAAGCTGCACCAGCGCCTCGAGCGCGGCGGAGTCGAACTTGCCGTGCGCCATCATCTTCAGCTTGTGCCGCATCCCAGCGACCCGATCCCGCAGCGAGGAGGTGGCCCGCACCGCGGCCGCCGCGGGATTGTTCAGCTCGTGGGTGAGACCGGCCGACAGCGAGCCCAGCGCCAGCAGTCGTTCCCGCCGGCCGATGATCTCGTTGGTGTTGCGATTGCCGAAGAACACGCCCTCCAGCAGATGCAGGGCCATCGGGAACCATTCCCGCATCATCCGCGCGAAGGTGTCCGCGTCCAGGACGAAGAACTTCGACGGTTTCGTCACCGTCAGCGAGCCGGTGTAGTTCTGGTCGGCCCGCTCACCCATATACGCGGTCCACGCGCCGGCGTACGAGCCGCGGTGGTCGGTGCGGACGAGTTCGAGATCCTCGCCGGCCGACAGTTTCGACAGCACGACCTCGCCGTCCATCAGGACGTAGAAGCAGGTCGCGGGCTCGCCCTCGCGGTAGACCGGGCCCGGCTCGAAGTATTCGACCCGGCCCTCCCGGCAGAGCCAGGCCAGCTGCTCGTCGTCGAGCTTCTCGAACAGGAACAGGGTGCGCAATTCCGCGGGATCGCACAGGGTCCGGGAGCCGGTGACCGTGCGGTTGTCGTCGCTCACGTGCGCCTCCTATTGTTTCGCGAGGTATCGGTGGACCAGCATGACCGCCATCGCACCCTCGCCGACCGCGGACGCGACCCGCTTCGCCGATTCGGAGCGCACATCGCCGGCGACGAAGACGCCCGGGATGCTGGTTTCGAGATGATGGGGCGGGCGGGGCAGTTCCCAGCCCGGCGGCCGGGAACCGTCGACCATCAGATCCGGTCCGGCCAGGACGTAGCCGGATTCGTCGCGGACGACGAGTCCGTCCAGCCAGTCCGTTTCGGGCGCCGCGCCGATGAACAGGAACAGCCGTTCGGCGTCGACCTTGTCCTCGGCGCCGGTCGCGTTGTTGCGCAACACGATTCGTTCCAGGTGATCGCTGCCGTCGGCGGCCACCACCTCGGTGTTGGTGTGCACCTTGATATTCGGCACGGCCTCGATCTGCTGGATCAGATAGTGCGACATCGACTGGTCCAGCGAACTGCCGCGCACCAGGATGTGCACCGTGCAGGCGTGCCGGGACAGGAAGACCGCGGCCTGGCCGGCCGAATTCGCCCCGCCGACGATGTAGACCTCGCGTTCGGCGCAGTCGGCCGCCTCGGTCATCGCCGAGCCGTAGTAGACGCCGCGACCGGTGAAATCGTCGACGCCGGGCGCGGGGTGGTGCCGGTAGTTGACGCCGGTGGCGATGAGCACCGAGTGGGCGCTCACGCAGGAGCCGTCGGAGAAGAGCACCCGCCGCGCGGAACCGCACGCCTCCAGCCCGACCACCTCGCGGGCGGTGATGAGTTCGGCGCCGAATTTCACCGCCTGGCGCCGCGCCCGATCGGCCAGCTGGGCGCCCGAAAGCCCGTCCGGGAAGCCCAGATAATTCTCGATCCGGGAGCTCTGCCCGGCCTGCCCGCCGGTGGCGGTCCGCTCGACCAGGACGGTGCGCAGCCCCTCGGAGGCGCCGTACACGGCCGCGCCGAGTCCGGCGGGGCCGCCGCCGACCACGATCAAGTCGTAGAACTCACCACTCGGATTCGTGCTCAGGCCGACGCAGCCGGCGAGTTCGCTGTCCGACGGGGACAGCAGCACATTGCCGCTCGGATCGATCACCACAGGGCACTGCTCGGCATCGGCGCCGGCGGCCTCGAGCAGGCGTTGCCCCTCGGGATCGTCGGCGAGGTACCACCTGTACGGCAGCTGATTTCGGGCCAGGAATTCCCGCACCTCGGAACTGCGCGCCGACCAGCGGTGCCCGATCACCTTCGTCTCGTGCACCGGGCGGCGGTCGTCACCGCGCCACGATTCCAGCAGCGCGTCGACCACCGGATACAGCTTCTCTTCCGGCGGGTCCCAGGGTTTGAGCAGATAGTGGTCGAGATCGACCACATTGATCGCGTCGATGGCGGCATTGGTGTCCGCGTATGCGGTCAGCAGCACCCGGCGCGCATAAGGGTGCAGATCGATCGCGTTCTCCAGGAATTGGATGCCGTCCATACCCGGCATTCGATAATCGGCGATCAGCACCGCGACCGGCTGGCCGCGCAATTTGAGTTCGCGCAGGACGTCGAGTGCCGAGGCACCGGATTCCGCGCGCATGATGCGATAGTCGGCTCCGTATCGCCGCCGCAGGTCGCGCACGACGGCCCGGGAGACGCCGGGGTCGTCGTCGACACTGAGAATTACCGGTTTGACGGCAGCTGGTGAAGTCACATCGAAAAGTATGAGCGCCCCGGCGGCGAGTTGCCGAGGATGTTCGCTACGGGCACCACATCGATCACACCAGGCGGTGCTCGACGAGATCGAGTTCGCTCGGCGTCAGCAGCCGCTCGAGCCTTTCCTCCCGCTCGGCCAGATTGCGGCGCGATCGCCGGCCGTGATTGCGGAAGGGGACGACCACCGACGGCCCGGATTCCGAATCGGGAAGTAACGGAACCGATTCCGCCTGCCGACGATGGAGGATGGTTCGAATGTTCACGGCCGATCACCTCACAGGGACGTAGCAGCGTGTGCTCCGGTCGAATGCTTCGTTGCCTGCCGTAGTTGCCTATCCGCCATTGTGCGTCGTTTATTACGGCCGGCGAAACGGATCACATCAGAATGTGACCTAGCTGATCTTCAATGGAAAAGTGGTCTCCCTCACAGGGTCGCGTGTCCGGTTGCCACGTCTAGGATTACCGTTACCGACCGTCATAACCACGCCCGTCACGATCTCGGAGGCAGCGTTGCCGAACACCCTGGAAGCCACCATCGACATTGCCGCCACGCCGGACAAGGTGTGGGCGGTCGTCTCCGATCTCGGGCGGATGCCGGAATTCAGCCCCACCACGTTGAAGATGATTCCGCTGGGCACGCCGCGCGCCGGCACGTGGACGGTGAATTTCAACAAGGTCGGCCGCAAGTACTACCCGACCACCTCACGCATCGTGCGTTACGAGCCCGATCAGGCCTTCGCGTTCCGGATGAACGAGAACGGCACGGTGTGGAGCTACACCCTTGAACCCACCGCGGCGGGCACGCGGGTGACCGAGCGCCGCGACGTGCCGAACGGGGTGCGCAAACCGGTGCGGTTGATGATCGACGCGCTCCTCGGCGGCGAGCAGCAGTTCGAGGCCGATCTGGTCGCCGGGATGAACGAAACCCTCGGCAAGATCAAGGCCGCGGCCGAGCGCTGACCCGGCGCGCCTTTGGCCCCACAGGCGGGTTCGACCGCGTAATTTGCCCGGTATGCGACGGATGACGGGCGTGTTGGCGGTACTCGTGGGAACCACCGTGCTGCTGAGCGGTTGTGGCAGTTCGGATTCGGGGACCTCACGCGAGGTGACGGTGGTCGGCACCGGTCAGGTGCGGGGAGCGCCGGACACCCTGAACGCCGACGTGGGTGTCGAAGTGACCGCGCCCGACGTGTCCACCGCCATCGCGAACGCCAACGGCAAGGCCGCGGCGATCACCGATGCGATGGTGAACGCGGGCGCCACACGCGAGGACATCCGGACCACCGATGTGTCGGTGCAGCCGCAGTACGGCCCCGACCACAACGTCACCGGGTACACCGCGACCAACACCGTGCACGTCGTGGTTCGCGATCTGTCCAAGGCCTCGGGCGTATTGGCGTCGGCGGTCGGGGCCGGCGGGAACGACACCCGCATCCGCGGCGTGTCGTTCGCGCTCGACGATAATTCGAAACTGCTGGCCGACGCCCGGGCCAGCGCCTTCGCCGACGCCAAGGCGCGCGCCAACCAGTACGCGGTGCTGTCGGGCCTGAAGTTGAAGGACGTGAAGACCATCAACGAGACCAGCAGCGGGGAATCGGCGCCGCCGCAGGCCAAGGCCCAATTCGCTACTCCGGACGTACCTTTGGAACCCGGTCGGCAGACGGTGACCTTCACGGTGACGGTCACCTGGACCATGGGCTGACGCGCGCCCGCCGGACGCCCGCGCAGTTCGATTCGGCTACTGCCAGTTCGGCAGTTTCGCCACCTGCGCCGCGTAGGACAGGCCCGCGCCGAAAGCGACCAGCAACGCCGCCGCACCGGGCTTGCTCTCGCCCGACCGCAGCATGGCCTCCATGGCCAGCGGAACCGAGGCGGCCGAGGTGTTGCCGGTCTCCTCGATGTCGTTGGCCAGTGCGCAATTGGCCGACAACTTCAGCTCGCGCGCCATGATCTCGATGATGCGGCCGTTGGCCTGGTGCGGAACCATCGCGTCGATATCGCCGGGGGTCAGGCCGGCCCGCTCGATCGCGTCCAGGCAGACCTTCTTCAGCGAATGGGCGGCCCAGCGGAAGACCGCGGTGCCCTCCATCGCCAGGTACGGGCGGACCGCGTCGGTGCCCTTCTCGTCGATCTCGCGGAAGAACTCCATCCAGTCCTTGTCCTGGCGGATCGCGTGATGCTGTTCGCCGTCCGACCCCCAGACGGTGGGGCCGATGCCCGGCTCGTCGGACGGGCCGACGATCACGGCACCCGCACCGTCGGCGAACAGGAAGGCGGTGCCGCGGTCGGCCGGGTTGAACGTGTCCGTGAGCCGCTCGACGCCGATCACCAGCACGTGGCCCGCTGTGCCACCCTTGACCAGATCCGAGGCCACGCCCAGCGCATGGCAGAAGCCCGCGCACCCGGCGGAGATGTCGAATGCGGCCGGATTGTTCATCCCGAGTTCGGTGGCGATCTGCGGGGCGGCCGCCGGGGTCAGCAGCAGCCAGGTCGAGGTCGCGACGATGACGCAGTCGACCTGCTCGGCGGTGATCCCCGCGGCGGCCATGGCATCGCGCGCCGCGGCGGCGCTCATGGCGATGATGGTCTCGGATTCGGAGGCGAACCGCCGGGTCCGGATGCCCGAGCGGGTGCGAATCCATTCGTCGCTGGATTCGATCGGTCCGGCGACTTCCTCATTGGTCACGACCCGGGCGGGGCGGTACACACCGAGCCCGAGCATCGCCGTGTGCTCCACCCCGGTGACTTGGGCGAGTCGAGCAGCCATCGCGCATCTCCTATGTACCTGCCGGCGGGCCGGAGAACCGGAAATCTGCCCCGGTCCGGGCGCCACCCGCTATCGAACATTCCTTCATCGGGCCTCGGAGGCCGACGCGCTCGTCGTTCGCGAACCGACGGTTCGACCCGACGAGTCCGAGTGCTACGTGCGCGTAGACATGAGGCCCCCTCATATTAATAGGAATGCTAATCCCCACGGTGGGTATTGTCACAATCGATTCGTGTAGAACCGGCTCGCAGACTGGTTCCGATACCGAACCGTGGCGAGGCGACGACGGCAATTTCCGACGAGTTTCCCTGGAGGACACCAATGCTCGGTCTCGGAATCATCGGCTGGATCATCATCGGCGGCCTGGCGGGCTGGATCGCCAGCAAGATCATGGGCACCGACGCCCAGCAGGGCATCCTGCTCAATATCGTCGTGGGGGTGATCGGCGGCCTGATCGGCGGTTTCATCCTGCGGCTGTTCGGCGTCGACGTGCACAGCGGCGGCTTCTTCTTCAGCTTCCTCACCTGCCTGGGCGGAGCGGTGATCCTGCTGTGGCTGGTGCGGCTGGCCACGAGGCGCAAAGCCGCGCGCTGACGGCATCCGGCGGCGAGTACGCCCGATCGGGACCACGCCACGGTGATGCCGTGTCCCGTAAGGTGTGAACGCGGTCGGCGGAAGCTCTGCGGACCGAATGTCATCCGCGCACGAAAGAGGAGTCCGTGGCCCGCCGCCCCACCCCGCCCGGTACGCCCGAACGTACCGGGCTCGGTCATGTCGCCGACCTGGTCAAAGCAGCGATTCCGCCGCTGCATCCCGCCGGCCTGCCCTTCGTGGCCGCGCCGCTGGCGGTGGCGGTTCTCGGCGGGCGGCGCCGTCGCTGGCTGCGCCGCACCGGGCTGACCGCGGCCGCGGCCTCGGCGGCCTTCTTCCGGCATCCGCACCGCGTGCCGCCGAATCGGGCGAATATCGTCGTCGCCCCGGCCGACGGTGAGATCGCACTCGTCGACACCGCGGTGCCGCCGGCCGAGCTGAACCTCGGCGACACCCCGCTGCCCCGAGTGAGCATCTTCCTGTCGGTGCTCGACGTGCACGTGCAGCGCACCCCGGTTTCGGGCACCGTGCGCACCATCGCCTACCAGCGTGGTCAATTCCGCTCGGCGGATCTGCCGGAGGCCAGTTCGGTGAACGAGCGCAACAGCATGGTGCTCGAGACCGCCTCCGGTCAGCTGGTGACGGTCGTCCAGATCGCCGGACTGCTGGCACGGCGCATCGTCTGCGACGCCAAGGTCGGCGACGCGTTGAGCATCGGCGAGACCTACGGTCTGATCCGGTTCGGGTCGCGGGTCGACACCTACTTCCCGGCCGGCACCCGGCTGCTGGTCGAGCCCGGACAGCGCACGATCGGCGCGGAAACGGTGCTGGCCGAACTGCTGCCATGATCGAGAACACCGTGACCGAACCGGGTCGCCGCCGCCGCACGATCCGCCTGCTGCCGAGCATCGTGACGATCCTGGCGCTGTGTGCCGGACTGTCGGCGGTGAAATTCGCACTCGACGGCTCCCTCGACATCGCCCTGGCGATGATCGGCGCGGCCGCCGTCCTCGACACCCTCGACGGCCGGTTGGCTCGGATGCTGTCGGCGACCACCAAGATCGGCGCCGAACTGGATTCGCTGGCCGATGCCATCTCCTTCGGCGTCGCACCGGCCCTGGTGCTGTACGTGACCTTCCTGCGCCAGGACAGCGCGGGCTGGATCATCGCGCTGATCTACGCGGTGAGCATCGTGCTGCGGCTGGCCCGGTTCAACACGATCATGGACGACGACACCCGGCCCGACTGGGAGCGCGAATACTTCACCGGCGTTCCCGCGCCGGCGGCGGCGTTGATCGCGCTGCTGCCGATCGCGCTGCACAGCCAGTTCGGCGAGGGATGGTGGAACAACTTCCCGATGGTGGCGGCGTGGACCGTGTTCGCGGCGCTGCTCGCGGTCAGCACGATCCCCACGCTGGCGATGAAGTCGGTGTCGGTCGCGCCGCAGGCGGCCGCACTGTTGCTGGTCCTGGTCGCGCTGGCCGCGGCCGCCCTGGTCACCTATCCGCTGATCCTGCTGATGGTGCTGATCGGGCTGTATCTGGTGCACATCCCGTTCGCGTGGCGCTCGCAGCGCTGGGTGGCGGCGCGGCCGGAGACCTGGCATCACAAACCGGCCGAACGCCGTGCGCAGCGGCGTGCGGCCCGGCGGATGCCGCCGATCGGCGAGGGTGCGCGGCTGCGGCTGCGGCGGCCGCCGGGCATTCGCGAATCGTCGGCGCGGTTGCGGTTGCGCAGGCCGGGCGGGCGCTGAGCGGGAGAGCTCGATCCACACGGCCGCTACCGCGCCGCGGGCACAATGGCAGACGTGCCTGAATTGTCGCTGACCGCCCGACTCAACCGCTCGGCCGCCGACGCCCGCCGGGGCGTGGTCCGCTTGCATTCGGAGGCGCTCGCGGCCCTGGGATTGCGGGAGTGGGACGGAATCAGCGTGATCGGCTCCCGGCGCACGGCCGCGGTGGTCGGCCGGGCGCCCGCCGATACACCCGCCGGAATCGCCCTGCTCGACGATGTGACGCTGTCCAATGCCGGGGTGCGCGAGGACGGCGCGGTGGTCGTGGCCCCGGTGACGGTGTACGGGGCCCGGCACATCTCGGTGACCGGTTCGGTCGCGGCGATGGGCGCGATCGCGGAATCCACGCTGCGGCAGGCGCTGCTCGGCAAGGTCGTCACCGTCGGTGACGCGGTGTCGCTGCTGCCCCGCGATCTGGGGCCGGGCACCAGCTCCGCCGCCGCGACACAAGCGCTCTCGCGCACCTTCGCGATCGCCTGGACCTCGGAACTGCTGACCGTGACCACCACCGATCCCACCGGCGGCCCGGTGAGCGTGCAGCCCAACAGCGCGGTCGTGTGGGGCGCCGCGGCCCCGGCGGCGGACGCCTCCCACGATCCCCGGGGCGCGCTGGCGCCGAATCGTCCCGGCAGCCGGATGCTGGTGCGCGAGCGTCCCTCGGCCGTCCCGGTGGCGGATCTGGCCGGGGTGCGCGCGCCCGCGGCGAAACTGTCGGAATGGCTGAGCCTGGCGCTCGACGAACCGGAACTCCTGCGGACCCTCGGCGCCCCGCCGCATCTGGGCGTGCTGATCACCGGGCCCGCCGGCGCCGGCAAAGCCACCCTGGCACGCGCGGTGTCGACACCGCGGCGCATCGTGGAACTGGACGGCCCGACCGTCGGCGCGTCCGAGAGCGGCACCCGGTTGCGCGAGGTGGGGCTCGCAGTCTCGGAGGTCTGCTCCGGCGCGGGTGGTGTCCTGCTGATCACCGATATCGACGCCCTGCTTCCCGAGCAGCCGGAGCCCGTGGCGACGCTCATTCTCGATCAACTGCGCGCCGCGGTGGCCACGGCCGGAGTGGCCTTCCTGGCCACCACCTCTCATCCCACCGCGGTCGACAGCCGGCTACGGGCACCGGATCTCTGTGATCGCGAAGTGGCGCTGACGCTGCCGACCGCCGCGGTCCGCACGGAACTGCTGCAACAACTGCTGCGCAAGGTACCGACCGAGGATCTCGATCTCGACGAGATCGCCTCGCGCACACCGGGATTCGTCGTCTCAGACCTCGCGGCGCTGTGCCGGGAGGCGGCGCTGCGGGCGGCCTCGCGGGCCAGCCGCGATCACGCCGAGCCGAAGTTGATGCAGGCGGATCTGGTCGGCGCGCTGGAGGTGATCCGGCCGCTCTCGCGTTCGGGTACGGAGGAACTGGCGATCGGCAGCCTGAGCCTCGACGACGTCGGCGATATGACCGAGACCAAACAGGCGCTCACCGAGGCGGTGCTGTGGCCGCTGCGGCATCCGGATTCGTTCGCGCGCCTGGGTATCGACCCGCCGCGCGGAGTGCTGCTGTACGGACCGCCGGGATGCGGTAAGACCTTCCTGGTGCGCGCGCTGGCCGGAAGTGGGCAGCTCAGCGTGCATACGGTCAAGGGCGCCGAACTGATGGACAAATGGGTCGGCTCCTCCGAGCGCGCGGTGCGCGAACTGTTCCAGCGAGCCCGCGATTCCGCTCCCTCGCTGATCTTCCTCGACGAGATCGACGCCCTCGCCCCGCGACGCGGCCAGAGCACGGACTCCGGCGTCGGCGACCGGGTGGTCGCGGCGCTGCTCACCGAACTGGACGGGGTGGAACCGCTGCGCGATGTGGTGGTGGTCGGCGCCACCAACCGGCCCGAATTGATCGACCCCGCGCTGCTGCGTCCGGGCCGGCTGGAGCGGCTGGTCTTCGTCCCGCCGCCGGACGCCGCGGCCCGCGCCGAAATCCTGCGCACCGCAAGCCGTTCCGTGCCGCTGAGCGACGATGTGGACCTCGCCGCACTGGCCGCCGACCTGGACGGCTACTCGGCGGCCGACTGCGCGGCACTGCTGCGCGAGGCCGCGATGGCCGCGATGCGCCGCGATGTGGATGCCGCCGCGCTCGGCGCCGCGGATCTGGCGGCGGCCCGCGGCAGTGTGCGGCCCTCCCTCGACGCCGATCAGGTCGAGGCGCTGCGGCAGTACGCCGGCAAGCGCGCGACACTCTGATTCACCGCGCCTCCGACCGGCGCGCCCGATCCGGCAGGTCTGCCCCGGTTCCACCCGGTTCGCAGGTATTTTCGGCTGGTGCGCACGCACCACGCGGTTCTGGAGATGATCACGGCGGCCCTGGCCACCCTGGTCGCCGGGCTGTCGTTGCTGCTGCCCAACGGCTTCCGCTGGGCCTCGCAGACCTCGGTGCTGCAACTGGATATGCTCGCCGCCAGCCAGCCGCGGGCCATCGCCGTGGGCGCCATCGTGGCGCTGATCGTGGCCGTCTTCGCCACCACCGTCAACCATGCCCTGGTCGCCTGGGGCACGGCGCTGTGCGGGGTGGCGACCATGCTGCTGGCTCATCTGCTGGCCGAGAGCGGCGACCAGAGCATCGCGCCGGCCACGCTGAATTATCTGGAGGCGCTGGCGGGCGGAATTCTGCTGGGCGGAATCGCGGTCGCGGTGCTGCGCGGCTGGCTGCAGGTGTTCGGCTGGACCCTGGGCGCGCTGGCGGCTGTGGTCTTCGGCCAGCTCGGTTCGACCTCGACGGGAACAGTGCAGAACGGAGTGATGGGCGCGCCGGGCTGGTCGACGACCACGCTGCCGCCGCTGTGGTTGATCGTGATCACACTGGTCCTCGTGATCGTGGGCATGATTGTCAATCGCCACCAGGACACGGTGGAACGCCGCTCGGTCGAATTACCCATGGCGCCGATCGTCGCGGGACTGGTCTTCGTGATCAGTCGGGTGTTCGGTGCGGAATGGCTTTCCCGGCACTCCGGCAGCACCGGGAATATCGTCTTCGCCGCGTCCCTGACGGTGACCGCGGCCGTAGTGGCGGCCTTTCTGCTGCCGCGGCGCGACGGTGTGTTGATCTTGCTGGCCGTCGCGTTGTCGGCGGTGGGCGGAGCGTTGATACCGGCCCGGCTGCCGATCTGGTCGGTCGCTCCCCTGGTGTTGTTGATCGCGTTGGGGCTGGTCGCGGGATTCCGGCGGCCGATGCCGATGCTCGCCATGGCGACGTTGGCGGCGATGGCGCTGTACTGCGCGCTGGTCTCCGGGCATCGGATCACCGGCGGCGTGCAAGCGGCGGTGTTGAGCGGGCTGCTCGCAGCGGTGGCCGGCTACAGCTTCGGCAGTGCCGCACCGCGATACAACCCGACCCGGGTGCTCGGTGTGGCGATCATTTTCGTCCCGTCGGTGGTGACCGCCCTGCGCGATCACATCGGCCGGCCGCAATGCGTCTCCGATCCCGGCCAGTGGTATCTGTGCCCAGCCACGACGATGAGCTCGGCGGCGCCCTATTGGACCGCATTGAGCATCACCGCAGTCTGCGCGGCGGGCCTGCTCGCCCTGCGCTATTACCGCAAGCCGACCACCACCGAATCGGTAGCCGATATATAGCCATCGCCTCTGGAAGGTCGCGCTCCGGACCGCGCCGGATCCGGCCGTGACCACTGAAGCCCGGAGTCAGCAGTAGGATCGGGGCGCCACCACCCCGCCGCCGACCGACGGAGTGACGTTTGCTCGCCATCCTGCTAGCCCATGCTTGTGCCGCCCTGCTCGCACCGCTCGCTGTGCGCGTATGGGGAAGGCGCGGGTTCTACCCGATCGCCCTGGCGCCGCTGGCCGGGCTGGTATGGGTCATCGCGAACTGGAACAGCGACGCCGAGGTCCGGATCGCCTGGGCGCCGGAGATCCACATGAATCTGGATCTGCGTCTGGACAGCCTCGCCTCCATCATGTCGGTGCTGGTCCTGGGCGTGGGCGCGCTGGTTTTGGCCTATTGCGCCGAATATTTCGACGACGACGACCGAGCCCGCCTGGGTATCTTCGCCGGCTATCTGGTGGCCTTCGCCGGGGCCATGTTCGGGCTCGTCGTCAGCGACAACATGCTGGTGCTGTTCACCTTCTGGGAGCTCACCACGGTGCTGTCGTTCCTGCTCGTGGGCCATCACGCCGAACAGAGCACCGGCCGTCGCGCGGCGCTGCAGGCGCTGCTGGTCACGGCCGCGGGCGGCTTGGCGATGCTGGTCGGCCTGGTGCTGCTCGGGCAGCGCTGCGACAGCTATCTGCTCTCCGATGTGGTGGCGCGGGCCGATCCGCACGATTGGTCGACCAATGTCGCGGTGGTGCTGATCCTGATCGGCGCGTTGAGCAAATCGGCGATCGTGCCACTGCACTTCTGGCTGCCCGGCGCGATGATCGCACCCACCCCGGTGAGCGCCTATCTGCACGCCGCCGCGATGGTGAAGGCCGGTATCTACCTGGTGGCGCGACTCGCCCCGGGCCTGTCCGAGGCACCGGTGTGGCATCCGATCGTGCTGACCCTCGGCATCCTGTCGATGCTGCTCGCCGGTCTGCGATCGCTGCAGGTCTACGACCTGAAACTGGTGCTCGCCTTCGGCACCGTGAGCCAGCTCGGATTCCTGCTGGTCCTGGTCGGCACCGGCACCCCGGAGGCGGCGCTGGCCGGTGCGGCGTTGCTGGTCGCGCACGCGCTGTTCAAGGGATGTCTGTTCATGGTGGTCGGCATCGTCGATCACAGCGCCGACACCCGCGATCTGCGCCGGCTCTCCGGCATCGGGCGGCGCGCGCCGGTCCTGTGCGCGGTCGCGGCGCTCGCCGCGTTGAGCATGGCCGCGATTCCGCCGCTGTTCGGATTCGTCGGAAAGGAAAGCGCTTTCGCCGCCGAACTCGACGCGGGCAATCTGAGCCCACCGGTTCGGATCGCCGTCGCGATCGGCATCGTGCTCGGGTCGATGTTCACCGTCGGCTACAGCGCGCGCATGGTCTGGGGCGCGTTCGGTACGAAACGCGCCGCCGAGGGTGTGCCGGAGCCGGAGCCGCCCTGGCATCGCCCGAGTGCGCTGTTCGTGGCGCCGCCGGCCGTGCTGGCCGTGGCCTCGCTGGCCGCGGGTCTCGCCTCGCCCTGGATGGACCGGCTGCTCTCGCCCTACGCCCGCACCCTCGGGCCGCTGGAGGCGCATCTGGGGTTGTGGCACGGCTGGGGCACCCCGCTCACCCTCACCCTGATCGCCATAGCCTGCGGTCTGGTGCTGTTCGAGATCCGCGACCGGATCGGCGAATCGGTGAATCCGCGCCTCGGCAACGCCGACCGGGTCTACGACGCCGTACTGCGCGCGATGGATCAGCTGTCGCTGCGGATGACCGGTGCCACCCAGCGTGGTTCGCTGCCGCTGAATCAGGGGCTGATCCTGATCACGGTCGTGGCGTTGCCGTTGGTCCTGTTGTTCATCGGCGCGCGTTCGCGCATCTCCGTGCGGGCGTGGGATTCCTCACTACAGCTGGTGATCGCGTTGGTGATGGCCGCGATGGCTCTGGGCGCCACAATCATGCGCAACCGCCTCGCCAGCGTGCTGCTCGTCGGGGTCACCGGCTACGGCTGCGGTGTGATCTTCGCCCTGCACGGCGCGCCGGATCTCGCCCTCACCCAGTTCCTGGTCGAGACACTGACGTTGGTGATCTTCGTGCTGGTGCTGCGGAAGTTCTCCGCCGAGATCGAACCCAGCCGCACCGCCGCCCTGAAGGTGCGCCGCGCCATCCTGTCCGCGGCGGTCGGAGCGGCGGTGGTGATCGTGGCGGCCTTCGCCACCGCGGCCCGCAGCACCGAACCGATCTGGCATCGAATCCCGCCCGCCGCATACAGTTTCGGCGGCGGGAAGAACGCGGTGAACGTGCTGCTCGTCGACATCCGGGCGTGGGACACCCTCGGCGAGATCTCGGTGCTGGTGGTCGCGGCCACCGGTGTCGCCTCGCTGATGTTCCGCAGCCGCCGGTTCGGCACCCTGCCGCGCGTCTCCGACGCCCCCGGCTACACCCCCGACCCGGATCGGGCCTACTGGTTGCGCGCCAGTCCGCTCGTCGCCCCGCGGGACCGGTCGATGGTGATGGCGATGACCACCCGGATGCTGTTCCCGACCATGATGGTGCTGTCGGCGTATTTCTTCTTCGCCGGCCACAATGCGCCGGGCGGCGGCTTCGCGGGCGGTCTCACCGCCGGATTGGCCCTGGTCATGCGCTATCTCGCCGGCGGCCGCTACGAGCTGGCCGAGGCGCTGCCGGTCGACGCCGGACATGTGCTGGGCGCCGGACTGGTGCTGTCGGCGGGCACCGCGACCGGATCGCTGCTGCTGGGCGCGCCACCGCTGTCCTCGGCCATCATCGAGGTCACCCTGCCGGTGCTCGGACATGTCAAATTCGTCACCGCGATGCTGTTCGACCTGGGCGTGTACCTGATCGTGGTGGGTCTGGTCCTGGACGTGCTGCGCAGCCTCGGCGCCCGCCTCGATATCGAATTCCTGGACGGCACAACGTCTTCGACGAAGGGAGGGATGCGATGAGCGCGAATATCACCATGCTGGCCCTGATCGGGATAATGGTCGCCTGCGGGGTGTATCTGGTGCTCGAACGCGCGGTGTCGAAGATGCTGCTGGGGCTGATCCTGTTCGGCAATGCGGTAAACCTGCTGATCCTCACCATGAGCGGTCCGGATGGACGGCCGCCGATCCTCGGCGAATCGGACCGGCGCCATCACGACCCGGCCGATCCGCTCGCGCAGGCGATGATTCTCACCTCGATCGTCATCACCATGGGTTTGGCGGCATTCGTTCTCGCCCTGGCCTATCGGGCCTTCGCGCTGACCACCACGGAACAGGTCGAGGACGACCCCGAGGACATGAAGGTCGCCGCGCAGCGCGAGGGCGAGGATCCCGAACAATGAGCCTGTCCCCCGGTCTGCTCCCCGCCCTTTGCCCGCTCCCGGTGCTGGTCCCGCTGCTCACCGCGGCCGCGACCCTGATCGTCGGTCGCAAAGCGCGCGTGCAGCAGGCGATTTCGATCGCGGCGCTGACGGTGGTGGTCGCGATCTCCGGGGTGCTGCTGTATCTGGCCGACCGCGACGGTATGGGCGCGGTGCAGGTCGGCCGCTGGGAGACGCCGATCGGCATCACGCTGGTGGTCGACCGGCTCTCGGCGGGCATGCTGCTGGTGTCGTCGATCGTGCTGCTCGCGGTGTTGATCTTCGCGGTCGGGCAGGGAATCAGCGACGGCACCGAACGCCAGCCCACCTCGATCTTCCAGCCGACGTATCTGATTCTGAGCGCGGGTGTTTCGCTCGCCTTCCTGGCCGGTGACCTGTTCAATCTGTTCGTCGGATTCGAGGTGTTGCTGGCCGCGTCGTTCGTCCTGCTCACGCTGGGCGCGAGCGCCGACCGGGTCCGGGCCGGGGTGTCGTATGTGATGGTGTCGATGGTGTCGTCGCTGATCTTCCTCACCGGCATCGCACTGGCGTACGCGGCGACGGGCACCCTGAATCTGGCCGACATGTCGGTGCGGATGGGCACGGTGCCGCTGGGCGTGCGCAGTGCGATCTGCGCGGTGCTGCTGGTGGCGTTCGGCATCAAGGCCGCGGTGTTCCCGCTGTCGAACTGGTTGCCGGATTCGTATCCGACCGCCCCCGCACCCGTCACCGCGGTCTTCGCGGGTCTGCTGACGAAAGTCGGTGTGTACGCCATCATCCGGGTGCACGCGTTGCTGCTGCCGGCCGGTACCTTCGACAACGTGCTGCTGGTGTGCGGTCTGCTCACCATGGTGATCGGCATCCTGGGTGCGATCGCGCAGAGCGATATCAAACGTCTGCTGTCGTTCACCCTGGTCAGCCATATCGGCTATCTGATGTTCGGGGTGGGGCTGGGTTCGGTCGGCGGCACCACCGGCACGGTTTTCTATGTGGTGCACCACATTCTGGTCCAGACCACCCTGTTCCTGGTGGTGGGCCTGATCGAGCGGCAGGCCGGGTCGGCGTCGCTGAGCCGATTGGGCGGATTGCTGGCAGCGAGTCCGGCACTGGCCCTGCTGTTCGGCATTCCGGCGCTCAATCTCGGTGGTATTCCGCCGTTTTCCGGATATATCGGCAAGGTGCGGCTGTTGCAGGCGGGCGCCGCCGACGGGAGCGTGCTGGCCTGGATGCTGATCGCCGGCGCGGTGACGACCAGCCTGCTCACGCTGTACGTCATGGCGCGGGTGTGGAGTAAAGCGTTCTGGCGCCCGCGCGTACAGGCCCCGGAGGGTGAACTGGCCGATGCCGCCCCCTCGGCGCTGATCGACGAGTCCACCGATGTGCTGTTCGACGACCGCGTGGACCCCGGCCGCATGCCCCGGCTGATGGTGGCTCCGACGGCGGCGTTGATCGTGGTCGCGCTCGCGCTGACGGTATTCGCCGGGCCGATTCTGGGCATCTGCCAACGCGCGGCCGAAGATCTCAACGATCCGCACCGATATCTGGGCACCGTGCTCGGCCCGCCGGAGACGTGGCAGTCGGGAGGAAACCGATGACGCGGGAACGACTGGTTCGCATCGGCGTGCTGATCTGGCTGGCCGTCCTCTACACCGCGCTGTGGGGTAATGCCAGTGTCGCCAATCTGCTCGCCGGGCTGGTGGTCGGCATCCTGATCATGGTGCTGCTGCCGCTGCCCCGGGTTCCGGTCAACGGCGGGCTGCGGGTGTTGCCACTGATCGAATTGGTCGTACTCACCGCCTATTACGCGATCGAATCCAGTCTTCAGATCGCGTGGTTCGCGGTGCGGCCCGCCGGTGCGCCGGTCTCGGGGGTGCTGCGGGTGCGACTCGCGATCGACTCGGATCTGGTGATGGTGCTGTGCGCCGACGTGCTCAATCTGATTCCGGGCACGATGGTGCTGGAACTGGATCGGGTGGCCGGCGTCGCGTGGGTGCACGTACTCGATGTCGGCAGCGACGACGCGGTCGAGAAGTTCTACTACATCACCCGCCGGTTGGAAGGCCTGCTGATCAGGTCCTTCGAAGGCAACAAACAGGAGGCGGCGTGAGCGACCATCGCGTAGCGGCTCGCGCCGCCGACCGGGTGCGAATGTCCCGCAAATTACAGGAGGCAGGTTCATGACCTTTGTCGCGATCGTGGCGGGCATACTCCTGGCGACCGCCGCGGCTTTCACTTCCTTCCGGGTGCTGGCCGGTCCCGGCACCCTGGACCGGGTCGTCGGCATCGATTCGCTGGTCGGCATCGCCGCGGCGGGGTTGGCGGTGTGGGCCGCCTACAGCGACGACACCACGGTGGTGCCGGGCATCGTCGCGCTGTCGCTGGTCGGCTTCCTGGGATCGGCAGCGGTTACGCGTTTCCGGGTGCGGGACGACAAATGAGCGGCATCTTCCATACCGCGCTGATCTGGTTGTCGTACGCGACCATCCTGCTCGGGGCGTTCCTCGCCGCCACCGCCGCGGTCGCGATCGTGCGCTTCCCCGACACCCTCTCGCGCATGCACGCGGCGACGAAACCTCAAGTCGTCGGCCTGGTTCTGATGCTGATCGGTTCGGCGATCCAGCTGCGCGGCCATCCCAACGTCTGGATGTTGGTGCTCGTCGGCCTGTTCACGCTGGTCACCGCGCCGGCCATCGCTCATCTGGTCGGCCGGACAGCCTATCGGGAGCAGCGCCACCGCGACGGCCTGCTGCTGATCAACGAGATGGGTGACGAGGACCTCCCCGACGATTGACCGAACCCGCTACACCGCGACCGGTTCGGGCACCTCCGCGGCCGTGCGCGCGAACCAGGTGCGATAGAACGCCGACGCGAATCCGGCGAACAGACCGAGCGCGATGATCCCCGCGGGCAGCGGATATTCGGCCATCCACACCGCCAGATACCGGTAGGCGAGCAGCAATCCGATCAGCAGCGTGAATCCGGCGGCGACCAGCAGTGCGCGCGCCCGGTCCCAGCCGCGCTCGGGGGCGCGCAGCACCGATTCGACGGTCAGGGCCAGCACCGCACCCGCGAGCAGGTCGGCGCCGTAGTGATAGCCGAAACCCAGAGTGGCCGACAGCGTCGCGAGCAACCAGAACGTCCCGGCCCAGCGCACCCAGCGGGGTGCGGGCGCACCGTCGTTGTCGCGGCGGGTGTGCAGGAAAACCGCAGTCGCCCAGGCGGTGTGCATGGACGGCATGCAGTTGCGCGGCGTGTAGCGGTCGAACGGCATGGGCTTCGGGTGGTAGTCGGTCGGTGGCACGACGTGCGGCCAATAGTCGCCGACCTGCAGACCGTGCCCATCGGGTCCGTAGGCGAACATCGGCCCGACCACCGGGAAGATCAGGTAGATCACCGGGCCCACCAGGCCCAGCACCAGGAAGGTGCGCACCAGATAGTGCCGGGGCCACACCCCGGTGCGCACCACCTTGCGCAGCTGCCAGACCGCCACCACCATCGCGGCCACCGGCAATTCGATGTAGACCCAATGCAATACGCCGTAGACCACCGGGCCCAGGGCGTCGATCACCCGGCCCATCACCCAGGCGGGCTCACCGAAGGCGTGATCGGCCAGCACCAGATAGCGGTCGCGGACCTCCGGCCCGGCCACCACCGTGAAGTGCAGCCACACGTCACCGACCTTGGTGGCGATGATCAGCAGCGATCCCAGCGCCGCCGCGTGCAGGGCGTTGCGTTTGGGCACACCCTCCCAGCCGAGCCAGGCGATCAGCACCACCGCGGTGAGGGCGATGACCGCACCGTTGCCGATGGTCAGCGGGCCGCCGAGAGATACACGGATCGACGCACAGACGGCATCGACGATCACCGCCACGCCCACGGTGATGAACCGCCACCGCCACGACAACCCGACCAGCGCCAGCGCCAGCCCCGCCCACGGCACGGAGACCGATTTGGGCGTCCCGGCGAAATCCTCCCAGAGGCTGTGCAGCGGGCCCTCGAAGTTGTTGCGCACGGCCACAATCTGCAACACGACCAGCAGCGCCGGCACCGCGGTGACCAGCACCCAGGCCGCGTGGTGCGGCGACAGGTTCCGGAACCGTTCACGGCGAGCGTCACCGAAGCCGGAACGCGGATCATCGAGCAGCACCCGATCATCGTAAACAGGCGATGAACGCCGCCCCTCGCACAGCGAAAACGTCGGCGACGGATGTGATCTTCGCCATTGTCGCGACAGGCCCGGCCGCGACAACCTTTCCGTAAGCGATCACCAGGGGCGCGCTGCCAGAGTTCGAGCCATGTTCACTTGGTATGTCGCACTGCTCGCGATCAGTGGGATCGTCATGATCGCCATGGCGTCGGTGAGGCAGGGGCAGAGCAGCGCGTCACGATCCTTCAACGGCATCTTCGGCGGCATCTTCCTCGGCTACGCCTTCTACCTCGCCCTTCTCTTCGACGGCGGCTCGTACCTGATCTTCTTTCACGCCTTCATCGTTCCGGTGACGATGGTGGTGAACTTCTTCCGCAACCGCACGCCCCGCCCGAAGCTCACCGACACCCAGAAGGCCTGGCGCGAATTCCACCGCTGACCGAAATCGGGCCAGACTGCACGCATGGGCGAATACATCGACGCGGGCGGGTTGCGGACCTACTACGAGGTGCACGGGGACGGTGAGCCGGTGGTGTTGTTGCACGGTGGGCTCGGGACGGCCGAATCGTGGGGACAGCAGGTGGACGAGCTGGCGCGGCACTATCGGGTGTACGTGCCGGAGCGGCGCGGACACGGCAGGACCGCCGATGTGCCCGGGCCGATCACCTATGCGGCGATGGCCGAGGATACGGCCGCCTGGCTGGACGCCATGGCGCTGCGCGGTGCCCATCTGATCGGGTGGAGCGACGGGGGCGCGGTGGCGGCGCTGGTTGCCATCGCGCGGCCGGAGCTGGTCGGCAAATTGGTGGTGATCGGCCAGTATTTGTCGCTGGACGGCGAGTGGCCGTCGTCGCGGGCGGCACTGGACGATCTTGCCGAGGACGCCGGCACCCGTGCCATGTTCGAAGGATTGCACGCACCGCTGTCCCCGGACGGCCCGGACCACTTCCCCGTCGTCTACGACAAGATCATGCGAATGTGGCGCGAGGAGCCGGAGATTCCCCTCGGCGACATCGCCCGCATCGCCGCACCGACACTCTTCCTGCAGGGTGACGGCGATTGGGTGCGAGTCGAGCACAGCGCACTGCTCGCCCGCACCGTCGCCGATGCGCAGCTGGCCGTCGTTCCCGGCACGTCGCACGCGCTACCGCTGGAAAAGCCCGAGCTGGTGAACCGGTTGCTGCTGGACTTTCTCGCCGACGAGCAGGTCGCCCGCTTCCTGCCGGTCGGACACGAATAGCTGCTGTCCCGAAAGGTGCTGTCGAGGAAGCGATTCGAGGCCACTGGTTGGTCAGCGCCGGGCGGATACCAGGTCGGGAGCGAACGAATTCAGCCCCATCCCTTTGTATTTCGAGACCAGCTTGCGATAGCGGCGCCGGTTGCGCGCCAAGGCGGTATCGGTCACCGCGGCCGGCAGCGCGTGGTAAGCCAGGCGCAGTACCGTTGCGAGGGCGCGGAATTCGCGCTCCTGCCGCGGAGTCCACGGGTACGGCATGAGCTCGCGCACCTGGGGATGCATGATCCCGCAACCCAGCACGATGATCACGTGCCGGATGAACGGCGCGACCATCCGCCACAGCGGCTCGGCGAGCGGCGGCAGGAAGTCCGGCCGCGGCGCCGCGTCGATCGCGCCGGTGGCCGCGGTCAGCGTGGGAGTGCGCCGCAATTGCTCGGCGACCACGCGGTTGTAGTGCTCGACCATCTCGCGGTAGTCGGCGATCGGCACGGACCGGCCGGGAAGGTGCAGCGGCGCGGTGCTCGCCCGGAAAGCGTCCCAGATCGCCTGGTCGTCGGCGGCTGTCGGCCGATCGCCGGTGACCGTCCGATACGCGTGGTACTGAACGAAGAAGGCGGAGTAAAGGATCCAGTTCCACGATTCCGGCGCCAGCGCCGAATACCGCACGCCGTCGGCGCCGACTCCCTTCACATCGCGATGCAGTCGCAAGAGCCGCTCGGCCTCGGCCAGCCGGTCGGCCTCCTCCGCCTGGTACAGGATCTGATCGGCCGCCGCGGTACGCCGCGCCCGCCCCCACGGCTCGTCGCGAACCCGGCCGGTGACCTCCAGCGCGGCCGAGACGGCGGGCAGCATGGTCTGGTCGTACAGGCCGACACCGAAGAGTCCGAGGAAGACCGACCCGGCCACCCGCTCGAACCGTCGCACCGCGGCCGCCGACGCATCGGCGTGTGCGCGAGTCGTCGCGGCATCACCGGCCGAGCGCGCCGGCTCCCGCGTCGGCGTCTCATGAGACACGGGGCAGGACATCACAGAACTCCCTTGTTCCGATTAGTGTGGTGCCACGCGGCACCACAAATGATTCTGGTGTCAGAGTGCACCAAAAGAGGGCGGTGGTCAAGATCATGAATGCGGATGCGGAGTCCCGAGGTCGCGCCGTGCGCGCCTACGGCGGGATCAGCGCGGCCGAACGCCGGGAACGTCGGCGCACCGCCCTGCTCGACGCGGCATTGGACCTGCTCGCAGAGGGCGGCGCGAATGCGGTGACCAAGCGCGCGGTCTGCGCCCGTGCCCGCCTGAACGACCGGTACTTCTACGAACATTTCGCCGATCGCGACGTCCTGGTCCAGGCCCTGGCCGGGCAGCTCACCGCCGACGGCATCGCGGCCGTGATCTCGGCCACGCTGGCCGCGGGACCGGATCTGCACGAACAGGTCCGTGCCGCCGCCGACGCCGCGCTCGGATTCCTCGCCGCGGACCCGCGACGCCAAGCGCTGGTGCTGGCATCCCATTCCGATGCCGCATTGCAGAGCGGCCGGCTCAGCACTCAGCGCGATATCGCGGCCGCCATGGCCGCGGTGGTGCGGGAACTACGCCCGCCCGACCCGGCCGCCGCCCCGCTCGATCTGGATATGACCGCCTACGCCGTCGTCAGCGGCACGCTGGAACTGGTAGCGGCGTGGATTCGTGGCGAATTCCGCGCCACCCGTACCCATCTCACCGAATTGATCGCCGCCCTGCTGCTGGCCGGCACCGCCATCACCCCGGCCGCGCCGGAGGACCGCTGACTCAGCTGTTCAATTCCTTGACCAGCGCGTCCACCACCGCGACCAGATCGCCCTGCGCGGCCGCCGCCACTCGTCGCTGCCGCTGATACGACGCCCCGCGTTCGACGATATCGGGCACCCGCGCGAGCTCGTTCTCACACTGCAGCAGTTTCGCGGTGGGCTGCAACCGATCCAGCAGATCCATCAGATCGTCGGTGACCAGCCGCTCGTTGCTGTCGGAGTCGGTAATGATGATCGCGTCCAGGCCGTAACGCGCTGCGCGCCACTTGTTCTCCTGCACATGCCACGGCGGCAGGGTGGGCATGGTCTCTCCCGCCTCCACCCTGCGATCCAGATCCACGATCAGGCAGTGGATCAGGGCGACGAGCGCGGAAAGCTCGAAGCGACTGGGGATGCCGTCGCAGACGCGGACCTCGATGGTCCCCCATTTCGGCGCGGGGCGGATATCCCAGTGCATCCCGCCGAGTTGTTCGAACACACCGGTTTTCATCTGGTCGTGCACGAAAGACTCGAACTGCGACCAGTTCTCGAACTGGAACGGCAAGCCGGCGGTCGGCAGCTGCTGGAACATCAGCGCGCGATTGCTCGCGTACCCGGTATCGATGCCGGCCCACATCGGTGAGGACGCCGACAGCGCCAGCAGATGCGGATACGAGAGCAGCAGCGTGTTGAGAATCGGAAAGACCTTCTCCGGGTGCGAGACTCCCACATGCACGTGCACGCCCCAGATCAGCATCTGGCGGCCCCACCACTGGGTGCGGCTGATCAGCTCGTCGTAATGCTCGGAGCGAGTCAGCTGTTGCGTCGACCACTGGGCGAACGGATGGGTGCCCGCGCAGAACAGGTCCACACCGACGCGGTCGGCGGCCGCGCGTACGGTGTCCATCGTGGCGTGCATCTCGTCGACCACCTCGCCGACGGTGTCGTGGACACCGCTGACGAGTTCAACCGTATTCTTCAGCAGTTCCTTGGTGACATGCGGCGGGCCGTTGGGCGCCCGCAGATCACCGACCTGATCGAAGACCGCGGCGGCCGTATTGGAGAGATTGCGCGTCTGCTTGTCGACGAGCGCGATCTCCCATTCGACGCCCAGCGTCGGGCGGGGCGAGCCGTTCCAGGGAACCGTTCGAGAGCCAGCCCCACCCATGACGAATCCGCTCTTACCCGATGACGCCGCAGGCGACCCGGCCGCCCGCGTCGCCGGTTGCCAGAGTCTCGGCATCGGGTCCGGGCGCGCCACCGTTGGCCTGCAGGTAGCGGTTCGGGATGTTGCCGAAGTTGTCGGCGCCGGCGTGGATCATCAGCGCCTTGCCCTTGACCTGGTCCAGCGTCACGGAGTCGGTGCTGGTCACCAGCTTCGCGGTGCCGTCCTTACCGACCTCGAGCGAGGTCAGATCGCCGCTGGAGGGATGGGCGTTCGACTCGCCCACCTGGAGGTGGCCACCGGCGGAGAGGAAGTTGCCCGGCGCGCCGCCGGACGGGGCGGTGGAGTTGGGCTCGCACTTGCCGTTCTGGTGGATGTGCAGGCCGTGGAAGCCCGGCTGCAGGCCGTGCGCGTCGACGGTGATCTGCAGCTTGTCGCCGGACTTGGCGATGGTGGCGGTGCCGACCTGCGCGCCGGAGGGGTCCTTCAACTGCACCGAGACCGAATCGCCGGAGGGCGGGTTCTGCTCTGCGCCGGTGCCGGAGTTCTCCGCCGGACCGGCGCTACCGGTCCATACCGGCGGGGTGGTCCCCTTGACGTCGCTCGACTCCTGGCTGTTGCTGCACGCGACCAGGCCGAAAGCCGCGATCGCCAGCATCGGGGTCACAGTCCGCCAGGAGGGGCGACGGGTTGCGGAGGGGGCCATCGGAGAACTCCTTTACGAGTACCGAGTTTACGAGTAGTGCTGGTTGAACAGATTCCTTACCGGACAAGATCTTGCCAGAGCCGTTATGCACCGCACTGGTGGGGCTCGGTTGGGTTCTAGTTGCCGGTGACGATGACGATGACGCCCGGCGGCGAGTCCGCGATTCCGGCGAAACGCGGTTCGGCCGATACTCCCAGTTCATTCGCGATCGCCTGGGCGGTTTCCCGTTCGTGCGGGGAATTTCCGTAATAGACAGTTGTTTTCGCGATCACACCGCCGGGATAGTTGCCGGTCTCGGTGACGTCGAAGCCCGCCGCGGTGAGCTGGCTCCCGGTGCGGGAGGCCAGGCCGGCGACGGTGCTGTTGTTCAGCACCCGGACCGGGACGGTCTTGTCCACACCGGCCGTCGTGCTGGTCGCCGCCGCGGTGGTCGTGGTGAGCGTGCTCGTCGGCGCCGCGGTGGTCGTGGCCGCCGTCGTGGTGGCGGCGGCGCGGGTGGTGGTGACCGGCGCGGCCGTCGTTTCGGTGTCCGACGAGGTCTCCGCGGCAGCGGAATCGGAACTCGAGTTCGACAGCGCCATCGCGCCGAGGCCCGCGAAGACGATGGCCAGCGCGATCAGCACCATCGCGAGTGCTCGCAGCGGCGGTCCACCGGAGGGCGGATTCGGGTTGCTCACGGTGTCGACCCTAGTCGCAGGGATGAGCGTGCGCGCGCATCGGACATCGGCCGATCAGACCTGAAAGCCCAGCCGCCGCGCCGCCCGCGATTTCTGCCGGCTGGCCCGCAACCGGCGCAGCCGTTTCACCAGCATCGGATCGGCGGCCAGCGCCTCGGGCTTGTCGACGACGGCGTTGAGGACCTGGTAGTAACGGGTGGCGGACATGGCGAACAGCTCCCGGATGGCTTCTTCCTTGGCACCGGCGTACTTCCACCACTTGCGCTCGAAATCGAGGATGTCGAGTTCGCGACGGGTGAGACCGTCGACCGCGACCCCCTCGGGGGCGCCCTCGACCACCGCGCCGGAGGCGCCTTCGACCACTGCCACGATCTCTTCGCTCGCGGAGCTGTCCTCGCTTGCGGATAGATTCCGGGCCGCTGCGCTGTCCATATCGCTCCCTCGCCGAATCAACAACGGACGACAGTCGTCGTCATTCAACCACGCGGCACACCCGTTCACCGAGGCGTCGTACGGCGTGTCGGGCCGTACACGCGGCGCCGCGTAAAGTGTGCCACCATGGCGATTCTCCCGATCCGCATCGTCGGCGATCCGGTGCTGCACAACCCGACCCGGCAGGTGTCGCAGTCGCCGGACGAGCTCGCCGGCCTGATCGCGGACATGTACGAAACCCTCGATGCCGCCAACGGAGTCGGGCTGGCCGCCAATCAGGTCGGTGAATCGCTGCGCCTGTTCGTCTACGACTGCCCCGACGTGCAGCCCGACGGTTCGGTGCAGCGGCGGCGCGGCGCGGTGATCAACCCGGTGCTGGAAACCTCCGAGATCCCCGAAACCATGCCCGATCCCGACGACGACGAGGAGGGCTGCCTCTCCGTTCCGGGTGAGCAGTTCCCCACCGGCCGCGCCGACTGGGCGCGGGTCACCGGCACCGACGAACACGGCGAGCCGGTCACCATCGAGGGCAAGGGTTTCTTCGCCCGCATGCTCCAGCACGAGGTCGGCCACCTCGACGGCTTCCTCTATGTGGATGTGCTGATCGGCCGCAACGCCCGCGCCGCGAAGAAGGCGATCAAGCGCAACGGCTGGGGCACACCGGGTCTGAGCTGGGTGCCGGGCGAGGTGCCGGATCCGTTCGGGCATGACGACTGACCGTCCCGATATCCCGCTCGGGCGCCGCGTGGTGGTGCGGTACCGCCTGCCCGAGGGTTATCCGCAGCAGTTCACGGATGTGATCGGCGAACTCGTCGCACCGGATCCAGTGCAGGTCCGCACCGCCGACGGCACCACGGTAACCATCGCACCCGATCGGGTGGTGGCGATGAAAGCATTGGGGCCGCGCCCGATCCGGATCGGTGAGATCCGCGCGCTGGAAGCGGCGGCGATCGACGGCTGGCCCGGGCTCGAGCGGGCCTGGTTCGACGGCTGGTTGTGCAGTGCCGGCAACGGATACAGCCATCGCGCGAATTCCGCTGTGCCACTGGGCGAATCCGGTCGCAGCGCCGCCCTCGACATGCGCACGCTGCAACACATCGGCGAGTGGTACACCGAACACGGTCTGCCGCTGCAGCTTCGGCTCCCCGACCGCCTGGCACCGGTGCCGCCGGGCTGGCGCACCTGGGGCGAGACGAGGGTGCTCGGCATCGATATCGCCACTTTCGTACTGCCGCAGGGTCCGTCGATGGTCCGCATCGACGAGCGGCCGCACCCGGCCTGGCTGGAACTGCACCGGCACCGCGGGGAGGACACCGTCGACGTGGCCGCGCCGCTGCCCGATACCGACGTGCTCACCGCGGTCCGCGACGGTGAACTCGGTTTCGCCGCGCTGGGCCTGCCGACTCCGCTGGCGATCGGCCGCGGCGCCCTGACCACCGCCCCCGACGGCCGACACTGGATCGGCCTGAGTTGTCTCGCGGTCGCCGCACCCCACCGCCGCCACGGCCTGGGCACCCTCGTCTGCGCCGAACTGATCAACTGGGGCTACAAACGCGGCGCCACCCACGCCTACGTCCAGGTGGAGGTGAACAACGAGGCCGCCCTCGCGATGTACCGGGAGATGGGCTTCGTCGACCATCACGCCTACCGCTACGCCGCTCCGGACCCCGACGCGGGCCGCCACCGCCGCGAGTGAACCCGCCGACTAACCTCGTTTCATGCGGTTGGCCACCTGGAATGTGAATTCGATTCGATCCCGAGTGGATCGGGTCGTGTCGTGGCTGGACCGCGCCGATATCGATGTGCTGGCCATCCAGGAAACCAAATGCCGCGACGACCAGTTCCCGGCCGAGCGGTTCGAAGAGGCCGGCTACGAGGTCGTGCACACCGGCTTCAGTCAGTGGAACGGGGTGGCGATCGCCTCCCGGGTGGGCATCGACGAGGTCGAGGTCACCTTCCCCGGCCAGCCCGGATTCGACAAGGACGCCGGGGCCTCGCTGATCAGCGCCCCGGTGGTGGAGGCACGGGCGATCGGCGCCACCTGCGGTGGCGTCCGGGTGTGGAGTCTGTACGTACCCAACGGGCGCACACTGACCGATCCGCACTACACCTACAAGCTGGAATGGCTTGCGGCCCTGCGTGATTCCGGCGCGGCCTGGTTGGGGGCCGACCCGTCGGCGCAGATCGCGCTGTGCGGCGACTGGAATATCGCACCCACCGACGACGACGTGTGGTCGCCGGAATTCTTCGCGCACAAGACGCACACCTCGGCACCGGAGCGAGCCGCGTTCGACGCCGTCGTGGCGGCGGGATTCACCGATGTGATGCGCCCGTTCGCCCCCGGTCCGGGTGTCTACACCTACTGGGACTACACCCAGCTGCGCTTTCCGCGCAAGGAGGGTATGCGCATCGATTTCGTCCTCGCCTCACCCGCGCTGAGCGTTCGCGCCGTCGATGCCGGGGTCGATCGCGAGGAACGAAAAGGTAAGGGCGCCAGCGATCATGCGCCCGTGGTGGTCGAATTCTCGGACTCTCCGGCGCTTTCGGAGCGGCCGGGACCGGAGGTCAGCTCTGCCGGGTCTTGATGGCGTCGTGGGAGATGTAGACGTCGTAGCTGCCGGGCATCGCGATCACCGCGTTGCCGTAGGCCGAGCGGATGAACGGTTCGGTGTACCAGCTGTGATCGCGCATATCGGTGAAGAAGTCGCCGTCGCCGCCGCCCAGCATGGTCTGGTGCTGACTCACCGCGGCACCGTCGAGCCGCTGGCCGTAGAGCCGGGTCACCTTGTAGCCGGAATGGAATCCGAGCGCGTTGACCCACGGCTCCAATTCCACGATATCGGCCTGTAGCACCCACAGATCACCCTCGATCCGATAGGTCTGATGCGTCTCGTCGTGATGGCCGTCGCCGTAGAGGGTGAGCTCGATATCGAGGGTATGATCTTTGCCCGCAACGCTTTTCGCGATGACGTGCGCGGCCTTCACCTCACCGGTCAGCCCGAGGTAGGTCTGCAGCAGGGTCACCGCCCACAGCAGGACGACCGCCACCAGCAGCACCACCAGCCCGCTCGCGCCGCGCCCGATATGGCTGCGCCAGCCCGCTTTCCGGGCGCGCAGGACGGCCGTGACCAGCATCGCGATCGCGACGACGAAGAGCACCGCCAGCAATGCCTGGATCCAGCCGAAGGCCATCGGGAACACCATGCCGACAGTTGTACCCGCATTCGGGTACCGCACGCGGGCGAGTCGGACACGAATACGCCACGGCCGGCCGGGATTTCCCGGCCGGCCGTGCGCGCGGTGTGGGCTTCGAGCCTAGAAGGCGCCCTCCTCCAGCTGCATGATGTCGGTATCGAGGTTTTCCACCACGGCCCGCACACCACTCAGCAGCGGCAGCTGGTTCTTGGCGAACCACGATGCGACGCCGACCTTTCCGGCGTAGAACAGCCGATCCTTCTCCGCCGGCTGTCCCGCCAGCGCGGCCTGCGCGACCTGCGCCTGCGCCAGCAGCCGCCAGCCGATGACGAGATCGCCCACGGCGTGCAGGAAGCGCACGGAACCGAGTCCGACCTTGTAGATCTCCTCCGGCGTCTGCGCCGCGGCCACCAGATAGCCGGTGAGCGCGGTCGCCATCGCCTGCACATCCGCGAGCGCGGCGCCCAGCAGCGTCTTCTCCGCCTTCAGGGTGTCGGGCTCGCTCTCGACGAACTGCTGCACCAGTCCGGCGACATGGGCGAGCGCCACGCCCTTGTCGCGAACGATCTTGCGGAAGAAGAAGTCCTGCGCCTGGATCGCGGTCGTACCCTCGTACAGCGAGTCGATCTTCACGTCGCGGATGTACTGCTCGATCGGGTAGTCCTGCAGATATCCCGAGCCACCGAAGGTCTGCAGCGACTCGGTGAGGGTTTCGTACGCCCGTTCCGAGGCGACGCCCTTGACGATCGGCAGCAGCAGGTCGTTGACCCGCGCCGCGGTATCGGGGTCGGCGCCGAAATTCGCCTGTGCAACATCGTCGTTCTGATACGACGCGCAATACAGATACAGCGCCCGCAGGCCCTCGGCATAGGACTTCTGCAGCGCCAGGCTGCGCCGGACGTCCGGGTGGTGGGTGATGGTGACGCGCGGAGCGGTCTTGTCGGCCATCTGGGTCAGATCGGCGCCCTGCACGCGAGACTTCGCGTACTCCAGCGCGTTCAGGTATCCGGTGGACAGGGTTCCCGCCGACAGCACGCCGACCATCATGCGAGCGTTCTCGATGACCTTGAACATCTGGGCGATGCCGTTGTGCACGTCGCCGACCAGGTAACCGATCGCGGGCTTGTCGCCACCGTAGGTCAGCTCACAGGTCGGCGAGGACTTGATGCCCATCTTGTGTTCGAGGTTGGTCACCAGCACGCCGTTGCGCTCGCCCAATTCCATTGTCTGCGAATCGAACAGGTACTTCGGCACCACGAACAGCGACAGGCCCTTGGTACCCGGGCCGGCGCCCTCGGGCCGCGCCAGGGTGAGGTGGAAGATGTTGTCGGCGGTGTCGCCGACGTCACCACCGGAGATGAAGCGCTTCACCCCTTCGATGTGCCAGGTCCCGTCGGGCTGCGAAACGGCCTTGGTGCGGCCCATGCCGACATCGGATCCGGCGTCGGGTTCGGTGAGGACCATCGTTCCGCCCCAGCGGTTTTCCCAGGCGTGCTCGGCCCACCGCCGCTGTTCCTCGGTGCCCTCGCGGTACAGCACCTGGTGCATGAGCGGGCCCATATTGAAGAAGCTGGCCGAATTGTTCGCCGCCACAAGCATTTCCTGGATGGCCCAGATCAGCGGCGACGGGGCGTCGACACCGCCCATGTCCTCGGGCATACCCAGTCCGGACCAGCCGGCCTCGTTGACCGCCGCGACCGTCTTGCGCAGCGGGTCCGGCACTATGACCTCGTGTTCGGCCGCGTCGAACGAGATCGGATTGCGATCGGCGTCGACGAACGACTCGGCTACCGGCCCCTCCGCCAACCGCTGCACCTCGGTGAGCATTCCGCGTGCGGTTTCGGTATCCAGATCGCCGTACGCGCCGGCCTCCAGCAGCGCACCGATTCCCAACACCTCGAACAAGTTGAACTCGATATCCCGAAGGTTCGCCTTGTAGTGCGACACGCTCAGGGCCTCCTCGCCATCGTCGATTGTTCTCCGTCGGAGGTTGCCGTACCCGCGTTCACTTACGCAACCGTAACCGGCCGAGACTAGAGAATTCGGGGTAACTTATGCGGGCGGACCAGTCCATCCGCGATTCACTTTTCCCAATCGCGCCCCGCCTCGCGGCAATTTGCTCGGAATGTGCTCGCATTCGATATCTCGATCGGCATTCCCGATCGGCCGAGTCCCGCCCGCGCGGCTGCCCTCCGCCGGTGCGATGCGACCGGCATAACCGCCCTCTACCACTGCTATCTTGTTCGCCATGGCTTCGGAATCCGCGGTACGACCGCGTCAACGGGCCCAGCATCTCGGCCCCGAACGCCGCCGCCCGCAGGTTCTGGATGCGGCGCTGCGCATCGCGGCGGACGAGGGGATCGCGGCCGTCACCATCGCCGCCGTGGCCGAACGCCTGACCGTGACCCGGCCGGTGGTCTACGCCTGCTTCGCCGATCGCGTCGAACTCATCAACGCCCTCATCCAGCGTGAGGAGGGGCTGCTGCTGGCCGGCATCATGGACGCCCTGCCGCCGCGCCGGGTGGAGGCCGACGAAGAGGTCTTCGTCGAGGGCTTCCGCGCCCTGCTGGAGACGGTCTCCAAACGCCCCGACACCTGGAAACTGCTGCACGGCAATCCCGATCCGGCGGTGGCGAGTTCGTTCGGACGCGGGCGCAGCTTCGCGGTCGAGCGCTGCACCCGCCGGTTGCGGCCCACGCTGGAGGCGTGGGGAACCGTCGACGCGGAACGCAAACTGCCCGCACTGGTCGAGTTGTGGGTTTCGGCCGGTGAGGGCGCGGTGCGAACGCTGGTGACCGAGGGCGACAAGTGGACCCCGCAGGATCTGGGCGCCTTCGTGGGCGCGGCGGTCTACCGGGCGCTGCGCTCGGCCTGAGAGCTGTCGCGAAACCGCCGCTCGACTGGTATTTCTGCCGGCCGAAGTTCGCACTCTCCGGCAATCGGTCTAGCTAAAATGGAAATCGGCGTCCATTCGACCAGCGACCCGGCGGGAGAGCGGTATGGCGTTCTATCGGCAACTGGGATTCCTACCGGCGAAGCGGCACACCCAGCATCGTGACGAACGGGGGCAGCTGCTCTACGAGGAGCTGATGGGCGAGGAAGGCTTCTCCGGCGACTCGTCGCTGCTGTATCACCGCGGCCTGCCGCCGGCGATCGTCGACTCCTCGGTCTGGCGGCCGCCGAATCCCCGGACCGTGCCGAACCATCCGCTGCGGCACCGGCACCTGCGGCTGCACGAACTGTTCCCCGAGTCCGTACTCGCGCAGACCGACGTCGTGACGGGCCGCCGCCTGATCCTCGGCAACGACGACGTGCGCATCTCCTATGTGGCGGCGCTGCGCGAATCCCCCTTGTACCGCAACGCGATCGGTGACGAGCTGGTCTACGTCGAATCCGGATCGGGCGTGGTGGATACCGTTTTCGGGCGGCTGCCGGTGCACGCCGGCGATCACGTGCTGCTGCCGCGGGCGACCACGCATCGCTGGCGGCCGCAGGGCCCGGAACCGCTGCGCGGCTACATCATCGAGGCGACCGGACATATCACCGCACCGAAGCGGTATCTGTCCGCAAGCGGCCAGTTCCTGGAGAATTCGCCGTACTGCGAGCGGGATCTGCACGGTCCCGCCGAGCCGCTCCAGGAGTCCGGCACCGAGGTCGAGGTGCTGGTGAAACATCGGCCCGGCGCCGAAATACTCGGCACCCGAATGGTGTACGCCCATCATCCGTTCGACGTGGTGGGCTGGGACGGCTGCCTGTACCCGTACACCTTCGATATCGCCGATTTCGAGCCGATCACCGGCCGGATTCATCAGCCGCCACCGGTGCACCAGGCCTTCGCGGGGACGAACTTCGTGATCTGCGATTTCGTACCCCGCAAGGTCGACTACCACCCGCTGTCGATTCCGGTGCCCTACTACCACTCCAACGTCGACTCCGACGAGATCCTGTTCTACTGCGGCGGAAACTACGAGGCGCGCCGCGGTTCCGGTATCGGACCGGGATCGGTCTCGGTGCATCCGGGCGGATATGCGCACGGTCCGCAGCCGGGCGCCTACGAGCGCAGCATCGGCGTGGACTATTTCGACGAGCTGGCGGTGATGGTCGACACCTTCCGCCCGCTGGGCCTCGGCGAGGGCGCCCTGGCCTGCGAGGACCCGGATTACGCGTGGACCTGGTCGGGCCGCGGGCCGAGTTCGGAGCGGGCGTGAACGCCACGGTCCGGCTGGAGGTGTCCGGCGATGCCCCGTTCGGGCCGGACAACCTGCCCTACGGGGTGTTCGCGCCGCCCGGCGGCGATTTCCGAGTCGGCGCCCGGATCGGCTCGGAGGTCGTGGATCTTTCTGTGTTGCTGGATGATTCGACGTTCGCGCGACCCGATCTGAACGCTTTCCTGGCCCAGGGGCCACGGCGTTGGCACACGGTGCGCGAACGGCTGCGGGAGGCGGTGCGCGGGCCACTGCCCGCGGCGGTGATCCATCCGCTCGCGTCGGTGCGATCGAAGCTCCCGATCGCGATCGGCGACTATGTGGACTTCTACGCGAGTATCGACCACGCCACCCGGCTCGGGCGGTTTCTGCGTCCCGACCGCGAACCGCTGCTGCCGAATTGGCGACACCTGCCGGTGGGGTATCACGGGCGCGCGGGCAGCGTGGTGGTCTCCGGCACCCCGGTGATCCGGCCCTGCGGGCAGCGCCGGACCGGCTCGGGCGCAACGGAATTCGCGCCGTCCGCCCGGCTGGACATCGAGGCGGAACTCGGGTTCGTCGTCGGCGCCGGTTCCGAGCTCGGGACATCGATCGCGGTGGACGCGTTCCCCGATCATGTTTTCGGCGTGGCGCTGGTGAACGACTGGTCGGCCCGCGACCTACAGGCCTGGGAGGGACAGCCGCTCGGCCCGTTCCTCGGCAAATCGTTCGCGACCTCGCTGGCGGCGTGGATCACTCCGCTCGCCGCGCTGGAATCCGCCCGGATCGCGCTGCCGGAACAAACCCCGGAGCCGCTTCCCTATCTACGGGGACGACAGGATTGGGGATTCGACATCGACGTGCGCGTGCACTGGAACGGTGTCCCGGTGAGTGCGCCACCGTATCGGGCGATGTACTGGTCGGGGGCGCAGATGCTGGCCCATCTGACGGCCAACGGCGCCGGTACCCGGCCCGGTGACCTGTTCGCCTCCGGCACCATCTCCGGTCCCCGGCGGGATCAGAGCGGATCGTTCATCGAACTCTCCGGCAACGGCGCCGAGCCCGTCGACATCGGCGGCTCCGAGCGGACCTTCCTCGCCGACGGGGATACGGTCCTGCTGACCGCGACGGCCCCTGGCCCCGGCGGCTCACCAATGGCGTTGGGTGAGGTCAGCGGCCGGATCCTGCCCTCTCGCCGCTGATCGGGAGCGGGTCACCGTCCTCGCGGACACAACCCGATAATTGTGCAGCGCGACTACAATGTGAGAGGCGTCACAGCACGGAGCGCGTTTTTCCCCATCCGTTCGGTGCGGTGAACACCATCGGCAGCGTGGCTTACGAGGAGCAGCTATGCGCGAATACAGCCTGCCGGCCCTACAGGAAGTTCCGCCCGGCGCCACCCTCGGCGACCTTGTTCACCGCAACGCCGAAAAATATCCCGACGTCGCGGTCATCGCTCGAAAACGCGACTCCCGATGGGAGGATCTGACCGCGGTCGAATTCCTCGCCGAGGTGCGAGCGGCGGCCAAGGGCCTGATCGCCAGTGGTATCGAGCCGGGCGATCGGGTGGCGATCATGTCCCGCACCCGGTACGAGTGGACACTGCTCGATTTCGCCCTCTGGTGCGCCGCGGCCGTCACCGTTCCGGTGTACGAGACGTCCTCCGCCGAACAGGTGCAATGGATACTCTCCGATTCCGGAGCCGTCGCGGTGATCACGGAAACCGCCGCGCACACGGCCGTCGTGGGCAAGGTGCAGGAACAGGTGCCCGATCTCGCGCACATCTGGGAGATCGAGGCGGACGCGGTCGCCACCCTCGTGCGAACCGGCGCCGATGTCACCGACGCCGCGCTGGACGAACGGCGCTCCGCGATCGCCGGGGACTCTCTCGCGACCATCGTCTACACCTCCGGCACCACCGGCCGGCCCAAGGGATGCCGGATCACCCACGGCAACTTCCTCGGCGAACTGAGCAACGCGACCGCACGCCTGCCGCAGCTGTTCCGCACGGGCGAGTCGTCGGTCCTGCTGTTTCTGCCGCTGGCCCATGTGTTCGGGCGGCTCGTCGAGGTGGCCGCCGCGCTCGTACCGATCAAGATCGGTCATGTCGGCGACGTCAAGAACGTCACCGAAGAGCTGGGAACCTTCCGGCCGACGCTGATCCTCGGCGTACCGAGGGTTTTCGAGAAGGTCTTCAACGCGGCACGCACGCAGGCGCAGTTGACGCACCGGGGCCGGATCTTCGACATCGCCGCCGACACGGCGATCGCCTACAGCCGCGCCTTGGATGCCGACCACGTCCCGCTGGGGCTGCGCTTACGCCATCAGGTCTTCGACCGTTTGGTGTACCGCAAGCTGCGAGCCGCGCTCGGTGGCCGGGCCACGCACGCCCTCTCCGGCGGTGCTCCACTCGGCGAACGCCTGGGACACTTCTTCCGCGGCGTCGGCTTCACGGTGTTGGAGGGTTACGGGCTCACCGAAACCTCCGGAATCGCCACCTTCAACCCGGACGACCGGCCGAAGATCGGAACCGTCGGCCAGCCGGTGCCGGGCACGACGGTTCGCATCGATGAAGACGGCGAGATCCTGCTGCGAGGTCCCCAGATGTTCCCCGGCTATTGGAACAACCCCGTGGCCACCGCGAACACCTTCCGCGACGACTGGTTCGCCACCGGCGACATCGGCTCACTCGACGACGAGGGCTACCTCACCATCACCGGCCGCAAGAAGGAGCTCATCGTGACCGCCGGCGGCAAGAACGTCGCCCCGGCGGTGATCGAAGACCGCATTCGAGGCCACGCCATCATCGGCGAAGTCGTGGTCGTCGGCGACGCCAAACCCTTCGTCAGCTGTCTGGTGACCGTCGACAGCGAGCACTTTCCGATCTGGAAGCAGCTGCACGGCAAATCCTCCGAGGCCACCCTCGCCGACCTCGATTCCGACCCGGAGTTGCTGGGCGCGATCCAGGAGGCCATCGACGACGGCAACGCGGCCGTGTCCCAGGCCGAGGCGGTCCGGAAGTTCAGGCTGCTGCGCACCGAATTCACCGAGGCCAACGGCTATCTCACCCCGTCACTCAAACTCAAGCGCAACGTGGTCCTGCGCGACTTCGCCGACGAAATCGACGCACTGTATTCGGCGTAGCAGGGCCGGTTCGCCCGAGTTCGCTAGGAGGTGCCGGATCGAGCGACGGGCCTGAAGCCGTTCTCGGCGATCACGATCACACTCGGCCGATCCAGCTTTCCGGCTTCGTAGACCGCCTGTCGAGATGGGTCGACATCAACAGCATCCAGGTTTGCCACGGCGTTCCGGCACCGAGCGGCTCGCCGGCATTCGCCGCCAGCCGCCTGTAGTAGTCGCGCAGTTCCCCTTCGGTCATCGCGAAGACCAGCGCCGGAACGACCGGCGTCTCTCCGGCAGCCGTGATCCGCAACCGCCCCTCGTCGTCCCGGTCGATCCGATATCCGGCCTCGGTACCGGCACGAATGACCGACTCGACGAGTTCGTCCGCACTCGGTTCAGATTTGTCCACGACACCACTGTCGGCCACGATCACCGTGGGCTGCACCGTTTTCACTATCGCGCCGGTGACATGGTTGACCAGGTCAGTGCGGATGTATCCACACGCGCCCCACGGAAACGAGGCATGCACGGAATTTCAACTCGGCTCCCCCGCCGGGCGCCGAACGGCGCCATATCGAACAACCACCGCCCCTTGGTGATTCGTGCCGAGAGTAGACGAAGCGCCGAGCTCTGTCCACGGATTTCGGCGCACCCACCGTCGTCGGCACGGGCGCTCGCTGCCGTGATGGCAGTGCGGCCAGCGCAATGAACACAGCCAGTCGAGTCGTCGTCGAGGACCGCATCGCAGGATTCGCCACTGTGCAGTTCGAGCACCCCGCCGCTGCGGGGGCAGTGACGCGCCCCACGGTCGCGCGGTACCCTCGGCCGGGTACCACATCGTGCCAACGGGGGCTCGCACCAGCGGGCTGAGAGGACGGCTAGCCCATTCGGGCGGATCGAGGGCCGTCGACCGTACGAACCTGACCGGGTAATGCCGGCGTAGGGAGGATTGAGCTCACATGTCGTCGAACCATGTCACCACCGGCCCCATTGCGGGCAGCGCAAAGCACTACGAGCAGATCGACGCCGACGGGACGACGTTGCGCATCCCGGTCCGCCGGATCAACCTGACCAACGGCGAACACTTCGACGTGTACGACACCTCCGGGCCGTACACCGACGATTCGGCGACGATCGACCTGGAGGCCGGACTTCCGAAGCTCCGCGCCGGCTGGACCGAACCGGACGTGCCGGGCCCGCGCACTCAGCTGGCCTGGGCCAGAGCCGGCGCGATCACCGCCGAGATGCGGTATATCGCTGCGCGCGAAGGTGTTTCGCCGGAATTGGTTCGCGACGAGGTTGCCGCCGGCCGGGCCGTGATCCCCGCCAACCACAACCATCCCGAATGCGAGCCGATGATCATCGGCAAGAAGTTCGCGGTGAAGATCAACGCCAACATCGGCAACTCCGCGGTCACCTCCTCGATCGCCGAAGAGGTGGAGAAGATGGTGTGGGCCACCCGCTGGGGCGCCGACACCATCATGGACCTGTCCACCGGTAAGAACATCCACGAGACCCGCGAGTGGATCCTGCGGAATTCGCCGGTACCGGTCGGCACCGTGCCGATCTATCAGGCGCTGGAGAAGGTGAACGGCGATCCGACCGAGCTGACCTGGGAAATCTATCGCGACACCGTGATCGAGCAGGCCGAGCAGGGCGTGGACTACATGACCGTGCACGCCGGGGTGCTGCTGCGGTACGTACCGCTGACCGCCAAGCGCGTCACCGGCATCGTCTCGCGCGGCGGTTCGATCATGGCGGCGTGGTGTCTGGCCCACCACCAGGAGTCGTTCCTGTACACGAACTTCGCGGAGCTGTGCGAGATCCTCGCGAAATACGACATCACCTTCTCGCTCGGCGACGGACTGCGGCCCGGTTCCATCGCGGATGCCAACGACGAGGCGCAGTTCGCCGAACTGCGCACCCTCGGCGAGCTGACCAAGATCGCGAAATCCCATGGCGTGCAGGTGATGATCGAGGGCCCGGGCCACGTCCCGATGCACAAGATCGTGGAGAACGTGCGGCTCGAGGAGGAGCTGTGCGAGGAGGCGCCGTTCTACACCCTGGGCCCGCTCGCCACCGACATCGCACCGGCCTACGACCACATCACCTCGGCGATCGGCGCGGCGATCATCGCCCAGGCCGGCACCGCGATGCTCTGCTACGTCACCCCGAAGGAACATCTGGGGCTGCCCAACCGCGACGATGTGAAGACCGGCGTGATCACATACAAGATCGCCGCGCATTCCGCCGATCTCGCCAAGGGGCATCCGCGGGCGCAGGAACGCGACGACGCATTGTCCAAGGCGCGCTTCGAATTCCGCTGGCACGACCAGTTCGCGCTGTCGCTGGACCCCGACACCGCGCGGGAGTACCACGACGAAACGCTGCCCGCCGAACCCGCCAAGACCGCTCACTTCTGCTCGATGTGCGGCCCGAAGTTCTGCTCGATGCGGATCTCCGCCGATGTGCGCGAGTACGCGGAGAAGCAGGGACTCACCGACGTGGAGGCGATCGAGGCCGGTATGGCCGAGAAGTCGGCCGAATTCGCCGAGGCCGGTGGAAAGGTCTATCTGCCGGTCGTGTCCTGACAGCGAAAGCTGTTGTGCCGTAACGGTCCGGCCGTTACGCTGCGCGCGCCGACGCCCGCTCGCCGCCAGGGCGTGCGTCGGCGCCGCAGATGTGCCGCACGCCCGCGACTCATCACTCGATGTTCGCGAGCGTCCGGATTCCGGTGAGGATCACGCGGACGCCGTGGTCGAATTCGTCGTTCGGATCGATCGAGGACAGCGTGGTGACCAGGTGGGCCGTACGCGGATAGCGATCGGGGTCCACCGCCCGGTCGAGGTCGGCGTAGGGGTTGTCGGCACCGTAGTCCGCACCCGTACGCGCCTGCTCCTCGATCACGAAGCCGACCGTGTAATGCAGGACGATCGGGAAGACCCACCCGGCCTGATCGGCGGAGAAGCCCGCGTCCTCCAGTGTGCGTAGCGTCAATTCCATTGTGCGCCACATCGATTCGTCGCTGACGTAGGTACCGGCGAGCAGTCTGCCGCCATCGCGGTGGCGCAGCATCGAACGCCGCAGCCGCCCGGCCAGTTCGGCGATCCAGTCCTGCCAGCTCTCGCCCCGGCGCGGCCCCTCCACGCGGTCGACCGCGGCGGTGAAGACCGCGCGCGCCATCACATCGAGCAGTTCCTGCTTGTTCTTGACATGCCAGTACAGCGCCGGCGCCTGCACATTCAGCGCCGACGCCACCTTGCGCATGGTCAGCCCGTCGAGCCCGGTCTCGTCCAGCAGCTCCAGCGCGGCCGCGCCGATGACGTTGGCGTCGAGTTTCATCGCACCTCCCAGTCGATTGCTTGACAGCTTAACAACGTTCTGGTCTCCTTAACGACGTTAAGGATTTAACAACGTTAAGGAGCGGGTCGTGCACACAACCGAGGTAGTCGTCGCAGGTGGCGGGCCTACCGGCCTGATGCTGGCGTACGAATTGCGGCTGGCCGGGGTCGAAGTGGAACTGCTGGACGCGCTGCCGTCCCGCACCGGCGAATCCCGGGCCGGAGGTATTCACGCGCGCACCATGGAGATCCTCGATCAGCGCGGCCTGCTCGACGAGCTGCTGCGTCAGGGACGCACTCTGCCGCGGGGACATTTCGGCGGACTTCCGCTCGACTTCAGCGACTTCCACACCCGCTTCCCGTACACGCTCGCGGTGTTGCAGTCGGTGATCGAGCGCGAGTTGGACCGTCACGCGACGGCGGCCGGCGCGCCCGTCCAGTGGGATTCGCCGGTCACAGGATTTCGTCAGGACGATTCCGGGGTGGAGGTCGAGGTCGGCGGGGCCCACCCCCGCCGGATCCGCGCCGCTTACCTGGTCGGCTGCGACGGCGGGCGCAGTGCGGTGCGCAAGCTCGCGGGCATCGGCTTCGACGGTACCGACGCGACGGTGACGGGAATGATCGCCGATGTCGAACTCGCCGCTCCCCCTGCCGAGTTGTTCTTCGGCGCCCGGGGCGCTACCGGCGACTATTCCGTGATTCAGTTCGAGCCAGGGTGGTACCGGCTGATCGCCCAGTGCCACGACCGGGTGCGCGAGCGGGGCAGCGAGTTGACCTTCGACGAATTTCGCGGCGTATTCACCGAACTCGCCGGCACCGATTTCGGTATGCACAGCCCGCGGTGGGTCACCCACTACGGCGATGCCGCCCGGCAGGCCGATCGCTACCGCGTCGGCCGGGTGTTCCTGGCCGGCGATGCCGCGCACATCCATTTCCCGGCCGGTGGCCAAGGCCAGAATCTGGGTCTGCAGGATGCGGCCAACCTGGGCTGGAAGCTGGCCGCCGTCCTGCGCGGCAATGCCTCCGACGCGCTGCTGGACACCTACGAGTCCGAACGCCGGCCGATCGCCGCACGGGTACTGCAGAACACACGCGCCCAGACGGCGCTGTCACGACCTGGCGCACACGTGGACGCGTTGCGCGACAGCATGTCCGACCTCCTCGCGATCGACGAGGTCCGTGATCGCCTCGGACTCATGATCACCGCGCTCGACATCCGCTACGACTGCGGTGACCACCATCCGCTGTGCGGCCGGCGTGTTCCGGATTCCGACATCGTGACTGCCGACGGCCCCGCCCGCGTCCATGAACTGCTGCGCCCGGGGCGGCCGATCGTGTTGGTGCGCAACGCAGCCGAGGTGCCCGATATCAGCGACTGGAAGGATCGGGTGGACATCGTGTGCGCACAGGATCGGGGCGCCGAATGGACCGTTCCCGGCCTCGGGCCCGTTCCGGCACCCACGCATACCCTCATCCGCCCGGACGGCTATATCGCCTGGGCCGCAGTCGATTCCAGCACCGAGGGGTTGGACGCGGCGCTCACCACCTGGGTCGGCGCGAATACCGCAGTGCGGTGAATTCGACGGCTACTTCCGGGGCTGCCAGCGCGCGGTGAAATCCTCGGGTTGCGGTGCGGGGCCGGGGAGTTCGCCCGGGGTGCGCAGACCGTCGAGCAGCAGGGCAAGCATGCGATGACGCAGTTGCGTGGTCCGGGTGGGATCGGGGAGGACGATCGCCGCGCACGCCTCCAGCACCAGGCTCAGGTCGGCGACCGTCACCCCGTCGCGCACGGCGCCGGAAACCGTTGCCCGGCGCAGTATCTCCTCGTTCAATTCCGCCGAGCGCCGCACCTGAGGGGCGAAGGATTCGTCCGGCGTGAAGGTCCCGGCCAGTCGCACGGTCAGCGAATGCACATCGGCGTCGACCACCCGGCGCAGGAATTCCGCCAGCACGTCCGCATCCGCCGGCAACTCCAGCGCGGCCTCACCCTCGGCGTTGTAACGGCACAGCCCCTGGTAGCAGAGCGTGCGCAGCAGCGCCTCCTTACTCGGATAGCGGCGATACAGCGCGCTGATCCCCACCCCGGCCCGTTCGGCGACGGCCGAGATCGGCGCGGTCGCATCGGCGAGGAAGACCGCGCGGGCGGCGTCGAGGATGATCCCGTCGTTGCGCGCGGCCTGCGCCTTGCGGCCGGGAAGCGCCTGGTGAGCTGGGGCGTCGGCTGATTTCGGCATGATCGCAGCGTAGCACTTGAAACGGAATGATCCGTTCTGATACGGTCTGAACAGAACGAAACATTCCGTTCCAGAGGGAGACGATCATGACCATCCGCCCGTTCCACATCGACATCCCGCAGGACCGCCTCGACGACCTCGCCGATCGGCTGCGCCGGGCGCTGTGGCCGAACGAACTGCCCGGTGTGGGTGACGCCTACGGTGTGCCGGGAGATCGGGTGCGCGCGCTCGCCGAGTACTGGCTGAACGAATTCGACTGGCGTGCAACGGAAGCCCGGCTGAACGCGTATCCCCAGTTCCGCGCGGAGATCGACGGCGAGGACATCCACTTCCTGCACGTCCGCTCGTCGCGGCCGGATGCCCTGCCGGTGATCCTCACCCACGGCTGGCCCGGTTCCGTACTGGAGTACCTGGACGTGATCGAGGCGCTCACCGAACCGGAATCCCCCGACCATCCGGCCTTCCACGTGGTCCTGCCGTCGCTGCCGGGTTTCGGCTTCTCCGGCCCGACCCGCAGCACCGGCTGGGACACCCAGCGCACCGCCCGGGCCTGGGTGGAGCTGATGGATCGGCTCGGCTACCAGCGCTTCGGCGCGATCGGCAACGACGGCGGATCGATGATCTCCCCGGAGATCGGCCGGCTGGCCGGTGATCGCGTGGTGGGGGTCCACGTGACGCAGTTGTTCTCCTTCCCCTCCGGCGATCCGGCGGAATTCGAGGGCTTGTCCGAACAGGACCTGGGGGCGCTGGCGCACCTGCAGTGGTTCCACGACAACAAGATGGCGTTCAACATCCTGTGCAGCCAGCAACCGCAGACACTGGCCTACGCGCTCAGCGACTCCCCGCTGGGGCTCTTGGGCTGGAACGCACAGCTTTTCGGTGAAAGCCTCGATCCGGAATTCGTGATCGCCAATATCGCGCTGTACTGGCTCACCGGCACCGCGGCCTCCTCGATCCGGTTCTACTACGAGAACGCCCACGCCACCGCGCATCCGGACGGGCCGACCACCACCCCCACCGCCTTGGCCATGTTCGCCGGGGATTTCCAGTCGATCCGCCGCTTCGCCGAGCGCGACCACAAGAACATCGTCAGCTGGAATTCCTACGACGCGGGATCGGTGACCGGCGGACCCAACGACGCGGCCGGCCACTACGCCGCGCACGAGGCGCCGGAGGTGCTGGTCGGCGACATCCGAACGTTCTTCGCCCGGGTCCGGTGAATCCCCCGGCGGCTGAGCAGTCGTACCGACTGCTCAGCCGGGGCGCCCTACCGCTGCTTCTTCCCCTCGACCGTCGTCTCGGCACCCGATGAGGTGACGCCCTTGGCCTTCTTCTCCGCTCGCTTCTCCTTCAGCGACTTGCCGGACTTCTTGGACATGGTGCTGCGCGGAGATTTATCGGACATGAGGGTCCTTTGTTTGGCAGGATTCCAATGATCCTGTTGGCTCGACCGTACGCGCCCGGACTCCCGCATCGGCGTAATGCGCCATCAGCACGGCCGCGTGGATGACCACGCTGCGGTCGCGTGCCGGCGCGTCGTAGGGTCTGTCTCGTGAAACTGCTGCCGTTGCCGGAACCGGGTGCTACGCCGGTCCGGGTGCTGACGATCGCCGGAACCGACTCCGGGGGCGGGGCCGGAATTCAGGCCGATTCGCGGACCATGGCGCTGCTGGGGGTGCACGCCTGCGTGGCGGTGGCCGCTGTGACGGTGCAGAACTCGGTGGGGGTCAGTGGCTTCCACGAGATCCCGCCGCAGACCGTCGCCGATCAGGTGCGGGTGGTGACGGACGATATCGGGGTCGCGGCCGCCAAGACCGGCATGCTGGCCTCGACCGCCATCATCGAGGCGGTGGCGCAGGTCTGCGACGAGGTCGGTATCGGACGCGACGGCACGGTGCCGCTGGTGGTCGATCCGGTGGCGGCCTCGATGCACGGCGACCCACTGCTGCATGCGGAAGCCCTGGACGCACTGCGCTCGGTTCTCATTCCGCGCGCCACGCTGGTGACCCCGAATCTGGACGAGGTGCGGCTGCTCACCGGCATCGCCGTCGCCGACGACCGCACCGCCCGCAAGGCCGCCGAGGCGCTGATCGCACTCGGCCCGCGCTGGGCCGTCGTCAAGGGCGGCCACCTGCGCTCCTCCGAATTCAGCACCGATCTGCTGTTCGACGGCGAGCGCTTCCACGAGCTCACCGCGCCCCGCATCACGACCGGTAACGATCACGGCGGCGGCGACACCCTGGCCGCCGCCTCCGCCTGCGCCCTGGCACACGGCTACCGGGTGCCGGAGGCGGTGGCCTTCGCCAAGGAGTGGACCACGCGCTGCCTGAAGGACGCCTACGACCTCGGCGCCGGCCACGGTCCGGTGTCGCCGCTGTGGCGGCTGCGCGAGAACTGAATTCGCCTCACGACCAGGCCGGACGAACCGGCGCGCTCCCAGGAAGCTCACAGGTCGGACGCAGCGCTGCCCAAGGCTGATCGCCGAGATTGGGATCATGACCGAGACAGCGATGGCGTTCCAGGCGGCCACCACCCCCGACTCGACGCGCACACCGGTGCTCGAGGTCGTGATCCCGGTGTACAACGAGGAGCGCGATCTCGCCGGATGTGTCCGCCGGCTGCACGCCTTCCTGCGTGACGGATTTCCGTTCTCGACCCGAATCACGGTGGCGGACAACGCCTCCACCGATTCCACGCTCGCCGTGGCGCGCGCACTCGCCGAGGAGCTGCCCGAGGTCGAGGTCGTCCACCTCGACCGCAAGGGCCGCGGGCGCGCGCTGCGTGCGGTGTGGGAGGCCTCGAAGGCACAGGTCGTCGCATATATGGACGTCGACCTGTCCACCGACCTCAACGCCCTGCTGCCGCTGGTGGCCCCGCTGGTCTCCGGACATTCCGATCTGGCGATCGGCACCCGGCTGGCGAAATCCTCGCGGGTGGTGCGCGGCCCCAAACGTGAGATCATCTCCCGCTGCTACAACCTGATTCTGCGAGCCTCGCTGCAGGCCCGGTTCTCCGACGCCCAGTGCGGATTCAAGGCGATGCGCACCGATGTGGCGCGCCGGATCCTGCCGCTGGTCGAGGACGGGGAATGGTTCTTCGACACCGAACTGCTGGTGATCGCCGAACGCGCCGGGCTGCGCATCCACGAGGTGCCGGTGGACTGGATCGACGATCCGGACAGCCGCGTGGACATCGTCGACACCGCCCGCAAGGATCTGCTCGGCGTGTGGCGGGTGGGCCGCGGCCTGGCCACCGGCGCGCTGCCGATCAACGAGCTGCGCGCCGCCATCGGGCGGGAACCGCTGGTGGACGGGGTGCCGCTGGGCATGGTCGGGCAGCTGGTGCGCTTCGGCATCATCGGTGTGCTCTCCACCCTGGCCTACATGCTCCTGTACGTGATGTTGCAGGCCGTGGTGGGCGCCCAGCCCGCGAACTTCGCCGCCCTGCTGATCACCGCGGTCGCCAACACCGCGGCGAACCGCGCCTTCACCTTCGGCGTGCGCGGCTCGGGCAATGCGGTCTCCCATCACTTCCAGGGCCTGCTGATCTTCACCTTCGCCTGGGTGTTGACCAGTGGTTCGCTGTTCGCCCTGCACCGGTGGGCGCCGGACGCGTCCGTGCACGTGGAACTGCTGGTACTGGTGGTCGCGAACCTGGTGGCGACGCTGACCCGATTCGTGGGACTGCGCTGGGTTTTCCGCAACGCGGTCGCCGGCAGCGCCGTCGAGGACATCGCGGTCGAGGACGTTGCGACGGCACAGGCCTCAACGGAACCGCGGTGACCACCACCCTCATCCGGCCGATGTCCCCGGACGCGTCGGCCGCACCGCCGTCGCCGGCTACGGACCGGCCACGGTGGGAGCGGCCGGCGCTGACCGCGCTCCTGCTCACGACAGCCGTCGCCTACCTGTGCAACCTGAGTGCCAACGGGTGGGCGAATTCCTTCTATGCGGCTGCGGCACAAGCGGGTTCGGTGTCGTGGAAGGCGTTGCTCTTCGGTTCCTCGGATGCCGCGAACGCGATCACCGTGGACAAGACCCCGGCCGCCCTGTGGCCGATGGATCTGGCGGTGCGGGCGTTCGGGCTGTCCAGTTGGAGCCTGCTGGCGCCGCAGGTGCTGATGGGCGTGGGCGCGGTCGCGCTGCTGTGGGCGACGGTGCGCCGGCCTTTCGGGCCGGTGGCCGGTCTGCTCGCGGGCGCGGCGCTCGCCGTGACACCGGTGGCGGCGCTGATGTTCCGGTTCGACAATCCGGATGCGCTGCTGGTCCTGCTGATGGTGGCGGCATGCTGGGCCATGACGCGCGGGCTCGAGGACGGGCGGCTGCGATGGCTGGTGCTGTGCGGCGCCATCATCGGATTCGGCTTCCTGGCAAAGCAATTGCAGGTGCTGCTGGTGGTCCCCGCCCTCGCGATCACCTACCTGATCGCCGGCCCGCCACGTCTGGGCAAGCGGATCGCGCATCTGGGCGCCGCGGCGGCGGCCATGGTCGCCGCCGCCGGCTGGTGGATTCTGCTCGCCGAGCTGTGGCCGGCCGCTTCCCGGCCGTATTTCGGTGGTTCCCAACATAATTCGGTACTGGAGCTGACCTTCGGATACAACGGCCTGGGCCGGCTCGACGGCGACGAGGTCGGCAGCCTCGGCTCACACGGCGGCGGATTCTGGGGCGAGAGCGGGCTGACCCGGCTGTTCCAGCCCGCCCAGGGCGGTCAGATCGCCTGGCTGCTTCCGGCCGCGCTGATCCTGCTCGGCGCGGCGATCGTTCTGCGCGGCAGAGCATCCCGCACCGACCGTCAACGCGCCGCGCTCGTGATGTGGGGCGGCTGGCTGCTCGTGACCGCCCTGGTGTTCAGCTTCATGCGGGGCATCTTCCACCAGTACTACACGGTGGCGCTGGCCCCGGCGATCGCGGCACTCGTCGGTGCGGGGACGACGCTGCTGTGGCGGCGCCGGGAACGGCCGTGGGTCCGAGCGGTCGCCGCGGTGACGATGGCGACGACGACCGCCACCGCGTGGATGTTGTTGTCGCGCAACATCGAATTCGTACCGTGGCTGCGATGGCTGGTGCTGCTCGGCGGGATCGCGGTCACCGTCGCGCTGCTGTCGCCGGCGCCGCGGCGGATCGCTGCCGCGCTGGCGATCGCCGCGGGCCTGGTCGGCGCCGCGGGGCCGCTCGCCTATACCGTCGACACCCTCGCGACCGCGCATACCGGGCCGATTCCCAGTGCCGGGCCCCGGATGCCGATGCACGTTCGTGCGGGTACGCGGATGCCGTGGGGGCAGAACTCCGGCGCCGAGGGTTTCGGGCCGGGTACGCACGGTGGCCGGGCTGGCGGTCCCGCCGCGGGCCCCTGGGGACGCGACAACCCGGGCGGCAACGCGATGCAGGTCAGCACACCGAGCGAGAAGTTGACCGCCCTGCTGGACCGCGACGGCGAGGCCTACAAATGGGTCGCGGCCACGGTGAGCTCGAACCGGGCGGCCGGATACCAGCTCGCCACCGAACTGCCGGTCATGGCGATCGGCGGATTCAACGGCAGCGATCCCGCCCCGACCCTGGACCAGTTCCGCGACCACGTGGCGGCGCTGGATATCCACTACTTCGTCGACGGTGCTGATCGCGGGCCGGGCGACGATGCGACGGATTCGACGGCGGCGCGGATCACCGCCTGGGTGCGGCAACATTTCACCGCACAGAACGTGGACGGGGTGACGATCTACGACCTGACCGTGCCGCGATGAGCGAGCCGACCCGCGAACGACATGTGCTCCCGCGAATGACATGTGCTCCCGGAAACGACAATGCCCGCCCTCGAAAGAGGGCGGGCATCGCGTTGTTGTAGCCCCGACGGGATTTGAACCCGCGCTACCGCCTTGAGAGGGCGGCGTCCTAGGCCGCTAGACGACGGGGCCGAGAACTTCGCTCCGGGAACCGGAGCCCGGTCAGCTTATCGGTCCCGGGCGGCGGCACCAAATCCGGTGTTCACATACCGTCGATCTCAGAACGGCTTGCCCTGGATGAGCCCGAAGATTCCGGCGATGAAGAACAACGGGATGAACAGCGCGGTCGCCACCGGGTCGCCGTTGAGATATCCCTGCCGAATACCTTCCAGAGCTGCCGCAGAACCCGAATCCATGATCGATTCCCCTCGCTCGATATCCGATGAATTTGTCCGGCTACGGTAGCGTGGCGCGGCGCTGTTCCCACCGGCGGGCATGGGTCAGTGCGGGGTGTGCAACCCCATGTGCAGGGTCGCCGCCCATTGATGCACGATCTGTTTGCGCCGGACCGAGTCGTCGGTCAGAACGTCGGCCAGGCCGAGGCCGCGCGCCATGTCGAGGGTGGCCTGCACGAGGTGGTGGGCGACCGGGTCGGAATCGTCGACGCCGAGGGCCTCGACGGCCAGGCGATGCGAGATGCGGCCGAAGTGAGCCTCCAGCGGCACGATGCGTTCGCGCAACACCGGATCCGCCGCGGCGTGGGTCCACACCTGCAGCGCCGCCTTGAACAGCGGAGTCGTATAGGACTCGACCAGCTGCGCCACCACCGCCTCGGTGCGGCCGACGCCCTGCGCCACCTCGGTCACGGCCGCCGCCTCGGCCTTGGACTGCGCCATCCGGGTGTCGAACATGTACTCGAGGGCAGCGGTGATCAAATCCTCCCGGGTGGGGAAATGATGTTGGGCCGCCCCGCGCGAGACCCCGGCCCGTTCGGCGACCACCGCGACAGTGGCCGCCGCCCAGCCCATTTCGGCCAGACAGTCGATGGTCGCCTCGAGCAATCGCTGACGGGTGGCCCGGCTGCGGTCCTGCTTGGGTTCGTGCGATGCGGTCATGATCGGTTCATTCTGCCCAGCTGGGTGGGCGACGCTGGAAGAAGGCCGTCATCCCCTCGATCACCTCGGGTGTGCCGAAGAAACTGCCGGAACGTTTGGCCAGCTCATCGGCGGTGCGATCGAATTCCGCGACGATGGACGCATTCACCAGCCGCTTACTTTCGGCCAGCCCCTGCGGGGACCCCTTGCGCAGTTCGCCGCACAGGCGGGCCACCTCGGCAGCGGCATCGGCGGCCGCGACGGTGATCAATCCGATCCGCTCGGCCTCGGCCGCGTCGAAGGTCTCTCCGGTCTGGTAGTAGCGGGCGGCGGCCCGGGAGGTCAGCCGCGGCAGCAGTGTGAGCGAGATCATGAACGGCGCCAGGCCCAGCCGCGCCTCGGTGAGCGCGAAACTGCTCGACGGTCCGGCGACGGCGATATCGCAGGCGCCGACGATGCCCATCCCACCCGCACGCACATTGCCGTCGACCTGCGCGACCACCGGTTTGTGCAGTTCGACGATGCCGCGCAGCACGTCGATCATCCATCCGGTGCGGATATCGGCAGCCGCGGCCGGATCGGCGTCGAGCGCCTCCTTGAGATCCGCGCCGGCGCAGAACGTATTGCCGGTGTGGGTGAGGATCACCCCGCGGGCCTGCTCGTCGGCGCCGGCCTTGCGCAGTCCGTCGAGCAGCTCCCGAACCAGCTTCGAGGACAACGCATTCCGATTGTGCGGTGAATCCAGCGTGAGCACCGCGAAGCCGTCGCGCACCTCGTATCGCACGAAAGGCGTTTCGGTGCCGCCGGTTTCGGTGATCTCGGTGCCGGTTTCGGTGCCGGGGGTTTCGCTCACGTGATTCCTCCTCGTCCGGTTCGGGTGGGTGTGCTCGGCCGGGCAGCGCAGGGGCGGCCCGGCCGGGTCACCGCTCAGTACGACTTCGGCAGACCCAGCGAATGCTGGGAGACGAAGTTCAGGATCATTTCCCGGCTCACCGGTGCCACCCGCGCGATCCGGGCCGCGCCGAGCATGCCCGCGAGACCGATATCCGCGGTCAGGCCCGAACCACCGTGCGTCTGGATGGACTGATCCAGGGCCTTGATACTCGCCTCCGCCGCAGCATATTTCGCCATGTTGGCAGCCTCCGCGGCACCGAAGTCGTCGCCGGAATCGTAGAGGACCGCGGCCTTCTGCATCATCAGCTTGGCCAGTTCGAGTTCGATCTTCACTTGGGCCAGCGGATGCGAAATGCCCTGGTGCGCCGCGATCGGCGTCTTCCAGACCTGCCGCTCCCGGGCGTATTCGACGGCTCGGTCGATGGCGTAGCGGCCCATGCCGACCGCCATCGCCGCACCCATGATGCGCTCGGGATTCAGACCGGCGAACAGCTGCGCGATGGCGGCGTCCTCCTGGCCCACCAGCGCGCTGCCGGGCAGCCGCACATCGTCGAGGAACAGCGTGAACTGGTTGTCCGGCTCGATGATGTCCATCTCCTGGCGGTTCTTCTGAAAGCCGGGAGTATCGGTCGGGACGATGAACAGGGCCGGCTTCAACTTGCCGGTCTTGGAATCCTCGGTGCGCGAGACGATCAGCACCGCCTCGGCCTGATCCACACCGGAGATGAAGATCTTGCGGCCGTTCAGGATCCAGTCGCCGCCGTCGCGCCGCGCGGTGGTGGTGATGTTGTGCGAGTTGGAGCCGGCATCGGGTTCGGTGATGCCGAACACCATCTTCGACGAGCCATCGGCCAGCTTGGTCAGCCAGTACTGCTTCTGCTCCTCGGTGCCGTACTTGGTGATGATGGTGCCGCAGATCGCGGGCGAGACCACCATCAGCAGCAGGCCCGCGCCCTGGGCGGCCAGTTCCTCCATCACCAGCGCCAGCTCGTAGATTCCGGCGCCACCGCCGCCGTACTCCTCCGGCAGGTTCACGCCGAGGAAGCCGAGTTTGCCGGCCTCGTCCCACAATTCGTCCAGCGGTTCGTTGCGGCGCGCCTTCGCGGAGACGTAGTCGCGGTAGTTGTACTTCGCGGCGAGCTTGGCGACGGCCGCCCGCAACTGCTTCTGTTCGTCGGATTCGATGAAACTCATGGAAATTCTCCTGTTGTGGGCGGCTATCCGGCGGTGACTTCGACCGGTTCGGAGGTGGTTTCGGCGTGGACGACCGCCAGCACGGCGCCGACGTCGACCTGTTGTCCGGCAACCACATTCAGTTCGGTGAGCACACCGGCCGCCGGGGCGGCGATGGTGTGTTCCATCTTCATGGCCTCGAGCCAGAGAATCGGCTGTCCCTTCTCGACGGCGGCGCCGACCTCGGCACCCAGCCGGATCACCGAACCCGGCATCGGCGCCAGCAACGACCCCTCGGCGACCTGGTCGGCCGGGTCCGAGAAGCGCGGGAGCCGGCGAACCGCGACCGGGCCGAGCGGCGAATCGACGGCCACCAGGTCGCCGTAGCGAGCGACCTCGAACCGCCGCCGCACCGAGCCACGCTCGCCGGGCACACCCAGGACCACCACATCCGGTGTGGCCTCGATCAGTTCGAGTCCCGCATGGCCCTCGACCTCGAGCCCGGAGCGGGTCAGGCGGTAGCGCACCTCGTGTGTCCCCGACACCCGGCTCTCGTAGGACTTGCTCTGCGCCTGCGAGGGCAGATTGCGCCATCCGCTCGGCAGCGCCGCGCCGACGCGCGCTCGCGCCCGGTTGGCGGCCGCGTCCGCCAGCGCCGCCGCGACGATGGACAGCGCCTCGTCGTCCGCCGAAACCAGCGGCGCGGCGAGATTTTCCAGTCCGTGCGTGGCGAAGAACGCGGTATCGGTATCACCGGCGAGGAAGGCCGGATGCCGCAGTACCCGGACCAGCAGGTCGCGGTTGGTGACCAGACCGTGAATGTGGGCCCGCTGCAACGCGGCCGCCAGCAGATGCGCCGCTTCCTCGCGGGTGTCGGCATAGGAGATGACCTTGGCCAGCATCGGGTCGTAGAACACCCCGACCGCCGAACCGTCCACCACACCGGAGTCCAGCCGCAGACCCGGCTCGGTCAGGACGGCGAATTCGGCTGTGCCCGGCGCGAATTCGATGCGATGCACCGCACCGCTCTGCGGCTGCCAATCGTGCGCCGGATCCTCCGCGTACAGCCGCACCTCGATGGAGTGGCCGCGCAGGGGCGGCGGGTCCTGCGGCAGCCGGTAGCCCTGCGCCACCTGCAGCTGCAGCCGGACCAGATCCAGGCCGGTGGTGCATTCGGTGACCGGATGTTCCACCTGCAGGCGGGTGTTCATCTCCAGGAAGAAGAAATCGCCCTGCTCGTCGGCGAGGAATTCGACCGTGCCCGCACCCTCGTAGCCGATCGCCTCGGCGGCGAGGCGAGCCGCCTCGAACAGCCGCTCCCGCATCCCCTCGACCCGCTCCACCAGCGGCGACGGCGCTTCCTCGACGACCTTCTGATGCCGCCGCTGAATGGAACATTCGCGCTCGCCCACCGCCCAGACCCGGCCGTGGGTGTCGGCCATCACCTGCACCTCGATATGGCGGCCGGTTTCCAGGTAGCGCTCGCAGAACACCGTCGGATCGCCGAAGGCCGATTCGGCCTCTCGCCGGGCGGCCTCGAGCTGTTCCGGCAGGTCCGCCTGCGAGCGGACCACCCGCATACCGCGCCCGCCACCTCCGGCCGACGCCTTGATCAGCACGGGCAGCATGTCCGCGGTGACCTCGGCCGGATCGAGTTCGGCCAGCACCGGAACGCCCGCGGCGTCCATCATCTTCTTGGATTCGACCTTCGAACCCATCTGCTCGATGGCCGCGACCGGCGGGCCCACCCATGCCAGGCCGGCATCGATCACCTGACGCGCGAATTCCGCGTTCTCGGAGAGGAATCCGTAGCCGGGATGGATCGCGTCGGCGCCCGCGGCACGGGCGGCCTCGATGATCAGATCGCCGCGCAGATAGGTCTCGGCGGGGGTGTTGCCGGGCAGCCGGATCGCCGCATCGGCCTCGGCCACATGCGGTGCGTTCGCATCCGCGTCGGAATACACCGCGGTCGTGGCGACGCCCATACGCCGGCAGGTCGCGAACACCCGACGGGCGATCTCCCCGCGGTTGGCGACCAGGACGTTCGTGATCGGCCCTACTGTCATCTCAGACCTCACATCCGGAAGACGCCGAAGCCCTCGGCGCCCTTGATCGGGGCATTGTGGATGGCCGACAACGCCATTCCCAATACCGTGCGGGTGTCGCGGGGGTCGATGACACCGTCGTCGTAGAGCCGGCCCGACATGAACATCGGCAGCGATTCGGCCTCGATCTGGGCCTCGATCATCGCGCGCATGCCCTTGTCGGCCTCCTCGTCGAACGCCTGGCCGCGTGCTTCGGCGGCGGCCCGGCCCACAATGGAGATCACGCCCGCCAGCTGCGCACCGCCCATGACGGCGGATTTCGCACTGGGCCAGGCGAAGACGAAGCGCGGATCGTAGGCGCGCCCGCACATGCCGTAGTGCCCGGCACCGTAGGAGGCGCCCATCAGCAGCGAGATATGCGGCACCTTCGAATTGGAGACGGCGTTGATCATCATCGCGCCGTGTTTGATGATGCCCTTCTGCTCGTATTCCTTACCCACCATGTAGCCGGTGGTGTTGTGCAGGAACAGCAGTGGGGTGTTCGACTGATTCGCCAGCTGGATGAACTGCGCGGCCTTCTGCGCCTCCTCGGAGAACAGCACGCCGCGGGCGTTGGCGAGAATGCCGACCGGATAGCCGTGCAGCTCCGCCCAGCCTGTCACCAGGCTGGAACCGTAGAGCGGTTTGAACTCGTCGAAATCGGATCCGTCCACCACCCGGGCGATGACCTCGCGCGGGTCGAACGGAATCTTCAGGTCGGTGGGCACGATGCCGAGCAGCTCCTCGGAATCGTAGAGCGGTTCGATCACCTCGGCGCGCGGGCGCGGGGCGGGTCCGGTCTTGCGCCAGTTCAGCCGTCGCACGATGGAACGGCCGATCCGGATGGCGTCCTGTTCGTCGGCGGCGAGATAGTCGGCCAGACCCGAGGTGCGGGCGTGCATCTCGGCTCCGCCGAGCGATTCGTCGTCGGACTCCTCACCGGTCGCCATCTTGACCAGCGGTGGACCGCCGAGGAACACCTTGGAGCGTTCCTTGATCATGACGGTGTAGTCGGACATGCCGGGAATGTAGGCGCCGCCGGCGGTGGAGTTGCCGAAAACCAGTGCGATGGTGGGGATTCCGGCCGCGGAGAGCCGGGTGAGGTCGCGGAACATGCGACCGCCCGGAACGAAAACCTCTTTCTGCGTCGGCAGATCGGCGCCGCCGGATTCCACCAGGCCGATCACCGGAAGCCGGTTCTCCAGCGCGATGTCGTTCATGCGCAGGTTCTTCCGCAGCGTCCACGGATTCGACGTGCCGCCGCGCACGGTCGGATCCGGGGCCACGATCATGCATTCGACGCCCTCCACGATGCCGATTCCGGCGATCACCGAGGCGCCCACGTGGAATTCGCTGCCCCAGGCGGCCAGCGGCGCCAGTTCCAGGAACGGCGAATCCTCGTCGATGAGCAGTTCGATGCGCTCGCGCGCGGTGAGCTTGCCGCGCTTGCGGTGGCGCGCCATCTTGTCCGGGCCACCGCCCGCGATGTTCTTGGCGTATTCGGCTTCGACCTCGGCCAATTTCTCGGTCATGGCGTCGGCGGCGGCGCGGTAGTCCGCCGAATTCGGGTCGATGGCTGTACGGAGAGTGCTCAAGATCGGTACCCCAATCGCTTGGCCGCGAGGCTGGTCAGGATTTCGTTGGTGCCGCCGCCGATGCCGAGGATGCGCACATCGCGGTAGTGGCGCTCGACCTCGGATTCGCGCATGTATCCCAGGCCGCCGAACAACTGAACCGCTTGGTGGGCAACCCATTCCGCGGTCTCCACCGCGGTGTTCTTGGCGAAGCACACCTCGGCGATCAGATCGGTTTCCCCGTCCGCCGCGCGTTCGGCCACATGCCGGGTGTAGACGCGGGCGACGTCGATGCGGCGCGCCATCTCCGACAGCGTGTTCTGCACGGCCTGCCGGCTGATGAGCGGGCGGCCGAAGGTCTCGCGGTCGCGGCACCACCGCAGGGTCAGATCCAGGCAGCGCTGCGCATGCCCGTAGGCCTGCACCGCCAGCCCCACCCGCTCGCTGACGAAAGCCTGTGCGATCTGGGCGAATCCGGAGTTCTCCGCGCCCACCAGATTCGACACCGGCACGCGCACGTCGACATAGGACAATTCGGCGGTATCGGAGGCCAGCCAGCCCATCTTCTCCAGTTTGCGGCTGACGGTGAAGCCGGGCCGGTCCTTCTCCACCAGCAGCAGCGAGACACCGGATGCGCCGGGCCCGCCCGTGCGCACGGCCGTCACGACGTAGTCGGCGCGCACGCCGGAGGTGATGAAGGTCTTCGACCCGTTGACCACGTACTCGTCGCCGTCGCGCACCGCACTGGTGGTGAGGTGGCCGACGTCGGAACCGCCACCGGGTTCGGTGATGGCCAGTGAGCCGATCTTCTCCCCCGCCAGGGTGGGCTTCACCCAGCGTCCGATCAGTTCGGCGTTGCCGGACGCGGCCATGTGCGGCACCGCGATACCGCAGGTGAACAGGGATGCGAACAGTCCGCCCGAGCAGCCGGCGTAGTGCATCTCCTCGGCCACGATCGCGGCGTCGATGCCGTCGCCGCCCGCGCCGCCGACCGCCTCCGGAAACTGGATCCCGAGCAGTCCGAGCGCGCCCGCCTTCTTGTGCAGTTCGCGGGGGATCTCGCCGGCCCGCTCCCACTCGTCCAGGAAGGGCAGTACCTCGCGCTCGGCGAAACCTCGTACGGTAGCGCGTAATTCACGCCGCTCGGGCGTCTCCCAGACACTGGTCACGGTAGTAACTCCACAGGTATGTCGAGGTGGCGGGACCGCAGCCATTCGCCGAGTCCCTTGGCTTGTGGATCGAATCGGGCCTGGTAGGCGACGCCGAGGCCGAGCAGGTCCTCGACGATGAAGTTCACCGCTCGCAGATTCGGCAGGACGTGCCGGGTGACGGTGAGCTTCGCGGTCTCCGGCAGCAGCGCCCGCAGTGTGTCGACGGTGAGGGTGTGCACCAGCCAGCGCCACTGGTCGTCGGTGCGTACCCAGACCCCGATATTGGCGTTTCCGCCCTTGTCACCGCTGCGGGCGAGAGCGATGGAACCCAGTGGGACCCGGCGGGTTTCACCGGGCGGCAAGGGCTGCGGCAGCTCGGGTTCGGCCACCTCGTCCAGTTCCCGGGTCTGCGCGGGCGGGGCGATCGCCACGCGCGATCCGGCGGGAAGGACCGCGGTGTGCGCGACCTCGCCCGCGTCGACATAGCCCGCGGTGTAGACGCCGTAGGGCGCACCGTTTCCGGGCGGTGTGGTCATCGTGAAGCCGGGATAGCTGGCCAGTGCCAATTCGACTGCGACGCTGGAGAACGCGCGTCCCACCTTGTTCGGGTCGGGATCGCGGACCACGCAGCGCAGCAGCGCGCTGGCCTGTTCCTCGGTCTCGGCGTCGGGACGGTCCAGCCGCGCCAGCGACCAGTCGAGTTCGGCCGGACGCACCGGCAGCCAGCTTTCCAACTGCCGTTGCGCCAGTGCGGCTTTGGCCTCGATATCGAGTCCGGTCAGCACGAAGGTCATCTCGTTGCGGAAGCCGCCCAGGGTGTTCAGCGAGACCTTCAGCCGCGGCGGCGGCGCCTCACCGGTCACGCCGCTGATCAGCACGCGGTCGTCACCGTCGGCGGCGAGCCGGATGCTGTCGAGGCGGGCGGTGACGTCGGGTCCGGCGTAGCGCGCGCTCTGGATCTCGTACATCAGCTGCGCTTCGACGGTGTCGACGGTGACCGCGCCACCGGTGTTCGCGTGTTTGGTGATGACGCTGCTGCCGTCCCGGCGTACCTCGGCGATCGGGAAGCCGGGACGGTCGAGATTCTCGATCTCGGTGAAGAAGGCGAAGTTGCCGCCGGTGGCCTGGGTGCCGCATTCGATGACATGCCCGGCGACCACCGCACCGGCGAGGGCGTCGAAATCGTCTCGGGCCCAGCCGAAGTGGGCGGCCGCCGGTCCGACGACCACGGAGGCGTCGGTGACCCGGCCGGTGACGACGATATCGGCCCCGGCGTTCAGCGCCTCGGCGATACCCCACGCGCCGAGGTAGGCGTTGGCGGTGAGCGGTGCGCCCAAGCCCAGTTCCTGGGCGCGCGGCAACAAGTCGTCACCTTCGACGTAGGCGATCTTCGGGGTGAGGCCGAGCTTGCCGGCCACCTCGGCGACCCGCTGCGCCGATCCGGCCGGATTGAGTCCGCCCGCGTTCGCGACGATGCGCACGCCGCGTTCGAGAGCCAGGCCCATGCAGTCCTCGAGTTGCCGTACGAAGGTCTTGGCATAGCCGAGTGCCGGATCCTTCATCCGGTCGCGGCCGAGGATCAGCATGGTCAGTTCGGCGAGATAGTCACCGGTGAGCACGTCGAGTTGCCCACCCTCGAGCATCTCGCGCATCGCGCTCAACCGGTCGCCGTAGAAGCCGGAACAGTTGCCGATCCGGAGGACCTCCGGGTCGGCGCCGAGACTCGTCATCTGCGCGGCGCCTCCTCATGCGACGTGCCTGCCGCAGCGCCTTCGCTGCGTCGGGTTCAAGGGTCACATCGGGTATGGAAAAAATCAAGCCTGCGTGCTTGTTAATTGCGGAAACCGCAGGCAGACACGGTGCGTGGCCGCGCGACCGGTCCGAACGTGGCCCGATCGGGTACACCGCGAACCGGACCGCCGGCTCGCCCGGCGGCTACCGCGAACCGGCGGAACCGGCCGGTGTCCGAGGTCCGCGAGCCGCCGGGCAAGATGGCAGGGTGTCCAATTCCGTGATCGTCGTACTCCTGCTGGCCGTGGCCGGATTCCTGGTCGGCGGCGCCTTCACCATGTGGAAGAACTCTCGGGTGCTGTCGGTGATGCTGGGCGTCTGCGCGGTCCTCGCGGTCGTCGGCGTGGTCACCTGGTGGTAGACCGCCCGGCGTCTAGTCTCCGGCGAGCCGGAAGATGCGCATCCCCTCCGGAACGCCGTTGAGCGGTGCGGCGAACATGCTGCGCCGATAGGGCTTGGCCGCGACCTCGAGTTCCTCGAGTGTGCTCGGCTCCAGCGCTTCGAGCGTAGTCTCCGAGATCATCGTGTTTCCGTTGCCGCCGGCTTCCATCACTCGCGCGGCGATGGTGACGTCCACGCCCAGCCAGTCGCCGCCGATCTCGCGCGGCGTCCCGGTGTGCAGGCCCGCCCGCATGCGCGGCCGATATCCCGCCACCTCGACCCGATCCAGATTCTTCTTCGCGGTCAGCACCGCCCGCACGGCACTGTCGGGGGAGGCGAAGACCGCCATCACCCCGTCGCCCATGCGCTTGACGACCTGACCGCCCCGATCGACGATCGGCGGTTCGATGGCCCTCGCCACCCGCCGCAACAGCTCCAGCGTCGCCTCGTCACCGGCCGACAGCGACCAACGGGAGAACGCCACGAGGTCGGTGAAGACCACCGTGATCTCCGCATTGCCCTTACCGCGGCCGACACGTTCCAGCATCGCCTGCCAGACCTGCAGCGCGCCCAGACCCAGCTCCTTGGCCGCGCTGGGATTGTCACCCACGATCTTGTCGGCCGCGCGAGCCACCGCCCGCGCGCCGCCGGGGCCGGACAGCGACAGCGGGTCGCCGAATGCGGGATCGCCGGGCAGGCTCTCACGCGCCTTGCGAATCACGCCGATGACGTCGGCCCGCTGATTGGCCGCGGCCATCAACGAGGACAGCTGACCGGTTCGACGCCGGCCGAACGACCGCAGCCGAGATTCCGCCTCGTCGGCCGGTGTGAGCGGAATCACGATCTCGACATCCGAATCGTCGTCGAATTCGACACCGGCCTCGGGCGCGTCGACCGGCAGCACCGTGTCGCCATCGGAACCCAGCCCTCTTTTGCCCCGCCGACCGGCGGTGCCGTTGCGACGCGAACCATCCGTGCGGTTTCGCGCATCTCCGGGACGGACTGCGCGGGACGCGTTTTCGCCGTCGCCGGAAGGTCTTTCGCTCACATCCCGAGCGTAGCCAATGATCGCCACCTGCCACCTCTCTATCGGACGGAGCGGGCACAGCGCTGGGTCCGCCGATGGATAACGTGCTGGTTGCCCGGCCGATGTTACCCATCGGCTCTTCCACACGGAAGGTCCGGCGGCGCTGTTTAACGAAGGCTTTGCACACAGCACACCGGCCCGATGCACAGCGCGAAACGGCTGCACATCGGGCCGGTGATCGTCACATTCGCCGGGCAGTGGCGGCTGTGACCGGGATAGCAGTCCCCCGACAGGACCGCCCTCCCGTTCCCGGGCTTCGCGAGGGTGAACGCCCGGGAGCGGGCAGGTATGAGGTTGTGGATCAGGCGTCGCGACGATCGACCACGATCAGCGCGGCACCGAAGACGACGAGCACGAAGACGACGAAGTAGACCAGTCCGCCCCACGGCCCCCAGTGCCAGTGCGCCGCGGAGGAGGTGTCCTCGCCGAGGAACCGGTTGATGTTGGCGAAGGGCAGGAACGGCTGCACGGTGCGGCCGAAGCTGCCGAAACTACCCAGGAGCGTCTCGATCAGCAAGGGCCACAACACGATCAGCGAGATCGCCGCGGCCGACTGCCGCACCAGGGCTCCGATGCCGACCGACAGCACCACCGCCAGGAAGGCATAGATCGCCAGTCCGTAGAGCGCGCGCCAATCGGCGTCCGAGCTCAGACTCATCCGCCGCCCCGCATCGCCGGCCAGTGGTTTCGCGATGAGATAGGCCAGCAGGCCCAGCACGAAGGTCAGCACCGCCGCGTAGGCGCCGGTCAGCAGGGCCTTGGTGGTGAGGACCAGCGATCGGTTCGGGGTCGCCTGGAACGTGGTCCGGATGATGCCGAAACGGTATTCACTGGTCACGGTGAGGGCGGCCATGATCATCAGGACCATGACGCCGAATCCGGAGACACCGACCGTGGCGCCGGCGGTGGTCAGCGTGGTTTCGTTCTCGTGGCCCATACTCGCCCGCGATACGGCCGCGAACAGAGCGGCCATGCCCAGGCCCAGCGCCACGACGATCGCCGAACACCACCACGGCGACCGGGTCGAGGTGAGTTTGATCCGCTCCGCGGTGACGACACCCATCAGAGCGCACCTCCCATCGCCTGCTCGATGCCCTCACCGTGGTACTGCACCGCACCTCCGGTCATCCGCATGAACGCCTCCTCGAGCGAAGCCTGTTGGGGCGCAAGCTCATACAGGGTGATGCTGTTCGCGCCCGCCAATTTGCCGATGGCGTCGCTGGTTTCCCCGACCACCACCAGGGCGGGGGCGGTGTCGATCGCCCCTTCCCGGTCGGCCGCACTGCCGTCCTCGCGCACGGTCATCCCGTTCGAGGTGAGCAGGCTGCGCAGCTCGTCCAGCTGCGGACTGCGCACCCGCACGGTCGATTCCGACGACTTCGCGATGAAATCCTTGGTGTCGGTGTCGGCGATCAGCCTGCCGCGCCCGATCACGACCAGATGGTCGGCGGTCTGCGCCATTTCCGACAGCAGATGGCTCGACACCAGCACGGTGCGCCCCTCGGCGGCCAGCCGCTGCATGAACCGCCGGATCCACAGAATGCCCTCGGGGTCCAAGCCGTTGACCGGTTCGTCGAACAGCAGTACCGGCGGATCGCCGAGCAGCGCCCCGGCCAGGCCGAGCCGCTGCGACATGCCGAGCGAGAAGCCACCGGCCTTCTTGTTGGCGACCTCGGTCAGGCCCACCAGCCGCAGCACCTCTTCGACCCGGCCGGCCGGAATGTCGTTGGTGGCGGCCATCCAGCGCAGATGCGAGCGAGCCGACCGGTTCGGATGGACCCACTTGGCATCCAGCAGGGCACCGACCGTGCGCAACGGATGATCCAGCTCGCGGTAGCGTTTGCCCTGGATGAACGCCGTCCCGGCGGTGGGCTGATCCAGGCCGAGGATCATCCGCATGGTGGTCGACTTACCGGCGCCGTTCGGGCCGAGGAACCCGGTCACCTTGCCGGGGGTGACGGTGAACGACAGGTTCTCGACGGCAACGGTCGCACCGAAGCGCTTGGTAAGACCTCTGCATTCGATCATGGGCACAGTCTTCCCGAGAAAACGGCACGCGACCATCGCTCACAGGTCGCGAGTCCGGTCATCCTCGAGGATGAGGGGGACCCCTAGGGTCCCGGTGGGCTCACCCAGCCGCGACCTGGGGACATCCCCGTGGTCACACCGCGGGTGAGGACGCCTGGGCCCAGAACCGCTTGGGGATACGCCCGGCGTGGCGCGCCAGATGACCGGCCTGCACCGCGGCGGCCATCGCCCTCGCCATCCGAGCCGGATGCCGGGCCCGGGTGACGGCGGTCGCGAGCAACACCGCCGAACAGCCGAGTTCCATCGCCAGCGCCGCGTCACTCGCCGTACCGATTCCCGCGTCCAGCACGACCGGAACCCCGGCGGCCTCGACGATCATCTCGATATTGTGCGGATTGCCGATACCGAGGCCGGTGCCGATCGGCGAACCGAGCGGCATGACCGCGGCGCAGCCGGCATCCTCCAGGCGTCGCGCGAGCACCGGATCGTCGGTGGTGTAGGGCAGCACCACGAAGCCGTCGTCGACCAATTGCTCTGCGGCCGAGACCAATTCGATGGCGTCGGGCAGCAGCGTGCGTTCGTCGGCGATGACCTCGAGTTTCACCCAGTGGGTCTCCAGCGCCTCGCGCGCCAGCTGTGCGGTGAGCACCGCCTCGGCCGCGGTACGACAGCCGGCGGTATTGGGCAGCGGGGCGATGTCGAGGCGTTTGAGCAGGTCGAGCACGCCCGTTCCGCCCGCGGCGTCGATGCGGCGCATGGCGACCGTGGTCAATTCGGTGCCGGAGGCGACCAGCGCCTCCTCGAGCACCGCCAGATTCTCCGCACCGCCGGTTCCCATGATCAGCCGGGAGCCGAATTCCCGATCCGCGATCCGCAGTGGCTCGGCCGGTAGCGGTTCGGTACCCGACATGTCAGCCACCCTGCACCGCCGTCAGGACCTCGATCTCCCAGCCGCGGCCGACCGGCTCGTCCCACCGCGACTTCGGGAACAGCGCACCGTCGACCGCCAGGGCGACGCCGCGGCACGGCAGTTCGAGCCGCTCGAGCAGTTCCCGGACGGTGAGCGGCTCCGCGAAGGCGTGTTCGGTGCCGTTCACCGTGACGCCGATGGGGATCGATGTGGACGCGGACCTCGGTTGCGCGGTCACTGGTTACCTCCTGATGATGATGCGGGAGTAGCGGTTTCGGCGGCAGCGAAGCGGTGCGGATCGGCGGCCTTCGCCTCGGCGAGGACGTCTCCGGCCAGCAGCGCCGCCACCGCGTCGACGGTGATCGGTACGCCGAGGATGCCGTTGCGGCCGTGGCCGGTGGCGGCGATCACCCGATCCGAGAGCCATCCGATCAGCGGCAGGTTGTCGGGCGTACCGGGACGTCCGCCCGCGGCGGCCTCCGCCAGTTCGTATTCGCCGAGAGCCGGCCACACGGACTCGGCGTCGGCGATCAGATCGCGGACCCCCGCGACGGTCACGGTGGTGTCGAATCCGGCCTCGTACTGGGTGGCGCCGACCACCAGGCCGTCGGCGCGCGGGACCAGATAGACCGGCCGGCCGTGCACCCGCGCGCGGATCACCGAGGACGGCGGCGGCGGGGTGCCCGGACGCCGGCGCAACCGCAGGATCTCGCCCTTGACCGGCCGCACCGGCAGATCCCACAGCCGGGCGCTGGCCGAACCCGCGGCCAGCACGATCCGGTCGTGGTCGAGTTCGTCCACCGCCGCCACCGACACGGGCTCGATGTGCACACCGGCCTGTGCACAACCCCGGCGGAGGGCGTCGAGGAGCAGGCGGTTGTCCACCGCCGGTTCGTCCACCGCGAGCAGGCCGGCCCGGACGGTGCGCGACAGACCGGCCTCGGTCGCGCGGACCCCGGCCCGGTCGAGCACGCGCATCGGATATCCGCGGGTGCCGCAGAAGTCGGCGATCGTGCGCAGGTCGGCGGCATCGGCCGCGTCCAGCGCGAGGGTGAGGGTCTGTCCGGCCACGAAGACGTCGACCCCGGTGGCCTCGCGCAGCCGCGCGCCGAATTCCGGCCACCGCCGCAGCGAGGCGGCACCGAATTCGAGCAGATCGTCCTCGCCGGGCCAGCCCTCCGAGAGCGGGGCGAGCATGCCGCCCGCGACCCAGGACGCGCCGGACCCCACGCCGGGATCGAGAATCGTCACCGACCAGCCCTGTTCGGCGGCCCGCCAGGCCACCGCCAGACCGATCACACCCCCACCGACGACGGCCAGACTTCGCATCACTCCACCTCGCTCGGGTCCCGGACTCGCACCCACCGCGCCGTGCACGGCCGACACCGGGAAATCGGCGTTCCCGCGCGGCCGCCATCGCTGCGGGAATGCCCTCTTGTTTCGCCTCTCCACGGTAGCGCGGCTACGGTCGAAGCCGTGCAACCGTCCCAACCGCAACGCCCGATGGCACCGCGCGAACGCCTGGCCTCGGCCCGGCTCTACCTGTGCACCGACGCCCGGCGCGATACCGGTGATCTGGCCGCGTTCGCCGAGGCGGCGCTCTCCGGCGGCGTCGACATCATCCAGCTGCGTGACAAGGGTTCGGCCGGCGAAGCGAAGTTCGGGCCGCTCGAGGCCGGTGCCGAACTCGGTGCGCTGGCCGAACTGAAGGCCGCCGCCCGCCGCCACGGCGCGCTGGTCGCCGTCAACGATCGCGCCGATATCGCGCTGGCCGCCGGCGCCGACGTGCTGCATCTGGGCCAAGGCGACCTGCCGCCCTGGTACGCCCGCCGGATCGTCGGGCCCGATGTGGTGATCGGCCGGTCCACCCACAATCGCAATCAGGCCGGACTCGCGGTCGTCGACGAGCACATCGACTACTTCTGCACCGGGCCGGTGTGGAACACACCGACCAAACCGGGCCGCACCGCGGCGGGTATCGAGCTGGTGCGGTCGACCGCGGAGTCGCATCCGACCCGGCCGTGGTTCGCGATCGGCGGTATCGATCGCGACCGCCTGCCGGAGGTGCTCGCGGCCGGCGCCGACCGGGTGGTCGTGGTGCGTGCCATCACCGCGGCGCGCGATCCTCAGGCCGCCGCCCGCGAACTCAAACAGCGGCTGCTGGAGAACGCGGCGAACTGATCCACAGCCGTACACATGGGGAGGACACGGCTATTCACACACGGCGTTCAGCCCAGCACCTGGTCCAGGGTCAGGACCAGCGTTTCCTCGTACCGCACGAATCCGCCGGATCCGTTCTCGCGCTGCGCGATCCGGGCGGTCGGCGCGGCGGAGTCGTGGGCGTCCAGCCACAGGAATCCGCGATCGGCGAGGTCGACCGTGCGCGGCAGCGCCGCCGCGATGGCGGCCGCCTCGGCGAGGCCGTCGAGTTCGAGCCGGGCCGCGGCCGCCCGCAATCCGGGCCATGCGGCGGCGAATCCGGGATGCAGCGGCCGGGCGTCGACCTCCTCCTCGGGAACCCACGCCAGCTCCGCACTTTCGCGATTTGCCGTGGTAGCCAAGGTTTCCGACACATCGGCCACCACGGTGGTGTAGGTCCAGCCGGAGTCCGCGGTACTCGTCACCCGGCTGCCGCGCACCCGCACCGCATCCGGATCGATTCCGGCTTCTTCCTGCGCCTCGCGCACCGCAGCGTGCACGCTGGTCTCATGACTGTCGCGTGCACCACCGGGCAGCGCCCACGTTCCGCCCTGATGGCTCCACGGCGCCCGATGTTGCAGCAGCACCAGCGCGCCGCCGCCCTGCCGGGGTGCCCGCAGCAGCAGTCCGGCGGCCCCGAACAGGCCCCACTGCCGCGTCCCATCGGGGCTTTCCAAGAAGCCGTCTCCGTCACCGCGCATGCTCCGCCTCGTCCCGATCCGCGCCGGCGTCCTGATCGCCGGCCTCCGGGTACCGCCGTCGTGACCGACACATATCGGGCGGTACCGGTACGACCACAATAAGCTCAGTCCGCACAATGCAACCCGCTGAACGAACGGAGGTGGGCATGGCTCGAATCGGGCATTCGCAGCTCGACGAGCTGTCCCCGCGGGCCGCGGCGGCCGCCGTGCGCAGCCGGCTCGACGCGACCGATGTCCGGGCGTTCGCGCGCTCGTCCCCCGCCCGGTTGATCGCGCTGGGCCTGCTGCTGCTCGGGCTGTGCCTGGTCGCGGGCGCCGTGACCTCGGGCGAGGTGGGCAACCGCCAGCACGCCCTGGACTATCTGCTCGACGAGGCCGAACCCGACGCCAATTCCGCCCAGCATCTCTACACCTCGCTGTCGGTGGCCGACGCGGCCGCCGGCACCGCCTTCATCTCGGGCGGGCTGGAGCCGAAACCGGTGCGCGATCGCTACGACCAGGCGGTCGGTGAGGCCGCGGCCGAACTGGTGGCCCAGTCCGACAACGCCGGCACGCCCGGCTCGGCCACGCCCGACGCCGACACCCGCCTGCGCACCGGTGTGGCCACCGAACTGCCGGTCTACACCGGGCTGATCGAGACCGCACGCGCCAACAATCGCGAAGGCCATCCCGTCGGCGCCGCCTATCTGAGTGAGGCGTCGAATCTCATGCAGACCACCATGCTTCCGACCGCACAGGAGTTGCAGGAGCACCGGTCCGCGGCGATCGCGGCGACCCAGCGCCGGCACGTGCGGCCGCCGTGGGCGGCGATCGTACTGCCGATCCTGACCCTCGCCGCACTGGTGGCGGCGCAGTTCTACCTGGCCCGGCGCTGGCATCGGGTGCTCAATCCGGGGCTGCTGGTGGCCTCGGGCATTCTGCTGATCCTGCTGGCCTGGACGGTGATCGCCGGATCGTTCTCGGCGGTGGCGACCAGCTCGGGACGCGACGACGGCGCGGTCCCGGGCGCACAGCTCACCGAGAGCCGCATCCTCGCCCAGCAGGCGCGAGCGGCGGAGACGCTGAAACTGGTGCGCCGCGATGCCAGCGGCGACTACGACCACACCTACGACACGGCCACCGCGCGGCTCGACGATCTGCTCACCCACTATCCCGGCGACGCACCGGGGGCCGACGATGTGCGCAATGCGCATGCGGCACTGGGCCGTTGGCGCTCGGCACATCAGCGGATGAACGACGCGCTGGGCCGCGGCGATTTCCCGGCGGCCACCGTGGTGGCGATCGGCGCGGCCCCGGCGCAGGCCAGCGCCGCCGTCGACACCCTCGACACCGCGCTCGCCGCCGGCATGGGGGAAACGCGAAATACGTTGCGCGGGGAAATATCCGATGCCGCGCGTGCGCTGGATTTCCTGGCGCCGGGCGCACTCACGCTGGCCGCGCTGGCGGCGGTGTTCGTGGTGGCCGGGTTGTGGCCGCGTTTGAGGGAGTACCGATGAGGGCGAGGCGGGTCGCGGCAGCGGCATTGGCGGCATCGGCTCTGCTGGCCGGGGGCTGCGGCGGTGCGCCGGCCACCCCGCGCACCGGCGGCAGCGGCAATTACACCGAACCGCCACTGCCCGCCAATGCCGTTGTGACACAACCGCAGTCGGCCCCCGCATCCGATCTCGAACCACAATGCGGCAATCCCACCGCCAGCCTGCGTCCCGGCGCCGATCACGGACCGGCCCTCGACGCCGTCCGCGCGCGCGGGCGCCTGCTGGTCGGCCTGGACCCGGGCAGCAATCTGTTCAGCTTCCGCGATCCGATCAGCGGCACCCTGGCCGGATTCGACGTCGACGTCGCCGCCGAGATCGCGCGCGATCTGTTCGGCGATCCGCGCCGCATCGAATACCGGATCCTCGGCTCGGCGGATCGCGAACGGGCACTGCAGGATCACAGCGTCGACGTCGTGGTGAAGACCATGACCATCACCTGCGATCGACGTCAGCGCGTGGACTTCTCCACCGCGTATCTGATGTCGCATCAGCGCGTGCTGGCCGTGAAGGGCTCCGGCATCGGCTCGATGGCGGATCTGGCCGGCAAACGCGTATGCGCGGTGGGCGGCACCACCTCCCTCGACCGGATTCGACACATCCAGCCGACGGCCGCGATCATGACGGTCCCGACCTGGGCGGACTGCCTGGTGGTGTTGCAGCAGCGCCAGGTCGACGCGGTCAGCACCGACGACGCGCTGCTCGCCGGGCTGGCGGCGCAGGATCCCTACGCCGAGGTGGTGGGTCCTGCCCTCAGCGACGAACCCTACGGCGTCGGCGTGCCGAAGGGGAACGACGATATGGTCCGATTCGTGAATGCCACCCTGCAGCGGTTGCGCACCGACGGGACCTGGGATCGGCTCTATCAGCATTGGCTGGCGCCCGCGCTGGGTCCCGCGGCCGGACCGCCGGAACCGACCTATCGGGACTGATCGATGTCCGAAAACCACGCATTCTCCGAATCCGATCCCCCGCCGACGTCGCTCACCTCCACCCCGGATACCGGCGACAATCCGACGACACCGCAGCCCCGCCGTGCCCCGGAACCGCCGCCGACCCAGCGAACTCCCGGGACACGGCACCACCCCCAGACCCAGCGCACCCCGGGAACTCAGCACCCCCCAGGGCCGCGGAACACCCCCGGCACGCAGCGCGCCGACGCATCCACGGCCGCAACGCCTTTCACCGGCCCCGACACCGCTGCCGCCGCGACCGGCACCGGAGGTCCCGACACCTCGTCGTATGCGAGCGAGCCGAGTCGCCCCACCGGGCGCAGCGGGCGCACGGTCCGCTCCCGCCCGACCGTGCGCCGCCTGGGCGCCGGCCTGGTGCCGATTCCCACTGTGCCGCAGATGGATCCGATGGTGGCCGTCCTCGCCGATCCGGTGGTGGCCGAGGGGCGGCGGTACTGCTGGCGCTGCGGCCGGCCGGTCGGGCGCACGACGCCTGCCCACGCCGCCACTGCCGTCGGAATCTGCGACAACTGCGGCGCCCCTTACGATTTCCGCCCCTATCTGCGTGCCGGCGATCGCGTCGCCGGACAGTACGAGATCCAGGGCTGTATCGCGCACGGCGGACTCGGCTGGATCTATCTCGCGATCGATCGCAATGTCAGCGACCGCTGGGTGGTGTTGAAGGGCCTGCTGCACGGCGGCGATGCCGAGGCCCAGGCGGTCGCCGTCGCCGAACGGCAATATCTGGCCGAACTGGCCCATCCGAGCATCGTCAAGATTCACAACTTCGTCGAACATCCGGGGCCCGGCGGCTCGCCGATCGGCTACATCGTCATGGAGTACGTGGGCGGACGTTCGCTGCGCGATCTGCTCGACACACATCCGCGGCCGGAGCGGATGCCGGTGCCCGAGGCGATCGCCTACATCCTGGAGATCCTGCCCGCGCTGGAATATCTGCACGCGCTCGAGCTGGCCTACAACGACCTCAAGCCCGACAACATCATGGTCACCGAGGACCAGGTGAAACTGATCGACCTGGGCGCGACGGCTCCCTTCGACTCGTACGGAAATCTCTACGGCACCAAGGGTTTCCAGGCGCCCGAGATCGCCACCACCGGCCCCACCGCGGCCACCGACATCTACACGGTCGGCCGGACCCTGGCGGTGCTGACCGTGAACATCCCGATGGTCGCCGGCCGCTACACCGACGGCATCCCGCATCCGGACATCGAACCGGTGCTGGCTCGGTACGAATTCCTGCATCGGCTGTTGCTGACCGCGACCGATCCCGATCCGGACCGCCGTTTCCCCTCGGCCCGGGTGATGACCACACAGCTCGCGGGTGTGCTGCGCGAAATCCTGGCCACCGACACCGGAACCGAACATCCGCAGCTCTCGACGCTGTTCAGCCCGCCGCGTACCAGTTTCGGCACCGACGAGCTGATCGGGCAGACCGACGTCTACGCCGACGGCGTGGTCCGCGACAAGAGTCTCGCGGCCCGCGATATCGCCGCCGCCCTGCCGGTGCCGCTGATCGATCCGGCCGATCCCTCGGCCGCGCTGCTGGCCGGGACCGTGCATTCCGAACCGGAGCATGCCCTCGACGCGGTGCGGGCCGCGCGGCGCCGAGCCGAGACCGCGCCGGGTGGCGCGCCGGACAGTTTCGCCACCGAGGCCACCCTGGCCGAGGTGCGCATCCACCTCGATCTCGACCAGCCGGCCGCGGCCCGCGAGCTGCTCGGTCACCTGGGCGTACAGGATTGGCGCACCGACTGGTTCCAGGGCCTGATCGCGTTGCGCGAGCAGGATTACGAACGCGCCTACGACTGTTTCGACGCGGTGCTGTGCGCGCTGCCCGGTGAGATCGCACCCAAACTCGCGATCGCCGCGACCGCGGAACTGGTTCTGCAACAGTGGGATTCGCCGGACCCCGCGCAGTGGCGGCACTGCGCCGAGAAGTTCTACGCGACGGTGTGGCGGACCGACCGCGGCGTGGTCAGCGCGGCCTTCGGGCTCGCCCGGCAATTGGCCGCCGACGGCCGGGTCACCGCGGCGGTGGCGGCCCTGGACGAGGTCCCCTCCGCCTCCCGCCACTACACCGAGGCGCGGCTGACCGCGGTCCTGTTACTCCTCACCGGACACCCCACCGAGCCCGGCGACACGGAGTCCGAAGGCGGCGGCGATCGCCGGCAGGCGCACGTCGGCACCGATCGGCCGGCGGAGTCGACCCTGCACGTCGCCGCGGCGCGGTTGCAGGCGCTGCCCGCCGCGGAACGCCGGGTCGCGCAGCTGCGGGTCCTGGTCCTCGGCACCGCCCTGGCGTGGTTGCAGGCCGGGAACCGCCCTCAGGCGTCCGACCGCACCCTGCTCGGACAACCGTTCACCGAACGCGGGCTGCGGCGGGGGATCGAATCGGGCCTGCGCGCACTGGCCCGCACCGCCCCCGGCCGGACGCACCGGTACGCGCTGGTGGATCTGGCGAACGCGATTCGCGCCAAGAGCTGGTTCTGAGCCCCGTTCAGCCCACCAGCGCGGCGGCCGCGCGGGCGATGGCCAGTTCCTCGTCGGTCGGCACCACCAGCACGGCCACCTCCGCGTCCGGCGGCGAAATACGGCGCGCCGCACGATCTTTCGCGGTGTTGCGCACCGGATCCACCGCGATGCCGAAGCGTTCCAGCCCGGCCAGCGCGTCGGCGCGCACCTGCGCGTTGTTCTCCCCGACTCCGGCGGTGAAGGTGATCGCGTCGACCCGGCCCAGATCCACCAGATAGGCGCCGATGTAATGGCGCAACCGATGCACGTAGACGTCATACGCCAAACGCGCCGCGGCATCGCCGGATTCGATCAGCCCGAACAACTGCCGGAAGTCGTTGACCCCGGACAACCCCTTGATGCCGGAGCGGCGGTTGAGCAGTTCGTCGATGCCGTCGATGTCCAGCCCCGCGGTCCGCGCCAAGTGCAGCGGAATACCCGGATCGATATCGCCGGACCGGGTGCCCATCACCAGTCCCTCCAGCGGCGTCAGTCCCATGCTGGTGTCCACGGCCCGGCCGCCGCGAATCGCCGAGGCCGAGGCGCCGTTGCCCAGATGCAGGACGATCTGGTTGTGCTCGGACGGGTCGCCGCCGAGCAGTTCGGACACCCGCCCGGACACGTACTCGTGCGAGGTGCCGTGAAACCCGTAGCGCCGGACACCGTGCGCGGCGGCGACACCGGCGTCGATGGCATAGGTCTTCGCGGCGTCGGGCAGTCCGTGGAAGAAGGCGGTGTCGAAAACCGCGACCTGCGGGAGATCGGGCAGCAGGGCACGCGCGGAACGGATACCGGTGACGTTGGCCGGGTTGTGCAGTGGCGCCAGGGTGGAGAGTTTGTCGATGGATTCCACCACGGCATCGGTGATCAGGGTCGGTTCGTAGAAGACCTCGCCACCGTGCACGACCCGATGTCCGACCGCCGAGAGCCCCTCGCCGCTCAGATCGTGACCGCTGCGGGCGAACAGGTCGAAGACCACCCGCAGCCCGGCGGCGTGATCGGAGATCTGGCCGGTGTGTTCGAAATTCTTTCCGTCACTGTGATGTTCGACGGTGACCTCGTCCTCGGATACCGGCTCCCCGATGCGCGACACCAGCCCGGACGCCGCCACATGCGCCGAAACCGGGTCCAGCAGTTGATATTTGATCGACGACGACCCCGAATTGATCACCAATACCTGCATCAAACCCGCGCCTCCTGTGTCCTGCGGGCCACCCGCACCCGGTCGGCGCAGCGAGCCGCTGCGCGATGGTCGCTCACCGTGCCTCCTGTGTCCTGCGGGCCACCCGCACCCGGTCGGCACAGCGAGCCGCTGCGCGATGGTCGCTCACCGTGCCTCCTGCTGCTGCGCCTGAATCGCCGTAATAGCCACAGTGTTCACGATGTCGGCCACCAGGGCGCCGCGCGACAGGTCGTTGACCGGTTTGCGTAATCCCTGGAGCACCGGTCCGATCGCCACCGCGCCCGCGCTGCGCTGCACGGCCTTGTAGGTGTTGTTACCGGTATTGAGGTCCGGGAAGATGAACACCGTCGCGCGCCCGGCGACATCGGAATGCGGGAGTTTGGCGCTGGCGACCGTCGGTTCGATCGCGGCGTCGTACTGGATCGGCCCCTCCACCGGCAGCTGCGGCGCGCGCCGGTGCACGAGTTCGGTTGCGGCCCTGACCTTGTCGACATCGGCACCCGAACCGGACTCGCCCGTCGAATACGACAGCATCGCCACCCGGGGCTCGATCCCGAACTGCTGCGCGGTGCGGGCGGAGGAGATCGCGATATCGGAGAGCTGTTCGGAGGTCGGATCCGGCACCACCGCGCAGTCGCCGTAGGCCAGCACCCGATCGGCCAGGCACATCAGGAACACACTGGACACCGTCGAGACGCCGGGTTCGGTCTTGATGATCTCGAATGAGGGCCGAATCGTATGCGCGGTGGTGTGCGCGGCGCCGGAGACCATGCCGTCGGCGATGCCCCGGTGCACCATCATGGTGCCGAAATACGAGATGTCGGCCATGTATTCGCGGGCCCGCTCGACCGTCATTCCCTTGTGCGCGCGCAGCCGCGCGAACTCTTCGGCGAACTCCGCGCGCAACTCGCTGGTCCGCGGATCGAGTACCTGGGCGGCCTCGATATCGACGCCGAGTTCGGCCGCACGGGCACGTACGGTGGCCTCGTCACCGAGGATGGTCAGCTCCGCGATCTTGCGTTGCAGCACGCGGCCGGCCGCCCGCAGGATGCGATCGTCGTCGCCCTCCGGCAACACGATCCGGCGCGGATCGGCACGAGCCCGTTCCACCAGCTGATATTCGAACATCTGCGGAGTGACCACCGACGGCACCGGAACTTCGATGAGATCCAGCAGCTTCCGGCTGTCCACCCGCTGCTCCATCAGCGCCAGCGCGGTGTCGACCTTGCGCATACTGCTGAGCGAGACCCGCCCGCGGGTGTGGGCGGCGGCGCTGGCGGTGTCGAATGTGCCCAGCTGCGTGGTGAGGATGGGCAGTTTCGGCTTGAGGCCCTCCATCAGGCGCGCGATCGCCGGATCCGGCAACATGCCACCGTTCATGATGATGCCCGACAGCGACGGAAATCCCTCCGCCTCGTGCGCGTTCACCAGCGACAGCAGGACGTCGGAGCGGTCGCCCGGCACGATCACCGCGACGCCGTCGCTGAGCCGCTCGAGAATGTGCTCGGCGGTCATCCCGCCGACCATCACCTTCAGCGCCTCGCGCTGCAGCAGTTCCGGATCGCCCGAGTAGACGGTGCCGTCGATGGCCTCGCAGAGTTCGTTCATGGTCGGCGCGGTCAGCAGCGGCACCTCCGGCATCGTCCACGACGGACAGGGCAGCACCCCCATCGCCTTCCGCACGTCCTCGAGCCGCTCGGGATCGCAGCGGTTGACGATGATCGCCATGAGCTGCGCGTGCTCGTGTTCGAGTTCGGCCTCGCAGACCCGGGCGACCTGCACGACCTCCTCGGGGCTGCGACCGGCCCCGCGCAGCACCAGCAGGACCGGCGCGCCGAGGTTGACCGCGATCCGGGCGTTGTAGCGCAGTTCGCTGGGCCCGGCGACATCGGTGTAGTCGCTGCCGACCACCACCACGGCGTCGCAGACCTTGGCGACCTCGTGGAAGCGCATCACGATCTCACTGATCGCGGCGTCGGGATCGGCGTGCACCTGCTCGTAGGTCACCCCGACCGCCTGGTCGTAGTCGATATCGGCGGTGCAGTGTTCGAGCAGCAGCTCGAGAATGTAGTCGCGGCCGCGGTTGGACCGGGTGATCGGCCGGAAGACGCCCACCCGCGGCGTCGTCGCCGAGAGCATCTGCAACATGCCCAGCGCCACGGTGGATTTGCCGGTGTCACCTTCCAGTGACGCGATGAACACGATGGAGGGTGCGGGTTCGGCCATGGTCCCGAGCTTAGTGAGGGGATCCGCGCCCGCGGTCGTCCGCACGGGCGGTGCCGGTGAAATCACATTCGGCTGACTGTGGACTGGTTCTGCAAGCGGGCTCGATGAGTGTTACGGACATACTCGTGCGCTTCTCGACCATTCAACGGCTCACGATCAGCCCATAGTCTTGTCTCATGCAACTCGGAACCTTCCTCCCCACCTCCACTCCCGATCCCCAGCAGCCGATCATCGGCGATGTCGGCGCCGCGGCGCGGTTCGCCGAGGAGGTCGGGCTCGATTCGGTGTGGTCGACCGACCACCTCGTGGCCAGCGCGCCGATTCTGGAGAGTTCGGTCACGCTGGCGACCGCGGCGGCGGTGACCGAACGGATTCGGATCGGCTACGGCGTGCTGCTGCTCGCACTGCGCCCGGCCGCGTGGGCGGCCAAGCAGATCGGCGCGCTGCAGTACGTGTCCTCGGATCGGCTCCTGCTGGGTGTCGGCACCGGCAATCCCGCCCACGGCGATATCGGCTGGCGAGCGGCCGGGTTGTCGTTCGCCGACCGGGGCCGGCGCACCGACGAGAATCTGCGCGTACTGCCCGACCTGATCGCGGGCCGGCCCGCGGTCCTGCCGGACGGCACCGAGGTCACGCTCGCACCCGGTGCGAAGGTTCCGCCGATTCTGGTGGCCGGCGACGGTCCGCGTGCCCGGCGCCGGGCGGCCGAATTCGCCGACGGCTGGCTCGCGATCGGCCTCGCGCCGCAGGAAGTAGCTACTGCCACAAAGGAAGTGACCGAATTCGCCGCGGAGTTCGGCCGGAACACACCGACTGTCTCAGTCGTCACGCCGCTACCCGCCGAGCTCGGCGAAGCCCGGGAACTGTTCGACGCCTATGCCGAGGCGGGTGTGGAACACCTGCTCACCGCGCCGCGCGACGGCGACTGGCGCCGGGGCTACGAATTCGCGGCCGCGATCCGGCGGTAAACGCTCTCACCCGCCCTCGCGACTGCGGCCGGAGCCTTAGGATCACTGTCCATGACGGCACAGTTTCCGGATCGGCAGTGGGGTTCGCGGACCGGTCTGCTCGGACGCACCGCGAGCGCGTTCGCCGCGACGAAGTTCGGTTCGCGGGTGGTCCGCACCCTCACCCCGCTGGACCGGAAGGTGTTGCAGCGCACCGGCGCTCGCTACACCGTGCTCGGACCGATCGGCGCGCCGATCGTCCTGCTCACCACCACCGGCCGCAAGTCCGGGCAGCCCCGCACCTCCCCGCTGTTGTACGTCCACGACGGCGACACGCTGTACGTGATCGGCAGCAACTTCGGTCAGTCCAGCCATCCGGCGTGGACCGCCAACCTGCTGGCAGACCCCGAGGCGACCGTAACCCTTGCGGGACAGAGCATTCCGGTGCGCGCACAGCTGATCGAGGATCCGGAGCGTAAGCAGCGGATCTTCGACCGGTTCGTGGAGACGACCGAAGCCTATGCCGCCTACCGCAGCCGCACGACGCGCGATCTGCGCCTGTTCGCCCTGACCCGGAACTGAGCAGCCCAAGGCCGCGCCGAACGCACGGATGTCACGTCCGGTCCCGATGGACCGGACGTGACATCCGCTGCGGCAGAGGCGGCGCTCAGAGTGCGCGCAGGCGTGGGGCGAGGTCGCGTGCGAACAGATCCAGGAAACGACGCTGATCGTGGCCCGGGGCGTGGAAGACCAAG
>NZ_JBMVFU010000031.1:0-82497 GCF_049538315.1 Nocardia sp. AB354 | reverse complement strand
TCGGTGGACGGCCGCCAGGCTTCGGCAAGGTCGAATACACACGACGCAACGTGGTCGAGCTCGCGTTCGACAAGGCCGAACACTGGCGCGCAGTCGCGGCTCGCTACGACAAGCTCGCCCTGACCTACCGCGCCGGATTCACACTGGCTCTCATCGTCGAATGGCTCACATCATTTGGGAGACACGACCTAGTTGTGGTAGCAGGTATTCCAGGCACTTTCGGCGGTGGCGTCGGTCGTTGGGTCCTGCTCGTGGTGGACGATCCGGGCCCGACGAGTTTTCGTGGGCTCGACGCCGGCGAAAACCCTGCCCGCCCACTCCGCCCCGCAACCGGAACGAACCTGCCGCCACTCACCACGGGCCGCGCCCGAAAATGATCTCGAAAGGTACAGTCGGGTCGTAGCAGGGCTCCCCCTTGTAACGCAAGGCGTACATCCCTTTCGTCAACTCATCGACCGTCGTGATCTGCACCGAATCCGTGACCTGGGAAAAGGACTTGGTGACTTCATCCCACGTCAGCGGATGTTTCGGCAGGTACCAGGACGAATAGAGCTCCGGAGACCCATCCGCTCCCGTACGTCCGGTTGCCACGGTGACATGTTCGGCATTCGCGTTCCACATCACAATGTCGCCCCGCTCCGGCACCGGGCCACCGGGCGCGCCGGTATATGTGCGCCGGCCCTCAGGAATCAGCCAGTCCCCCATCCGCTGCAGCCACATGTCGAGATGGTCACCATTCCAGGTGCCGTCGGGACGTCGCCGCAGTTCGATCAATTCGCGTAGTCGAGGTTTGTCCAAGACGCCCGCTCGTGTCGCAGCGTAAGTGACCATCTCCCAGCAGTTCAGGCCGTAATGCTCGCTCAGCGGCGCCAACGGGCCCTCGGTCTTCAACCACATTTCGAGCGAACGGTGGCCTTGCTGGAATAGCTTGGGGTCGTAATTGGCCCACCGTGATCTGTCTCCGGCCCGGTAGATTCGCTCGAGCTCGTCGGCCACCCGCGCGGGGCCGTTCTCGACCCGACGTACCGAGAGTTGGTGCCACCTGCCCGGGTAGATCCCCGAGTAGTGCGAAGACGCCTTGCGGTGGTCGGCGACGGTACTGCGAACGGCCGATGCAACGTCACTGTCTGCATTTTCAAGCACGCCCTTGGTGCTCCGCACCCTGCGAGCGATTGCCTCCGTATCCCGAGAGAGGATGCGCGCAACATCATCGACAGAGGCACCCACGCGACGCAGAACCTGCACCATGGCGGCGGCAGAGTTGATCTCGACCACGCTCCCGAGCATACGAAAGCTCAGATCGAACCCCCACCGGTGAACACGATTGCGGGCCCGGCCGCCGATCAGCGCTGAGTGCAGGGCCGCCTTCGCCCCACTTTGTTGCACCTAGAGCGTGAACTCTTCAGGGGAGGTGGCGGCGGGCGGTACTGCCCTCACCGCCCTCGGGTCGCTACTCGATGCGACCCGAGCGCAGTGCGAGTACCTCGCGCGAGAGAACGATATCGGTCGCCGACAAACCTCGATGGTCACGTCTTTCCCCTGTCGACGGTGACATCGAGTGCAGTGGCACCCTCGCCAGGCTTCGGCAGGGTGGCTGTAAGGCCGGCCAGCAGGATGTCGAGCCCGCGTTCCAACTCGGCTTCACCGTCGTAGTCGGCCAGCACCGGCGCGAGTTGGCGCAGTAACGGGAACTCGGTGACCGGCAGCCGATGCAGGCCGAGTCGCAATACTTCGTCGGACTCTTCCGGACGTTCCACCAATTCCTGCAGCTCATTGAGGACATGGCCATAAAGGAAACCGAACAGAGCGCGATAGATATGCAGCGCGTCGGCACCGGAGAAACCGGCACGGGTGAGCAATGCCAGTACGTCCTCCAGCGGCCGTAACACCGCCTGGGAACGCTGCCCGAGCGGCGTTGCCAGTGGTCGCGTCACCAGCAATGGCACCACCCGCGGATGTGACAGCGCCAGTTCGCGGAAATCGCGAGCGACTATCCGCAATCGGCCGCCCCAATCCGGGTCGGAACTGTCCACTCTCAGTTGCCCCAAGACGAGCTCGGCCACACCGTCGAGCACCGCCGCCTTGTTCGGTACATGCCGGTAGATCACCATCGGGTCCCGGCCCACCACGTCGGCCAAACGGCGCATCGATAACCCCTCGACGCCGTCGTTATCGACAATCGCCAGTGCGGCCGCCAGCACGCCGGCACGCGTGACCTGGCCGGCCACACGACCGTTCGCGGCACGATCCGCGTGGGTACCGTCCGCGAAACCCTGGCGGTCCGGTGACGATTCGTCCATGGCACAGCCTCGCTCACTGCCGGAAATGCTGTAGCGATGAAGTGTAGACCTACAGCGTTGACATCACCTTTACATGGGCGTCTACTGGAGGGACCGCATATCTGTCAGCACCGACCACAGCGTCCCGAGCTGTCGATGCGAAATCGGGCACAGGTCGAGTGCCGATTATTTCGGCCACCACGCTCCATCTCGACGAGCAAAGGACCGGTCACTATGGCAATCGCTCACAAGACCGAGGCCTTCCAGGAAGCGATCCGGCACTATCTCGACCCCTTTCCCGAACACACCTCGAACGCCCCGGCTCAACCCTCGAACCGACTTCACGAACCTGCGGCCACCCACCATCCACCGCGACTGCGGCTGAAGCCGGAAGACCGCCATTCGGACAACATCGACGGCGCGTGGTGGCCCAGGTCTACCGATCTCGCTACCGAGCTTCCAGAACTGTTGGCGGCCTTGACAACTCGGCTGGGCCGGGTCGATCGGATCGTCTACGATCCGGACAGCTGGTCCCCACCGCCACGGCAGGTGACAGTGGCAGAACATTCGATCGGCCTCGAGCCGTACCGGTTCCGGTTGCGGAACACGATGTACGTCGCCGGCTCCAATTCCGCCGTCACGGTGCTACGCGTGATCCTTCCATCCACCGACAGCCGTACCGCCCACTCCGCGATGGCGGACGCCTTCACCCTGCAGCAGGAGTAGATCATGGACACCGGGACGCGGCTGATACACCTCTGAGGCAGGAACGTCGCTATGACCCGCAAGGAACGCCGCTTCCGCCACCGGCGACCCACCGTGGACGAACTGCTGATGATCAGTCCCGGAGAACGACGAGATCGCACCACACGAGCGGAGGCGGAGCGCCGATGGAGCTCCGAGGACCAGCGTTGACCTGGAAGGATCGCGCACTCGATCTCGGCTACGCGGCCGGTTGGCAGTTGGTGCGCGCCCTGCCGCAGCAGTGGGCGCTGGGCCTGTTCGGTCTCGCGGCCGATCGCGCGACCAGAGATGGCGGTCCGGTTCAGCTACGGCGCAACTTGGCCAGAGTGCTGGACACTACCCCCTCGCAGGTGCCGGACGACCTCATGCGCGCGAGCATGCGCTCCTACGCACGCTATTGGTGCGAAACCTTCCGGTTGCCCTCGATGGATCCGATGCGGCTGGCCGAGACCGTCGACTCCGCAGCCACCGGACTCGAACATATCCACGAGGCGCTCGCCCGCGGACACGGCGCGGTGCTGGCGTTGCCGCACAGCGGCAACTGGGACGTGGCAGGGATCTGGCTGGTGCAACGGATAGGTTCCCCCACCGTCGTCGCCGAGCGACTGCGGCCGGAATCGCTGTTCCGGCGCTTCGTCCGGTTCCGTGAACGCTTGGGTTTCGAGATCGTCCCGCTCACCGGTGGCACAGCCCCACCGTTCGACCTGCTGGCCGCGCGGCTGCGACAGGGACGGACAGTCGGACTGCTCGGTGAACGCGATTTGACCGGTGCCGGAGTGCCGGTCACCTTCTTCGGCGAGCCGGCGCGCATGCCCGCCGGTCCAGCCCGGCTGGCGATCGACACCGGCGCACCGCTGCTGCCGGTACATTGCTGGTTCACTCCGTCCGGCTGGGGATTTCACGTCGGCGCACCGATCGCCACCACCGGCGGAGCGCAGCAGACCACTCAGGCTCTGGCCGACCGGTTCGCCGCCGGAATCGCCGCCCACCCCGCCGACTGGCACATGCTGCAACCGCTGTGGACCGCCGACCAGCTCATCCGCGCGCAGGCGCGCAGCAATGCGCACCGCTGATCCGCGCCATCGCATCGACACCGACTTTGCACTGGCTACAGGCACTCGCCCGCTACCCCGGCTGAGTGAACGCACCGAGACTCGCTACCTTCGACCGAGTCGTGGCCTGGACGCGCCTGCGGCGCCGTCTCCGCCGATTCCTTTGCGCCGCTGAAGAAGTCGCGGTACACGCGGAAGGCCATGGCCAGCGCACAGACCGAAGATGGTGATGCCGTGGACAAGTTCGCCGGGCTCGCCCACCACGACGGTATTGCCGGAGTTCCGTTGCTGGACAACAGCATAGCCCGCTTTCAGTGTCGGACGGTGCAGCGGGTGGAGGCCGGTGACCACGTCATCTTCATCGGCGAGGTCGAGCAATTCGACACCTACGCGGGTCAACCGCTCGTACTCGCCTACGAACAGGCGACCCTCACCGCACGCTACGGTGCGCAATACGAGCGCTACCGCACCGCCGTCCCTGCCTGGCTGCCCCGACTACACCCCTGGCGCGCACTCGATGGGTGCGCGATCGGCAGGAGGCGGAGATCGAGGCCCTCGCCCGGCCGGCCCGAGGGACAACGCTGCGCGAGCGCAACCGGCGGCCGCGCCGTGCGGCCGACCACCGACATAGGTCGGAAAGTGTCTCGATGCAGCGTGGGCGACCGGACTTTGTGACTCGGGTGCAGCGCACGCCGGCGGTCACGTGCGCATAGGGTCTGACATGTGGATCTTCTGGATAGGCTCTGCCTGGATGTGCCTGTCGTGCAGGCCGGTATGGGTGGAGGAATTGCAGGCGGGCGCCTCGCTGCCGCGGTTGCGGCGGCTGGAGGGCTCGGGACCATCGGCATGATGCCCCCAGTCGAACTGCGCGCCGCGATCAGCCGGGTGCGTGAGGAGGCTCCCGAGCGGGCTGTGGTGGTGAATCTGCTGATGCCGTTCGCGCGTCGCCATCACGTCCGGGCCTGTCTGGACTCGAGAGTCGACGCGGTCGTGATGGCTTTCGGTGGCGATCGCGCGTTGGTGCGTGAGCTTCACGACGCCGGGATCTTCGTACTGACGATGGTCGGCACCGAGGAGCAAACCCGCGCTGCCGTCGGGTGGGGTGTCGATGCTTTGATCGCCCAGGGCCGAGAGGCAGGGGGCCATCTGGTGGGGACCGTTCCGGCACTCGAATTCCTCCCGCGCGCCGTTGCGATTGCCCACGACAAGCCGGTGTTGCTCGCCGGAGGGATTGCCGCCGCCGTGGACACAGCCGCGGCGTTGTCCGCCGGCGCGGTAGCGGTCGTTGCGGGCACTCGGTTCTTGCTGACCCACGAGTCCGGCGCTCACCCCGAATACCGGCGCCGGGTGCTGGAGGCGCGGACGACTCTGGAGACCACGGTGTTCGGGCTCGGGTGGCCCGCACGCCATCGCGTGGTGCCGAACAACGTGACTGCGCGGTGGTGCGGTCAGGACGGTGCAACGCGGCGGGTGCCCGCGCTGATCAATGCCTGGAGTGGCCCTTTGGCGCGGGTAACACCGGAGAGGCTGAACGCCGCGATACTGCGCCTGCAACGCCCACGGCTGCCATTGTTCAGTCCCATGGTGCCGACCGAGGATGCGCCGGCAGCGTGCGCGGATCGGGCCGCGTTGTATGCGGGCGACTCCGCGCTCCGCATCACCGAGGTGATTTCGGCGAAACAGGCGGTGGCCGAGTTGGCGGTTTGAACCAGTTCGGCGAGGAGGCCGGCGATTGGGTCCGTCTGGGTGCCGGTTCGCAAAGCGGCCAGGTGAGTCAGGGAGCCCGCCGAGTCGACTGTGCCTGCGCCGACTCGCCGACGCGGGCAGCGGTAGTCGACACACGGAGCTCGGGCGGGCCGGTGTGGACCGTGTCGGCTTCGAGTCCGCGCACCAGATCGACGTCTCCGGCGGGCCGGCCATCGCTGTTTCGGCGTTGATCGCGGTCCTACCCAAGTACGCGGTCGACCTCTACCACGCCTGGACCGCCGGCCACGACCCGCCTATATCCAGTACACCGAACCCGAACCCGAACACGTCCACGCCCAACTGCCCGGCACATCCAGCACGAACTGATCCCGCGTTGAACGCAAGTACGACGTGCAACGTGTGCGTACGGGGGTATGCCGAGCACATCGCTGATGAAGGGAGATGAACAGCAATGATGATGAATCAACTCATGGATATGTTCCGCGACTGGTGGAACCGTATGTTCCCGAACATGCCGATGATGATGTGACCCTAGCGGGGTTATGCGCCCCGCCGGGCAGAGCACGGGACTGGTCCGAATCCGCGCTGCTGCCCTTGAATCTCCCCGGTCGTCGGCAACCGCCGCGATCAGCCTCTCACCCCAACAGGTCCCGGCATCTGCCCGACCGGCCGGGTCGGTGCCCTCCGGGATACGCCCGGCATCGGGGCTCGCCGCAGTGGATACCGAAAACTCTTCGGTGATCACGACCACATTTGCCGTTTTGCGTTCTGCCTCAGTGACAGCTTTCGCCAGGCACGCTCGCCCGTGCCCACATCGGACTGTTTGCGGTCTCCGTCGCCGGGTATGCGTGCGCCACGGCCGACGGCGGCCCCCGGGTAGTGAGACGGAATGGTGATGGACAGCAGCGCCACAGCAAAAACAGCCCTACCTGGCCACCGTGCTGCCGGAGCATCGGCCGGCAGTTGTCGGCTCGTAGGCGCTGCCCTGCTGCCGAGCCCACGACGGACCGGTGACGTATGTCCGCGCGGGGAGAACTCCGGTCCGGTCAGCACCACACCCCGGTAACGGCGAAGCGTTCCACTTCGGCGATGTGGCCGCCGGTGGAGACCGCGAGCGTCAGGGTGCCGGGGCAGGCCGCGGTGAACGGAACCGTTGCCTGCCAGGGGCTGTCGGTGCCGCCGGCGGCGATCCCGGCGACCTCGCCCACCGGTCGCGCGGCGTCGACGCGACGCAGTTGCACGCGCAGACTCTCGTCCACCCCTGTGATCCGTCCGCTCGCGACGACCGGCGACCGCACCGTCGAGCCGTACGCCGGGCCGGTGACGGTGAGTGTGCTGTCCTCACTGCCGACCACCTCCCACGGCGCGTCGCCGCCCGCGCCGATGCGGGCCAGGTGCAGGACAGCCGCGACCGCCGGACGACCGCCCGGATTGTCGAAACCAACACTCACCCATGCCTGTTCGCCCCGCACGTCGGTTGTCACCGCCTTGTCGACATTCCGATAACCGAGATACTGCTGGGTGAACATCACCGCAATCGTGGCGGCGTCGAGCCGCCACGGCTGGTGCCCGCCCTCGCGATAGGCCCGCTGCCACGCCGCCGCATCTTCGACGCCGGCGAACGGCCACAGCGGCTGATAGGCGAACCCGGTCGTCGGCGAACCCGGCGTGCTCTCCGGCGAGGATGATGCGGTCTCGGGAGGAAGACCCGGCACGACCGGCGTAGCCGCGGTCGAACTTCCCGACGCCGCACCGTCATCCCCGCCGTCACGCGTCAGTGAGAAATACAACGCCACCGCGGCCAGCACGACCGCCACCGCGGCCACCACCATCACAACTGTTAAACGTTGCGACGGCGCCCTATTCGTTGCCATAGCCCTTACCCTCCGATCGATTCACCCCCGGGTGACTCCGCGTAGCGACAGGACTCACCCGCCTCGGCCACACCGAGGCGGCAAACCTCACTGTGCGCCGCCCCGGCACACCTCGGAAAGGGCGGATGGGCCACTCGCCGTGTGTCTTTGGGCACGAGGCACCGCGGCCGTCGTCGGCCCGGGACATCGGACCCGCTGCGACGGACATGACGCCTCGCACCGCCCGGCTACCTCATCGGGCGACGCGCGCCACACCGCCAACCAGTAAATGCGCATATATACGCGCGCGATCTGATTCGCCTCGACGGCAAGGGCGTTGGCGCGCGTGGTTTCCTGCGCTGACTGCTCGGCGGCTACGGCCGCCCGCCGCGCCTCGGTGACAGCTTCAGGGGCGCTGTCCGCCTGGCTGTGCGCGTGGCGCAGCGCCCGCCAGGCGATACCAGGGGACAAGGTGGAAGCGACCGCGGAGACGATTCGCGATGTCGTCGGATGCGCTCACGCCCCAGGCGGCATCCGTTGACGCCCACTCGGTCCGGATGATCATCTGACGCGAAACCACAATTGTCGAGGAGGTTCGAATGCATCGGCACCGCACTCGTCACGACAACCGCTGCGGCACACGCCGATCCACGCCCCGACCCATGGGTCCAGGGCGAGATCGATGCACAACCGAAGACGCACTCGGATTCCTCAACTCCATCAACGCATCCGACGTCGATCGAGCCGATATCAACGACCGTGCCCAGCGAGGTGGCAGCCACCCGCGAAATCCCTTGACACGAAAGGCCGACATGTCCGACACCTCGACACCACTGCCAGGTGTCCCGTTCTCATGGCCCTTGGAACAATCGAGCGCAGGGCAACCGTGGCAGTTGCGGATTGTCGTAGCCGATCCGGATCAGTTCGATTGCGTACCAGGGCCTCCGACGCCAGTCGCTGATCAGATTGGCTACCGCCACAGAAGAGGCAATGTAATCGAAGGCCATGTCGCCCAGCCAGATACGGAGATGCATGTCCTCTGAATTGAATGACCAAGGTTCAGACATCTTTTCCTGCGACAAATCGGTTTTGTTGGGGCCCGGTCATCAGCACGTGCGATGTACGCTGCGGGAACGATGCATTTTATGTACCTATTCGCTTTACCCTTGGCGATATCTTCCGCGTCAGAGTAGACATTGACCGTTACTTGCTCGTTACAGTCGGTATCGGAGAGGTTACTGTCAGCGGATTCACCGCCTCCGAGCGCCTTGTGCGAGGTCGCATGAAATGGCAGTGGCTCGAACTGGGGGAACCGTCGAAGGTGTCCGTGGTAGGCCGCACGAAATTGTCCGGCTCGGCCTCAACTACGACAACATGGCCCCGGGACTGTCGCAGTTCATCCACGACGCGATCCTGGCCAACTGCCACCGCGGCACTCGATCCGCTGCCCGATGATCCCGAGGCGGTTATCGTCGCGGAGGCAAAGCACGGCCGACCTGAGGAGACAGCATTGAACACGACCGTGACCGACGAACAGATTGAAGCGCTGGCCGCGACCGCGAAACCCTACAGCCTGTCCGTGCTGCACTGGGGACCGAACCGAAACATGGACGGCGCGAACGCAATCGAACTAGAGCACCAGCGCCGCATGGTCTCGCTTCGATCCGATGGCGTGATCGCCGTCCTGTGCCCGGTCGCCTCCGACACCATCGCAGGCGTCGCGATCATGACCGTCCCTGCCGGAGAAGCCACCGCGATCCTCGCCGAGGACCCGTGCGTGCAAGCCGGAATGATGCACTACGAGGTACACCCGTGCCACGGGTTCCCCGGCGACACTCTTCCCGCTTGAACGATCGGTTCGCCGCCGCCTGCACTTCGCCGTCGACGTGGCCACCACCTACACGCGGGCACCTGGGCGCCACTGGGTAGCGACCTGCGCGTGACTCCCTGCATTCGCCATATGGTGAGGCTTTTCTCGTCCACGCAGATGCGTCGTGCGGCGACCGGCCTGGCCTGCTCCGCAAAGCGCGAGAAGGCGAGCCGGAGACATAGTATGTGTGTTTCGGGCGACCCGGCCCTCGGTACGACGTAGATCCAGAAAGGGCGGGCCGAGTATGCCGCGCAGCAATACCCCACTCGAGGCAGCGCCTTGGGGGTCGCGGCTGCTGGGACGCGAGGACGAAGCCGCGGGAACTCGGCGGCTGCGCGTGCAATTGCTGTTGACGGTGCCGATCGTGCTGGCCAACCTGGCCGGCGTATTCGTCTCGATCACGTTGATCGGTTTCGTCCTCCCCGGACCTTCCGTCTTCGCTGAGAAGATCGTCTTGGTCGATGCCGTCGCCGCCCCGGTATATGCCGTGGTCGCCGTGTTGATCGGCGTCTGGTGGGGCACTGTGCGCGGTTTGAGCGCGCTGGGCTGGGCCCTCGACCCGGATGTAGTGCCCACCGAACGGCAACAAGCTGCGGCCGCAGCAGTGCCGCGGCGACTGGTGCGGATCCAGGCGGTGCTGTGGTTCGGCGGTGTGGCTGTGCTCACGCTGCTCGCCGGACTCGCCGACCCCGGGCTGATCGCCAAGGTCGCGTTCGGGATCACCTTCAGCGCGGTTGTGGTGTGCGCGAGTACCTATCTGATCATCGAATTCGCGTTGCGACCGGTGACCTCGCGAGTGCTCTCGGCACGGAAGTCGCGTTCCCGCCGCGGAATCGGCGTCGTCGGGCGATCGTTGTTGATGTGGATGGTCGGTTCGGGTCTCCCGGTGGCGGGCCTGATGGTGCTCGCGGTGCTCGCTTTGTGCAGCGACGATGTGAGCACGGCCCGGTTGGCAGTGTGCGTGCTTTCGCTGGGCGGTGCGACCCTGCTGATCGGCTTGCTGCTGATGACACAGACGCTGGCCGCGACCGTCGCCCCGATCAGTGGTGTGCGCCGAGCGATGCGCGAGGTGGAGAAGGGCGAATTCGATCTGGAACTCGCGGTCTACGACGGCACCGAACTGGGCGAACTGCAAAGCGGTTTCAACAATATGGTCGGCGGTTTGCGCGAACGCGAGCAGATCCGGGACCTGTTCGGCAGGCACGTAGGGCGCGAGGTCGCCAACGCCGCACTGACAGGCACGGCCGCGCTCGGCGGCGTCGAAGTCGAGGCGGCCGCACTGTTCATCGATATCGTCGGATCCACGACCATGGCCGCGTCCCTGCCCGCACCCGAGATGGTCGCGATTCTCAATCGCTTCTTCAGTGTGGTGGTGGACGAGGTGGAGCGCCACGGCGGCTTGCTCAACAAGTTCGAAGGAGATGCGGCGCTGGCCGTATTCGGCACGCCTGCAACGCTTCCCGACGCAGCGGGCGCCGCATTGGCGTGCGGCCGCGCGATCCACGCCAGACTCGATACCGACGCCGCGGATTTCGTCGCTGCGATCGGAATCGCCGAGGGCCGTGTTGTCGCAGGCAATGTCGGCGCTCGGCAGCGCTACGAATTCACGGTGATCGGCGACGCTGTCAACGAAGCCGCCCGCCTCTGTGAACTGGCAAAACGCGACTCCCTACTCCTCACCTCGGATAAGACGGTTGCCGCGTCCGCCCCCGCCGAAGCCGAACACTGGCAACTCGGCGAATCGGTGACCCTGAGAGGCCGGCTCACCCCGACCCGCCTGGCCCGCCCTATTCAGCGACCAGCACCGGCACCCCCGGGCAAGTGACCACCGCGCCGGCGGTGGCACCACAACGAGTCCAGCCGACGACGACGGCCGCGCCGCCGCACCCGTGCTACCCGTTCCAGCCCTGCTGATCCGAAAGCGCCTCGACCCGTTCGCATGTGGCGATCATTCGACAAAACGCTTCGTTGACAATCTGGTAGCTGTCAGTGTTGCCCGGCGCCAACCACATTCACACACGAGTCGACTGGCAGTCATCGCTCGGGATCGGGCGTCAGCTCCTTTTCCCGGGTACGCCCTTGTCGAACAGCCAGCGTTCGATGCCATCAAGTCGAGCCGTCCCGGTCTCCTGCCCCAACCACTCGAGCAGGTCGTCAACAACGCCGGCCCAAGACTGGCCCTATTTATACATCCAAATTTTGTATAAACTAAGGTGCGGTGGCGCACCCCGCAGGATCACTCGGCGCACCCCATCGGCAGCGGATCCGGTCCCCGTCACCTCGGCGTCTCGCTCAGCGCCGCGGCAACGATGCACCGACAGGTGCGATCGTTCGACGGCCGGGGTACGTCACCACCATGGCCGTCGAGGATGTCGACCGAGAGGGGATTGGATTCACCGTTGTCTGCAGCGCCCGTCACCGTCGCACGCGTCCCGTCACAGGAGCCGCGGGATCGCTCGCCGCCGAACTCGACGGCAGGGCTGCCCGGACGCGCCGATGCACCGAATCATGATGCGGGATCGGCCGATTCGTGCACTGCCCGACGGTCGGACACCCGAGGCAGGAAGAGTGAAGGTGGGTTCATATGGCCACAAACGTGACGTCGTATGTCATGCGGGTATCGGACCTGGATCGTTCGATACGCTTCTACCGCGAGGTGTTCGAATGCTCGCAAGCACTGCGGGAACCAGACGCCGCGCTGCTCCTGACGCCCTCCGGTTTCCAGCTGTACCTCTGTCTGAGCCGGCATCACGGCGCGCTACCGGTCGGTGGTATCGGTGTCGAGCAGATCGTCTGGTCGGCCGACAGCGAGGCCGAATTACATCGGATCGAGGGTCGCCTGCGTGAGCACTACAAGAGCACCTACACCCGCACCCGCAACGGAATCACCTTCGTCGACGGTGTCGACCCGGATGGCATCCGCATGCTGATCACCCACCCGACCCCCCAGCAGCTTCCCCGCGAGGTGATCGATGACCGGTTCCGGTGAGACCAGCGAATCCGGCGCCGGCGTCGTATCGGTGCGTGCACCAGCCGGTGACGACCGCGGGGACCCGACTCGGCCCGGTGCCGATCGTGATGAACGGCCCGGCCGGCCAGACTATTTCGCGACCGTCAGCAGCACTGCACTGTCCTCGATCGCCTCGAGGCTGTGGCGGGCCCGCGGCACCACCAGCAGGTCACCATGGCGTCCTTCCCATGAGGTGTCCGCGCTGCGCAGCCGGACTCGTCCGCGCAGAACCAGCAGCGTCGCCTCGCCCGGATTGTCGTGCTCGGCCAGCTCGGCGCCGGCCACCAACGCGACCACGGTCTGCCGCAGCCGATGCTCGTGCCCGCCGTACAGGGTGTCCGCGGCGCGCCCCGCCGCGGCCGCACCGGCTCGCTGCAACAGTTCACGCGCCATCGCGTCCACCGAGAATTTCTCCATCACCGCTCCTCGCCTCCCATCCGACATCACTTCGATTCGTCATCTTCCCGCACCACCCGATCCCGGACCGGCAGGTCCCGGTAACCGGCTCTGCGACCGAGGGCATCGACATCAACGTCACCCTCATGTTCTCGATGCATCGCTACCGCGCCGACCCGTCGAGCGTCTCACCGGATCGAGACGGTGACCGCGATGGTTCCGGACAAGGTAGTGATAGTCGGTGCCGGTCTTGCCGGTACGAAACCGCGCAAGCCTTGCGCGACAAGGGTTTCGAGGGTGCGGTGCCCTTGGTCGGCAACGAAGCCCACCGTCCGTACGACCGGCCGCCGCTGTACAAGGACTATCTGCAGGGCAAGACCAGCCGCGACCGTATCGACGTGCACGATCCCGGCTACTACCGCCCCGGCCGTACCACTCACCTATCCGACGGCCCTTCGTCGAGTTGCACCGAGAGGAAGTCGAACTGATGTCCGCCCACCTGAGTGTCGAACCAGTGATAGATCACGAATACCGCGTCCGCATCGACGAGGGCGGCGACCGCGTGGAATCCGAATTCGTCGTCGACCCCGGCGTCCTGGCCGAATTGGGCTTCGAACCCGGCGACGAGCAGCGCATCGTCGAACACACCGCACGGTTTCTGGCCGATCATCAGCCCGTGATCGACTTCCCGGTCCTGGTCTACCTCGACGAAGTCGCCGCGGCATACGGCGACTACCCGGTCGAGCTGCGCCGCAGAATGACACCACATCACACCACCACGACGGCCGCCGGGCTCGATGCTGAGCAACTCCGGTGGCTGGGCGAGTTGAGTCGGCAACTGCGCGTCGACTCGATCCGCTCGAGCACCGCCGCTGGTTCCGGGCATCCCACCTCCAGCCTGTCGGCGGCGGATCTGATGGCCGTCCTGCTGGCCCGCCACCTCCGTTATGACTGGGCCCGGCCCGAGCATCCCGGCAACGATCACCTGATCTTCTCCAAGGGCCACGCCTCACCGCTGCTGTATGCCATGTTCAAAGCCGCGGGCGTGGTCAGCGATTCCGAACTGGTGGAGGGGTTCCGCCGTTTCGGGTCTCGATTGCAGGGCCATCCGACCCCGGTGCTGCCGTGGGTGGACGTGGCAACCGGCTCGCTGGGGCAGGGTCTGGCCTACGGTGTGGGCATCGCGCTGGCCGGCGCGCGACTGGACCGGCTGCCCTACCACGTGTGGGTGCTGTGCGGCGACAGCGAGATGACCGAGGGATCGATCTGGGAAGCCCTGGACAAAGCCGGGCTCTACCGGTTGAGCAATCTGACCGCGATCGTGGATGTCAACCGGCTCGGCCAGCGCGGCCCCACCGAACTGCAATGGCACCTCGACACCTACCAGCGTCGGGTCGAAGCGTTCGGGTGCCGCGCGATCGTCGTCGACGGCCACGACCTGTCCCAGATCGAGCAGGCATTCCACACCGCCCGGGGCGCGGACGCCCCGACGGTGGTGCTCGCCAGGACCGTCAAAGGCAAGGGTGTTCCCGAGATCGAAGACCGCAACGGCTGGCACGGCAGGCCACTTCCGCCCGAGCCGGCCGAGGCCGCCGTGGCCGCGTTGGGCGGGCCGCGCGATCTACGCGTCAGCCCACCGCCACTGGCCCCCGTAGACCCGATCCCCACGCCCGTGGCGGCGTCGATCCCGATGCCCCGCTACGAGCGGGGAACCCGGGTCACGACCCGGGTGGCCTATGGTGAGGCGCTGGCCGCGCTCGGTGTGCGAGACGACATCGTCGCCTTGGACGCCGAGGTCGGCAACTCCACCGGCGCGGACCGCTTCGCGCACGCGCATCCGGAGAAGTTCTTCGAGATGTTCATCGCCGAGCAACAGTTGCTCGCCGCCGCCGTGGGTGTGGCCGCCCGCGGCTACGTGCCCTACGCGTCCACGTTCGCCGCGTTCTGGTCTCGCGCCTACGACTTCATCCGCATGGCCGGTGTTTCCGGTGTCCACATCAACCTGTGCGGCTCGCACGCCGGCACCGAGATCGGCCCCGACGGCCCGTCTCAGATGGGGCTGGAAGACCTCGCCGCCCTGCAGGCGGTGCACAGTTCGACCGTGCTCTACCCGGCCGACGCCGTCGCCACCACCAGTCTGGTCGCCACCATGGCCGACATCTCCGGCGTGTGTTACCTGCGCACCACCCGCGGCGCCTACCCGGTGCTGTACGACACCGACGAACGCTTCCCCGTCGGCGGAGCCAAGATCCTGCGCGCCAGTGACGCCGACGTGGTGGCGCTGCTCGGTGCCGGCGTCACCGTGCACGAATGCCTGGATGCAGCTGACGCCCTCACCGGTGAGGGCGTCAGCGCCCGCGTGATCGACCTGTACAGCGTCAAACCCCTCGACGCGGACACTCTCGCCCGAGCCGCACATGACACCGGTGGGCGGCTCGTCGTCGTCGAAGACCATTACCCGCAAGGCGGTCTCGGCGCCGCAGTCCTGGCAGCGTTGGCCCGTCTCGAGATCCCGGCGCGCTGCGCGCACCTGGCCGTCACCGAGTTACCCGGCTCCGGCACCCCTGCCGAACAATTGAACGCCGCCGGCATCTCGGCGCGCCACATTATCGCCGCCGCGCGCCGACTGGTCATCGCACAGCCATGACCAGCACCGTGCGACGAATACGGCCGCGAACAATCCTGGCAGGGATCGTCGATCACGGCACCGTGCACGCACTGACGTAACGCGGGCCTTGCCTGCGCCGGCCACCCCGGCAACGATGGGTACACCGCCCTCCGCATGGGTCGCCCACGCTGTGAACACCGCATTGAACAGTCTCATCTGCGTTTCGCGAATGCCGACAGGAGCGTGACACGTTCTATGACAGAAGCCACCGAACAGTCCGGCACGACCACATCCGTCTCCGCTGGACCTCGCCCGCACACCAGACCGGCGCCGGTGCCCGACGGCTCGGTGCCGGTGATCGTCAAGATCGCCCGGTTCAATCCCGACGACAACCGCGGCTCGTACTGGGAGAGTTTCCAGGTGCCGGCACTGCCGACCGACCGAATATTGAACCTGCTCATCTACATCAAGAGCTACCTCGACGGTACCTTGACCTTCCGCCGCTCCTGCGCGCACGGCATCTGCGGCTCCGACGCCATGCAGATCAACGGCATCAACCGGCTGGCCTGCAAGATCCTGCTCAGAGATCTGCTGCACCGCGACGGCTCCCCGGCCACGATCACGATCGCACCGCTGCGCAGCCTGCCCGTGGAAAAAGACCTGGTCGTCGACATGGAACCGTTCTTCGACCTCTACCGCGAGATCAAGCCCTATCTGATCACCTACGGCCCCGAACCCGAACGCGAACGGTTGCAGTCGCCGGCCGATCGGGCGCGTTTCGACGACACCACCAAATGCATTCTGTGTGCCTGCTGCACCAGTAGCTGCCCGGTCTACTGGGCCGAGAAGACCTATTACGGACCTGCCGCGTTCGTCAACGCGCATCGGTTCATCTTCGACAGCCGCGACAATGGTGCCTCCGAACGGCTCGAGATTCTCAACGAGATCGACGGCGTGTGGCGATGCCGCACCACGTTCAACTGCACACAGGCCTGTCCGCGCGGCATTCAGGTGACCAAGGCGATTACCGAGGTCAAGCGCGCACTCATGTTCAACCGCTGACAACTACTACGAACGACCGGGCAAATCCGCTGTCGCCGTGCGTCGTTCGTGATCTCGGAGGTTCGGCCGGAAAAACGGGTGCGGCCGCTGTAGGGTCGAGACCGTCGCACAGGAATGATCACGCTGTGGATCCGAGGTGGTGGTCGGATGACAACGCCCGAGAACGGTGATCGCGCCCGCATGGCGCCCCTGCTGCCCGCGGGCGAGCCGGTGGAGTCGTTGCTGCGCAAGGCACAATTCTTCACTGCCGGGACGCCCTCACCGGACTATCGCGAGGTCCGGCGCGCCGGAGGACGGGCCGCCGAGGACTTCTACCGGGAGCGGTGGCGCCACGACAAGGTCGTGCGCTCCACCCACGGCGTGAACTGCACCGGTTCGTGCTCGTGGAAGATCTACGTCAAAGACGGCATCATCACCTGGGAGACCCAGCAAACCGACTATCCGTCGGTCGGCCCAGACTCTCCCGAATACGAACCCCGGGGCTGTCCCCGGGGCGCATCCTTTTCCTGGTACACCTATTCGCCGGCGCGGGTGCGTTATCCGTACGTGCGAGCGCCGCTGTTGGAGATGTGGCGCGAGGCTCGCGCACGGCTCGGCGACCCGGTGCGCGCGTGGGCCGAAATCACCGGGAACCCAGCGAAATCCGCGCGCTACAAGTCGATGCGCGGCAAAGGTGGTTTCGTTCGGTCGAGCTGGTCGGAGGTGAGCGAGCTGATCGCCGCCGCGCATGTCCACACCACCAAGGAGTACGGGCCGGACCGGATCGTGGGCTTTTCCCCGATTCCGGCGATGTCGCAGGTCTCCTACTCCGCGGGTACTCGGTTTCTGTCGATGATCGGCGCGACGATTCTCTCGTTCTACGACTGGTACGCCGACCTGCCGCCGGCCTCACCGCAGGTGTTCGGCGACCAGACCGATGTGCCGGAGTCCGGTGACTGGTGGAACTCGTCGTATCTGATCATCTGGGGCACCAACCTGCCCATCACCAGAACACCCGACGCGCATTTCATGACCGAGGCGCGATACCGCGGTCAGAAGGTCGTCGTGGTCAGTCCCGACTACTCCGATCACACCAAATTCGCCGACGACTGGCTGGCCGCCGCGCCCGGAACGGACGGTGCTCTCGGTATGGCGATGGGGCATGTCATCTTGTCGGAGTTCTTCCGCGACAGACAAGTTCCCTATTTCACCGACTACGTCAAGACCTACACCGACCTACCGTTTCTCGTGACGCTGCGCGAACGCGACGGCGGCTACGTCGCCGACGGTTTCCTCACTGCGGCCGACCTGGGTGGTGACGTTGTGGAAGCCGAGGGCGCCGCACATCGAACGGTGGTGCTCGACGCGGCTACCCGCCGGCCCCGTATCCCCAACGGCAGTCTGGGATTTCGCTACACGGAGGCCGGAAAAGGCCGGTGGAACCTCGATCTCGGCGATATCGATCCGTGCCTGACCCTCTACGACACGCACGGTGAGTCGGTGCCGATCCTGTTGCCGCGCTTCGATATCGGTGCCACCGAGGGCGGAGATGTCGTCACCCGCGGGGTTCCGGTGACTCGTATCGCCGGCCGGGTGGTGACGACCGTGTTCGATCTGCTGATGGCGCAATATGCGGTACGGCGTCCCGGACTGCCCGGTCGATGGCCGACCGGATACGACGACGCCGCTGAGCCATACACTCCGGCGTGGCAGGAGCACATCACCTCGGTTCCCGCGGCAGCCGCGATCCGAGTGGCTCGGGAATTCGCGCGCAACGCCGAACTGTCGCAAGGCCGGTCGATGATCGCGATGGGGGCGGGCACGAACCACTGGTATCACTCGGATCAGACCTACCGCAGCTTCTTCACTCTGACGATGTTGTGTGGCTGCCAGGGCGTCAACGGCGGCGGGTGGGCCCACTATGTGGGGCAGGAGAAGGTACGGCCGCTGACCGGGTGGCAGCAGGTCGCGTTCGCGCTGGACTGGCAGCGCCCGACCAGGCATATGACGGGAACGTCGTTCTTCTACCTGCACAGTGACCAGTGGCGTTACGAGGGCTTCGATGCGGGTGAACTCGCCAGCCCGCTCGGCCGCGGCATATTCGCGGGGCGCACCTTCGCGGACTGCATCGCACAGGCGTCCAGGCTCGGGTGGACGCCTTCGTTTCCGACCTTCGATCGCAACCCCCTCGATCTGGCTGACGAAGCAGCGCGGGCCGGTATGCCGGTGCGCGACTACGTCATTCGTGAGGTGGAGGCGGAGCGGTTGCGGTTCGCCGGCGAGGATCCCGACGACCCACGCAATTTTCCGCGGGTGCTCACGGTGTGGCGGGCCAACCTGCTCGGCTCGTCGGGCAAGGGGATGGAATATTTCCAGCGGCACCTGGTCGGTTCCGACGACGCGGTCCGCGCCACCGAGGTCGCCGAGGACGCCCGCCCGGTCGACGTGGCGTGGCGCGAGGAGGCGCCGCGCGGAAAGCTCGATCTGCTCACCACGATCGATTTTCGGATGACGAGTACATGCACGTTCTCCGATGTCGTGCTGCCCGCGGCGACCTGGTACGAGAAGTACGACATTTCCACTACCGACATGCACCCGTTCGTGCACTCGTTCAACCCGGCGATCGCCCCGCCCTGGCAAACGCGCACCGATTTCGAGGCGTTCACCCTCATCGCCGAAGAGTTCTCACGCCTGGCCGCGACCCATCTCGGCACACGCACCGATGTCCTGGCGGCGCCGCTCACCCACGACACTCCGGATGAGACCGCTCAGCCCGGCGGCCGCGTCGACGACTGGCGTACCGCTCGCTCGTCGCCGGTGCCCGGCAAGAACTTTCCGAAGCTGATCACCATCGAGCGCGACTACGCCGCCGTGGCCGGGAAGATGCGCGCGCTCGGTCCGCTGGTGGACACCCTCGGCACCACCGTGAAGGGCATCACCTGGGTGCCCGAGGGTGCGGTGGAGTACCTGCGTCACGCCAACGGTGTCGTGCGTACCGGTGTCGGTGCCGGGCGGCCGTCGCTGGCTCGGGACGTGCACATGGCCGAGGCGATCCTTGCCTTGTCGGGTACGACCAACGGCGCCGTGGCGGTTCAGGCGTGGCGGGCTCTCGAGGCCCGCACCGGGCTGCGGCTGGCCGACCTCGCCGAGGAACGCGAGGGCGACCACATCAGCTTCGCTGACACCCAGACCCAGCCCCGCGCGGTGATCGCCTCCCCGGAATGGTCCGGGTCCGAGGCCGGCGGGCGGCGGTATTCACCGTTCGTCGTAAATATCGAGCGCCGCAAGCCTTTTCACACGCTGACCGGACGCATGCACTTCTTCCTCGACCACGAGTGGATCGCCGAATACGGCGACGGACTACCGACCTACCGTCCACCGCTGGACTACGCCCGGCATTTCGGCGAGCAGGGCCTGGCCGAGAATGGCCGCCCCGAGGTCACCGTGCGCTACCTGACCCCGCACTCGAAATGGTCGATTCACTCCGAGTATCAGGACAATCTGCACATGCTGCGGTTGTTCCGCGGCGGCCCGGTAATCTGGATGAGCCCGGTCGACGCCGCGAAAATCGGTGTGGCCGACAACGATTGGATCGAGGCGTGCAACCGCAACGGTGTCGTCACATGCCGGGCGGTCGTCACGCATCGGATGCCGCAGGGCACGGTGTTCATGTACCACGCCAAAGATCGGCAGGTGATGACACCGCACTCGGAGATCTCGGGCTGGCAGGGCGGTTCGGACAACTCGTTGACCAGGCTGGTGATCAAGCCGACCCATTTGATCGGCGGATATGCCCAATTGTCGTACGCGTTCAACTATTACGGCCCGACCGGCAATCAGCGCGATGAGGTGGCGGTGATCCGGCGCCGCAGCCAGCAGGTGCAGTACTGATGCGAAGGTGTCGACTTCTGGAAAGGCGGTAGCCGCGATGCGACCGATGGCTCAGCTGGCGATGGTGATGAACCTCGACAAATGCATCGGCTGCCACACCTGCTCGGTAACCTGCAAACAAGTCTGGACCAACCGGCCCGGCACCGAGTACGTGTACTTCAACAACGTCGAAACCAAGCCGGGTATGGGCTACCCCAAACGGTATGAGGACCAGCAGCAGTGGCGTGGCGGCTGGAGCCTGGACCGTCGCGGCCGGCTACGACTGGCGGCCGGTGGACGAGTCCGCAAACTGCTGTCGATGTTCTACAACCCGGATCTGCCCAGCATCGACGACTACGGCGACCCGTGGACATACGACTACCGGACCGCGTTCAACGGACCGCTCGGCAAACCGAACCCGAGCGCGCATTCGATCTCCTCGCTCACGGGCCGCGACATGGATCTGCGGTGGGGATCGAATTGGGAAGACGATTTGGCCGGAGCACCGGAGAACGCTTCCGCCGACCCGAACCTGGCCGGTCTCGGCGAGCGGGTGAAGATGGAGTTCGAGCAGGTGTTCATGTTCTACCTGCCGCGCATCTGTGAACACTGCCTGAACCCCTCGTGCGTGGCCTCGTGCCCGTCGGGGGCCATGTACAAACGCAGCGAGGACGGGATCGTGCTCGTCGATCAGGACCGCTGCCGAGGCTGGCGGTTCTGCGTATCGGGCTGCCCCTACAAGAAGGTGTATTTCAACCACCGCACCGGCAAGGCCGAGAAGTGCACACTGTGCTTCCCGCGCATCGAGGCCGGGCAGCCCACCATCTGCTCGGAAACCTGTGTGGGACGGCTACGTTACCTCGGGCTGATCCTCTACGACGCCGACAAGGTCCTGGCGGCCGCCACGACCACCGACCCCCAAGACCTCTACGAAGCCCAGTTGGACGTCTTCCTGGACCCGCACGATCCCGAGGTCATCGCTGCCTGCGAGGACGCCGGCATCCCGGCCGACTGGATGGCGGCCGCGCGCCGCTCGCCGGTCTACGCGCTGGCGGTGCGGCATCGGGTAGCGCTGCCGCTGCATCCGGAATACCGCACCCTGCCGATGGTTTGGTATATCCCACCGCTGTCCCCGGTCGCCGACGTCGTCCACGCCGCGGGATACGACGCGCACAACCCGGACCGGGTGTTCGCCACCATCGACGCGCTACGCATCCCGATCGACTACCTGGCCAACCTGTTCACCGCCGGCAAAGCCGGCCCGGTGCGGGCGGCGCTGCGCAAACTCACCGCGATCCGGGCACTGATGCGGGCAGCACAGCTGGGCCTGCCGCCGGAGGACAACCTGGCGAGCAGTGTCGACGCGCAGGAGGCCGACCTCGAGGACCTGTACCGTCTGCTCGCGATCGCCAAATACGATGACCGCTACGTGATCCCGGAAGCCCATGCCGAGGACGCCGGACGGCTGCAGTCCCAGCATGAGCAGCTGTTCTGCAGCCTCGACACCGACGGCGGCCCGGGCATGGGCGCCGCCGGGCCGCAGGATATCGCCGGATTCCACCCGCCCGAGCACGTCGGTGACACAAGGACTTTCCGCGCCGACGACGGCAGAGTCCACTTCAACCTGCTCGGCTGGAACGGCACCGGCCCCGCCCCGCGACTGTTTCCCGACGGAGGTACCGCGTGATGCCGCGAGGAGACCGAGTCGGTGTCTACAAGCTGGCTTCGGTCCTGTTGGCGTATCCGACGGCGTCGTTGCGGGCCGGGGTGGATGAACTCGACGCCGCGGCCGCCTCGGCCCCGCGCACCTCACGCGACGCATTCGGCCGTTTCCTGACCTGGCTGCGCTCGACCTCACCCACCGCCGTAGCCGAACACTACGTCGCCACCTTCGATCTGCGCCGCCGCTGCGCGCTGTATCTGACCTACTACCGCCACGGCGACACCCGAATGCGCGGGATGTCGCTCCTGGAATTCACAACCGCCTACCGCACAGCGGGATTCGAACCGACAACCGCCGAGCTTCCCGACTACCTGCCGCTGGTCCTGGAATTCGCCGATCTTCACCCACGTGGCGAGGCGCTGCTGCGCCGCCACCGCGCCGATCTGGAATTGCTGCACCGCGCACTGGCGAGCACCGACACCCCCTACATCGCGGTCATCGAGGCGGTGGCCGCGCGGCTGCCCACGCTGAGTCGCCGCGAACGTGCACTGGTCGATCGTGCGTGGGAGGCCGGCCCCCCGCGCGAGGACGTCGGCTTGGCCGCCACGATGCCCGACGGCCTCGGTGCACCGTTCGCACCACCCGAATACCTCAATGGCAGTGGCGATTTCGGTGTCGGAGCCGGTGCCGCGCTGCCCATCGTCGAATCGGTGGCCAGCTCCCGGGAGGGCCGCCGGTGAACGATCCCAGCGCATTCGACTACATCTGGTGGGTCGGGCTGCCCTACCTGGCTATCGGCATCTTCGTCGTCGGACATATCTGGCGCTGGCGCTACGACAAGTTCGGCTGGACCAGCCGCTCGACACAACTGCAGGAACAGCGCCTGCTCAAATGGGGTGCGCCGATCTTCCACTACGGCACCTTCGCCGCCATCGCCGGTCACGTCATCGGCATTCTCGTCCCCGAATCGTTCACCCGCCGGCTCGGCATCCCGGAACAGGCCTACCGGTGGTTCTCCGCCACCGCGGGCACGATCGCCGCGGTCTTGGTCATCGGGGGGATCATCGTGCTCGCCGGGCGGCGGTTGCTGGTACCGCGGGTGCGCGCGACCACGACCCCGGTCGACTATGTCGCACTGATCCTGCTGCTGATCGTCGTGATCACCGGCGTGGCGCCGACGATCTTCGTCAACCTCATCGGCGAGGGATACGACTACCGCACCACCGTCGCGTTGTGGTTTCGCGGACTGTTCGGCGGCAACCCCGAGGTGAGCTCGATGGTCGGCGCACCGCTGATCTACCGGATACACGCCACCGCAGCCTGGGCCATCTGGATCGTCTGGCCCTTCAGCCGGCTCGTGCACGCGTGGAGTCTGCCCGTCTGGTACCTGTGGCGGCCCTACATCGTCTACCGCGACCGCGTCGCGACCGTGTCACACGAGCCCGGCACTTCGGGACGACGTTGGCGCAGTATCGGCAGCCGATACTGAGCCGAGACTGTTGGTTTCATCCGGCACCGTGGGGCATACAGTGAAGCAGTAGGCCCGACGCTGCCGGCGCAGCGATGGCGATGGCCGGCAGCCCCTGATCAGGAGGCGCGTCACATGCCGGAATCGCCGTACCCGAACCGCAGCACCGAACACCCCGACGCAGCAGCGGTGGGGCAGCGGCTATGAGCGACAACAGTTTCGGAGCTCGCGCCGCGTGGAAGATCGAGGACCGAGAGTTCACCATCTACCGGCTCGACAGCGTTCCGACCGCGCACCGGCTGCCCTACGGGCTCAAGGTGCTGCTGGAAAATCTGATTCGCTGCGAGGACGGCCACCGCGTCACCGCCGACCAGGTCCGCGCCCTGGCCGCGTGGAATCCGGACAAGGTCGGTGCCACCGAAATCGCGTTCTCCCCGGCCCGAGTGTTGATGCAGGACTTCACCGGGGTGCCGTGCGTGGTGGACCTCGTCGCGATGCGCGATGCGATGACCGCGCTGGGTGGCGATCCGGGCCGGATCAACCCGCTGATCCCGACCGAGCTGGTGATCGACCATTCGGTGATCGCCGACGTCTTCGCCCGGCCCGACGCCTTCGCGATCAACGCGGAACTGGAATTCACCCGCAACGTCGAGCGCTACCAGCTGCTGCGCTGGGCGCAGCAGGCCTTCGAGAACTTCGCCGTCGTGCCTCCCGACACCGGCATCTGCCACCAGGTCAACCTCGAATATCTGGCGCGGGTGGTGTTCACCCGCGACGATCCGGACGGCGGACCACCGCTGGCATACCCCGACACCCTCGTCGGCACCGACTCGCATACCCCGATGGTCAACGGACTCGGCGTACTCGGCTGGGGTGTCGGCGGCATCGAAGCCGAGGCCGCGATGCTCGGTCAGCCGATGAGCATGCTGATCCCGCAGGTTCTCGGGATCAAGCTGACCGGCGCGCTGCCGGAGGGCACCACGGCCACCGACCTGGTACTCACCGTCGCGGAGTTGTTGCGTCACACCGGTGTGGTCGGCAAGTTCGTCGAGTTCTACGGTCCCGGCGTGGCAAATGTGCCTCTGGCGAACCGCGCCACCATCGGCAACATGAGCCCCGAATACGGTTCCACCTGCGCAATTTTCCCGATCGACGCGGTCGCCCTGGACTACCTGCGGCTCACCGGTCGCCCGGAGCAGCAGATACGACTCGTCGAGGCATACGCCAAGGAGCAAGGGCTCTGGCACGACCCGGACCACGAACCCGACTACAGCCAGCGCATCGAGCTGGACCTGTCGACGGTGGAGCCGTCCATCGCCGGGCCCAAGCGTCCCCAGGACCGCATCCCGCTGGCGCGGGCCCCGCACGCCGTCGCGTCCCTGCTCGACGGCCAACCGCCCGTGCCCGCGAAGGCCGGACTGGACGAGGCCTCGGGCGAGTCGTTCCCGGCCAGCGACCCGATCGCCATCGACCACGACCGAGCCGTCGACGGACCGAACGCGCCCTGCGATTGCGGGCACGCACACCCATGGCGCTCCGCGCCACAGGAAGTGAGTTTCCCCGACGGGACGACCGCCACGGTCGATCACGGGGATGTCGTGATCGCAGCGATCACCTCGTGCACCAATACCTCCAACCCGTCGGTGATGATCGGGGCAGCACTGCTGGCGAAGAAGGCGGTGGAGAAGGGCCTGAGCGCGAAACCGTGGGTCAAGACCTCCCTGGCACCGGGTTCGCGGGTGGTCACCGACTACTACGAGCGTGCCGGGCTCACCTCCTACCTGGACAAGCTCGGATTCTCGCTGGTCGGCTACGGGTGCACCACCTGCATCGGCAACTCCGGGCCGCTGATCCCGGAAGTCAGTGCCGCCATCACCGCCGGCGATCTCACCGTGTGCTCGGTGTTGTCGGGCAACCGCAACTTCGAAGGCCGCATCCATCCGGAAACACAGATGAACTTCCTCGCCTCGCCACCGCTTGTCATCGCGTATGCGCTGGCCGGCACGATGCGTGTCAACCTGCTACGCGACCCGCTGGCCACCGCTCCCGACGGAACGCCGGTATACCTGCGCGACATTTGGCCCAGCACAGCGGAGATCGACGACGTCGTCGCCACCAACCTGCGATCGCAGATGTTCACCCGTGGCTACGCCGACGTCTACACCGGCGACGAACGCTGGCGGAATCTCGACGTCGCGGTCGGCCAGGTTTTCAACTGGGACGACGAATCAACCTACGTCCGCCGCCCACCCTACTTCGAGCACATGACCCGAGACCCCCAACCGATCGAAGACATCACCGGTGCCCGGGTATTGGCGCTGCTCGGTGACTCGGTGACCACCGATCACATCTCCCCAGCAGGAGCGATCAAACGCGACGGCCCCGCCGGAACCTATCTACAACAGCACGGCGTCGCACCGGCCGACTTCAACTCCTACGGCTCACGCCGCGGCAACCATGAAGTGATGATCCGGGGCACCTTCGCCAATATCCGGTTGCGCAACAGACTCGCCCCCGGCACCGAGGGTGGCGTCACCCGCCACCTGCCCGACGGAGAACAGATGAGCATCTTCGATGCCGCGACCGCATACGCCGCCGAATGGGTGCCGCTGCTGATCCTCGCCGGAACCGAATACGGCTCCGGCTCGTCACGAGACTGGGCCGCCAAAGGCACACTCCTTTTGGGCGTGCGGGCAGTGCTGGCCGAGTCGTTCGAGCGGATCCATCGGTCCAATTTGATCGGCATGGGCGTGCTGCCGCTGCAATTCGCCGACGGCCAATCGGTGCAGACACTCGGATTGACCGGCGAGGAAACATACTCGATCACCGGGCTCACGCAGTCCGCCACCGCACATGCGTTCCCGCGTCAGGCGATCGTCCGCGCGGTCGACAACGCCGGAAACGCAAGGGAATTCACCGCCACCGTACGCATCGATACTCCCGCAGAGGCCGCTTACTACCGCCACAGTGGCATCATGCACTACGTCCTACGCCAGTTGCTCACCGACTGAGCGCAACAGCGAGGTGTGACCACATGACGCCATGCGCCTCGTCGGCGCACCGAACCGCCGCCACCACGCGACCGCCGATCCGAGTCGAATGAGTCGGGAAAGGAGTGGGGCGATATCGGCGTTCGCACGCCGCGTCCTCGACGTGATCGACCAGATTCCGCCCGGCCGGGTGATGTCCTATGGCGCGATCGGCGACCTGGTCGGCGCCGGTCCCCGGCAAATCGGCCGGGTCATGACCGCCTGGGCCGACGAGACCCACTGGCATCGGGTCGTGCGCGCCGACGGCACGCCCGCGTCGTGCCACGCCGGCAGCGCCGCCGACCTCCTGCGCGCCGAAGGCACCCCGATGCGCGGGAGCCGGGTGGACATGACGCGCGCGCGGTGGAACGGCCCGCCCGATCACCCGGGCATCGACGGATAGCTGACTCGTGTTCCACTGACCACCGCGAAGCTTGTCATCACCGCCGGTGTCAGCTGCGCCGCACTCATGATGTGCTGTACCTCGATGCCCCGCACGAGAAGTGCGTCGGCAACGAGGCGGCGATGACAGCGCCAAAAGACAGCCTCGGCGCACATGATGGCAACGACACGTTCCGCCGCCAGCGCGACAAGTTCCTCGATCGCCTCCTCGAATGAGGGCGTCTGCATATAGTCGGCGTATCCGCGGAAGGACGTGTTGCGCCATCCGGTGTTGATCGAACATTCCGCCGGTTTGCGTAGTCCGCCAAGCCCCGGCATCGGCCGGTAGTCGATACCAGCGGCGGCCAGCGATCCCGCGAGCCGGTCGATGTGGAACTGAGGATTGTGCCGAGACTTGGGCACGGTCCGGATGTCTGCCACCACACCGATGCCGACATGCTGCAGTATCCCGATGAAGTCCGTGATGGCACGGGTGGAATGGCCGATGGTGTAAACGGTCGACATGGCCCTCCGGAGGTTGGTCATAGTGCCGTCTCGGCAACAGGTTTCATCGGACGGTGCAGTCGCGAGCTCGGCGGGGGTGTGCCGGCACTTGCGCGGAATCGTCGAGAATCTCCGAAAGGTACCGCGTGGGCGTGGCGCTCTCCTACTCAGGCTCGAACAGACAGCTCCCAGCCCCGGCACCGGAGTGCCGGCCCGTGGTGGCCTCGTACTCGCGCGGCGGGGTCGTAGTGCCCTAGCAGCTGCTGAACGTATGTCTGACGATGACGTCATGGCCTTCGATACCGACACCGGTGTCGCGGCCGTGCCGGTGGTCGCTTGTTCGGGGTTGACCAAGGATTTCGGTGGCGGCCGCGGTGTCTTCGATCTGGACTTCACGGTGGGACGCGGTGAGACGTTCGGTTTCGTCGGCCCGAACGGTGCCGGGAAGACCACGACGATCCGGCTGTTGATGGATCTGGCCCGTCCCGATCGCGGACACGCTCGCTTGTTCGGGCTCGACTCACATACCGACAGTGTCGCCATCAAGCGCCGGGTCGGCTATCTGCCGGGTGAGCTGGTGCAATGGCCGAGGGTCACCGCAGGGTACGTGCTGGGAATGCTGGCGGGCCTGCGGGGCGGAGTGGACGAGACATACCTGCACGCACTGGCCGGCAATCTGCATTTGGACCTCGGCCGCCGCTACCAGGACCTCTCGCACGGCAACAAGCAGAAACTCGGTCTGGTCCAGGCATTCATGCACAGACCGGACCTGCTCATCCTCGACGAACCCACCCTCGGACTGGATCCGTTGATGCAGCGCGTATTCCACGACATGCTCCGTAGCGCAACCGCCGCCGGCGCCACCGTGCTGCTGTCCTCGCACGTGTTGTCCGAAGTCGAATCGGTGTGTGACCGCATCGCACTCGTCCGCGACGGGCGGGTACGGCGAATAGGTTCGTTGAACGAGTTGCGCGCCAAGCGAATCCACCGCGTAGAGGCCGTGATCACCGGAGAACTGGACGTCGACGCGGTGGCCGCCGTACCCGGGGTCGCCCAACCGCGGCTCGTGGATCACCGGTTGACCTGCTCGGTGCAGGGATCGATCGGGCCGCTGTTGCAGATGCTGTCCGCTACGGGAGTCATCGAGCTCGACAGCCACGAGCAGTCACTCGAGGAGGTGTTCCTCCGTGAGTTCGACACCGCCGAGCCTGTGGCTGGTCGCTGACACCGTGCGCGCGCACCGGCGCGGGATCGTGGCATGGATCCTGGGCAGCGCGCTGGCGATGACGGCCATCGCGAGCGGATTCCGCAGTGAGACAGCCCGTTTCGCGGGCGGGGCGCGGGGCATGGCCGACAGCATGCAACCCGGGGTACAGGCGATGCGGCTGCTGCGGTGGCCCGCGGACCGCCTCGACACCCTGGGTGGTTACCTGACCTACCACAATGTCACCTTGCTCGTCCTGTTCCTCACCCTCTACAGCGCCCTACAGGGCGCTGGTGCAGTCCGCGGAGCGGAGGCCGGGCACGCGGTCGAGGTGCTGCTGTCCACCGGACAGTCCCGGTTGCGGCTGGTCCGCGATCGCGCGCTCGGGTTCGCGGCGGTGCTGGCGGTGATCGGGCTGGGACTCGGGCTGGGACTGGCCGCGGCGATGGCCGTCGGCGGCGACTCGAACGTTCCCGGTTCGCTCTCCACCGGACTCGGCTGCGCCGCATGCGCTTTCGCCGGATACGCGACCGGCGCACTGACAGGTCAGCTCGCTCCCACCCCTCGAACCGCCAGCGCGGTGGCGGCACTGATCGTGGTGGCGCTGTATTTGTACACGAACGTGTGGGAACGGTTCGGATCGCCGGCGCTGCTGCGGTTCCTCTCACCCTTCTACTACTTCACAGACTTCCGCGCTCTGGTCCCCGGCATCGGATTCGACCTGGCGTCACTGGTGGCGATCGTGGCCGGGGCAGCTTCGGTGACCGGAGTCGCGGCGTGGGTGTTCACCCGGCGCGACATCGGGTCCGCCTCGACGGAATGGCGAGCAGGTCCGACTCGGCGACCTACGCGGGTGCAACGACGACTGCTGGACCGCCTCTGGTCGGCGATTCTGGTACGCGAACGCGCCGGATTGGCACTGTGGGCGGTGGCCGCCGCGGCCGGTGTCGGGTTGATGGCCTGGCTCGAGCCCGAAGTGACCGAGATGTGGGACAAATTCGACGTGACCCGCCGCATGCTGCAAGTGGATCCGGGATTCAGCCCCGCCGACCAGTACCTCGGATACGTCGCGGAATTCACCGCACCGATCGCCGCCGCATTCGTGGTCACACAGGTCGCCGCCTGGGTGAGCGACCTCGACGAGGGCCGCACCGCAGTGCTGTTGTCGACGCCCCTCTCGCGCGCCGCCTTGATCCGCCAGCGCATCGCCGCCCTGCTCGCGGGTGTGGCCGTGGTCATCGTCGGCGCGACGGCCGGCATGCTGATCGCGATGCTCGTCGTCGGCGGCGACATCGACGCCTCGGCCATCCTGCGAGCAATGTCGGCCGTGGCGCTGTTCGCGCTGGGGCTGGCAGGTGTCGGCGCCTGGCTCGTCGCCTGGTGGCCCCGCTTCGCGGTGACCGTCCTGGCTGCCGGGTTGGGACTGTCCTACCTGCTCATGATGCTGGTTCCCATGTTCGCCTGGCCGGCATGGCTCACAAAACTGTCCGTGTTCGGCGCCATCGGCCACCCCTACCTGCAGAATCCACCGCTGGGCGGGCTGGCGTTCCTCGCTTCGCTCGCCGTCGCCGGATATCTGCTGGCTGTCGCCGGCTCGTCCCGTCCCGCAGCCACAGTCTGACAACCTTCGCCGGCCTCGCCAGCCACGTAGCTCCGGTCGTCCGCCGGTCGGCGTGCCGCCGTCTGCTACAGGAGGCTAAGTAACGCCTGTTACATTTCTCTTCGTGACAAAGAAAGAGACGGTCGCCCGATGGCTGGTTCTGCTGGTACGAGTGCCGGCGGAGCCGTCGCGGCATCGGGTGGCTGTGTGGCGTGAACTGCGCCGCGTGGGCGCACTGCAGGTCGGGCAGGGCGCATGGGTGGTGCCCGATGTTCCGGTGTTCGCCGAGGGAATCACACGGGTGATCGCGTTGGCGCAACGCGGGGAGGGTGAGGTGCTGGTGCTCGATGCCACCGGTCACGCCGACACCGACACCACCCGACTGGAGGCGATGTTCACGGGAGAACGCACAGAGGAGTGGGCCGAGTTCCTTGCCGAGTGCACCCGGTTCGATGCCGAGATCGACAAGGAGATCGCCAAGGCCAAATTCACGATGGCCGAGCTCGAGGAGGAGGAACAGAGTCTCGAACGGCTCCGGCGCTGGCATCGCGACATCAAGGCGCGCGATGTGTTCGGCGCTCCTGCGGCCGTCGTAGCCGAGCAACAACTCGAGCATTGCTCCGATCGGCTGGCCGACTATACCGAGCGGGTCTTTCGAGCCCTGCACCAGATGTGAGACCAGCCCGGGAACAGAGGAGCGCCGATGAGCCTCGATACGCGAATCTTCTACGATGTCAACGACTTTGCGCGCGATACGCCGTGGCTGCATCCGATCGTGTCCGGCTACGCCGACTACGGGGTGGTGCTGTTCGCTCTGCTGCTGACAGCCGGATGGTGGACCGCCCGCCGCGACGCCGATCCCGCCCGGATGGTGGCTGCGGTGTGGGCGCCGCTGGGCGTACTGGTCGCGCTCGCGGTCAACCAGCCGATCGCCGCCGCCGTTGACGAGACCCGGCCGTGTCATGCGTTGCACGACATCGTGATTCTGCACTGCAGTACCGATGCCGGGTTCCCCAGCGACCACGCGGTCATGGTCGGCGCGGTCACCGCCGGATTGTGGCTGGTGCACCGACGCCTCGCGGTACTCGCCGCCGTGGCCGCGGTGGTCATGGCCTTCGCTCGGGTGTACATCGCCGCGCATTACCCGCAAGACGTACTCGCCGGCCTCGCCCTCGGAGCCGTGATCGGTCTTCTCGGGTTCTACCTCGCACGACCATTACTGGCGCGGCTTGTCGCTCTTGCCGCTCGTACTCCACTGCACGTTCTGCTCACCGGCACCGAACCCGCTGGCACGCAACACGAGTCGCGATGACCGCTTTCCCCGCCGATCGACCCGACGCGAAACGAGCCCGGCTGTGGCCGTTGTACGCGGCCGGATTCGTGACCGCGTTCGGCGCGCACAGCATCGCTGCCGGGCTCGCCGGATATACGAGGCAAGAGCATGCGAGTCTGCTCACCCTCGGATTGCTACTGGCTGTGTACGACGGGGCGGAGGTACTGCTCAAACCCGTATTCGGGACGCTGGCCGACCGCGTCGGCGCACGACCCGTGCTGCTCGGCGGGTTGGCAGCGTTCACGCTCGCGTCCGCCGCATTCGCGCTGGCCGGCAATCCGGGCCTGATCGGTCTCGCCCGATTCGGTCAAGGCGCGGCCGCTGCCGCGTTCTCCCCGGCCGCCGGGGCTATGGTCGCCCGCCTGACCCCGGCCGCCGCACACGGACGTGCCTTCGGAAGCTACGGCGCGTGGAAAGGACTGGGCTACACCCTCGGCCCGCTGCTGGGCGGCGTCCTCGTCACCGTCGGGGGCTATGACCTGCTCTTCACCGCACTCGCGGCGCTCGCCGCGGTAGTGGCGGTATGGGCGGCGGTCACCGTGCCCGCCGTCGAGGTCATGCCGAAAACCCGCCGGACGGTTGTGGATTTGGCACGCCGTCTCAGCAGCGGCTCGTTCCTGCGCCCGACCGCCGCTCTGGCCGGAGCCACCGCCGCTCTCGCGGTCGGCGTCGGATTCTTACCCGCGGTCGGCGCCCGCCACGGCCTGGGCCCGCTGGCCACCGGCGCCGTGGTGTCGATACTCGCCGCCACCGCAGCGCTGGTTCAACCCCGCGTAGGACGTGCCCGCGACCGGGGACTGCTGCGGGACCGATCCGGCATGGCCGCCGGACTTCTCCTGGCCGCCGTCGGAACCTCCGCCGCCGCGCTCCTGCCCGGGGTCGCGGGCGCGGTGTGCGCCGCGGTGATCCTCGGTGCCGGTGCCGGAGTGATCACTCCCCTCGGATTCGCGCACCTGGCGGCGACGAGCCCGCCCGACCGACTCGGTCAGACCATGGGAGCCGCCGAGCTCGGCCGCGAACTCGGCGATGCGGGCGGTCCGCTTCTCGTCGGCATCGTCGCCACCGCCGCCACCCTCGGGGCCGGCCTGCTCGCTCTCGCCGCCCTCCTCGCCTGCCTCGCCGCAGCGATAATCCTTACCGCACGAAAAGCCACCCTTTCATCTCCCTGACCACTTCCGAGCCGTGCTCGCCGCACAGCAGACGCGGTCCGACCCCTGGCCGGAGCCGCATCTCGTGCACTAATCGGGGAGAGGACGTAGCCGTTGAGCCTCATCGAACAGTGATTGTTGCGCGATGCGGGCAGTAGTGAGGGCGCCCAAGGCGGTGGCGGCGAGCAGCATGTACATGACGACGATCTGGTAGCGGATCGCGGTGAGCGGGTCGACGCCGGCGAGGATGAGCCCGGTCATGGCGCCGGGCAAGCTGATCAGGCCGACCACTTTGGTGGAGTCGATCGCGGGGATCAGCGCGGTGCGCAAGGCCGAGCGACGATGCGGTGCGAACGCCTCTCGGGCCGAAAGGCCCAGGCACAGCCGGGCTTCGATGGCCGGGCGGGCATGCTGGGCGTCTTCGCGCAGACGGCGCAGGGCGATGCCGGTGGCCTGCATGGCGGCGGAGACGATCATGCCACCGACCGGGACCACGACGCGGGCTTGGGTGGAGATGATCCCGAGTGCGAGCAGCGCGCCGAGAGTGATGCCCGATCCGGTGGCCACGCCGATGGTGGCCGCGCGAGCCGCGTGCGGCAGACCCGCGCCGCGCCGTGCGGCGACTTGCCCCGCGATGACGACCATGACCAGGACCCAGCCGAGAGCGCCGGGCAACCCGGTGTGCCGGAACAGGACCAGCAAGAGCGCGCCGACCGCGACCAACTGGACACCGGCACGAGCGGCGGCGACGAGCAGTTCGCGGGTCAGATGCAGCTGCTGGCGGTAGGCGATGGCGGCAGCCATCGCCACCAGTGCCAGCGACGTCGCCACCCCGCCCCAACCGGGCACCGAAAGGCCCGCTGTCACTTCGTGTTCCGTGGTTCGAGGGGGCGGGAACTACGGGTCAGCCGCCCCTGGTGAAGCGACCAGATCGTATCGGCGACGCCGTCGACGAAGTCGGTGTCGTGGCTGACCAGCACGACGGTGCCGCCGTCGCGGGTGTGGGTACGGATAAGTTCGGCGACCGCGGTGGCGGAGTTCTTGTCGAGAGCGGAGGTCGGCTCGTCCAGCAGCAGCACTTCGGGTTCGACGGCGAGTGCGCGGGCCAGGCAGACTCGCTGGGCTTGACCGCCGGACAGCTGCGCGCATCGACGAGTGGCGAACTCCGGCCCCAACCCCAGCAGGGCCAGCAACCGCTCGAGACGCTGCGTAGCCAAATCCGCTCGGGCATACCGGATCTCCTCGGAGACGGTATCGGTGAGCAGGACGGGGTGTTGTCCGACGAGCCCGACGCGACGACGGAGGTCGAGTACGTCGAGGCTGGTGATCGGCGTGCCGTCGAGCCGGATGGTGCCACTGGTGGGTTCGGCGAGCCGGTTGAGCAGCCGCAGCAGTGTCGTCTTCCCGGCGCCGCTGGGCCCGACGACCGCCGAGCAGGCGCCACGGGCGAATTCCGCGTCGGCGTCGACGAGCACCGTGGTGGTGTCGTGGCCGGCGGTGACGCGGTCGAGGGAGATGGCAGACATGGGTTCCACAGGTTCAGCCGGTGGGCTCGAATTCCCACAGCACCGGCGTGCCGTCGGGGCCTTTCGGGATCGGTACATAGCAGTCGTGGGTAGCGGGGTCCACCGCCAGCGAGTGGGCGCCATCGGCCACATGCGCGGCGCCGACCGCGACGGTGCGGCCGTCGCGGCGGTCGAACACACTGACCCAGCCGCTTTCGGCCGCGACGTACACCCGGTGCGTGCCCGGGTCGTAGACCAGTACGTCAGGGGTCTCGCCCACCGGGTCGCGACCGGTGACGGTGCCGGTGACCAGGTCCACGGTGACCATGGCCGCCCCTGCCTCGCAGCCGACGAACATCACCCGGTCTGCCGCGTCCAGGGCTTGCCCGTGCGGATCATCACACCCCGGAGTCGGAATGCGTTGGGTAACAGTGGCTTTCGCGGGATCGATCAGCGCCAGATCGTTACGGCCGTGCACTGCGACCACCATCCGGTCGGTGACCGGGTCGTAGACGACGTTGCCGGCCTCACCATCCACTGCGGCGGTCGCGCGCACCGCACCGGTTTCGGCGTCGACGACGGTCTCGGTACCGGCGTGCTCGTTGGTCGTCCACACCGCACGGCGAACCGGGTCGTAGGCCAGCCCATCGGGGTAATCGCCGGTCGGTGCGGTGAACATCACCGCACCGGTGTCCTCGTCGATCGCGACGAGTTGATTGCGGCCGGTCGCGGTGGCGTACACGCGATGAGTGTCTCCGACCACGAGCACCCCGTGCACGTCGGGCATATCGGCAAGGGTGCGTACAACCCGATGGGCGCGCACATCGACCTCGACCACCTCCCCGGCACCCATATGGGCCACGAACAGCAACCCGCGCGCGGCATCGAGGGCGGTGTAGTCGAAACGCACCGGTCCGGCGGTCAACGACACCTGCGCGACCCGGCGCAGCGGCAGCTCACCGGGGTGCGCAGGCCCCAGCGTTGCCGAGCTCGAGCAGCCGCTCATCAGAACGGCCGCGCCCAGCAGCACCGCACATATGCGAATCGGCCGCATCAACCGTCTCTCACTCGGCGTAACCGTGGTTTCGACACTACGCCAGCCGGTGGCCAGGCCGAACCCGTCGATTCATGTGCGCGAGACGGATCGGCCACAGCGGCGTCGCGGTCGGCGAGGAAGTCGCGCCGGATGCCGAGGGGCCGGGAGAACTTCGCACCCAACCGGAGCTAGCGTGCGGGTTCGATCCGGAAGACCGGATACCGGTCCGCGATCTGCTCGAACTCACCGAGCGGGGCGGTGCGATCGATCGGAAAGTGCGGACGTGCACCGGGCGCCACAGCAAGGTAACGGCGCAGAATCGGCGCCCGCTCCCCCACCTCCACCTCGGTGAGCCGCACCTCCTCACGCCCGCGCCGGAGCAGGAACGCGCGGCCGTGCGCCGCACGAACATTGCGCACCCACCCCGCCTCCGCGCCCAGCATCGACACCAGGTACCGCTGCCCCTCGTACTCCGCGACCGCGATCGGAAGCCGCACCGGGCGCCCGGTACGCCGACCGGACACTTCCAAAGTCATGGCGTACCCAGGGGACAACACGCCCGCCGAATACATCCACTCCGAGGCCCGATTCAATACCCGGGCCAATCTCCCCGGCCGGTCACCCCGATACATCCGGCGTTTCGCCGTATACAGCAGATCCCGCACCCCGCCCATCCGATCCACCTTCCCTCGCCTGCCCCAGCGGTACGGCAAGACGGTAGCGCCTCCCGCGGGATCCCACACGAAGGGATAAGACCATCAGAGTTCGAACGCGTCTCGGCGGAGCGGGACAGTTTCAGCGCGATACCGTCGATCGCGACGCTCCAGAATATCGGCTTGCAAGCCCAGGTATCCGTGGCCACCATCGTGCGATGAATACCGAACGTTCGGCGGCCTTGGCGCGGGGCTCACGGTGTCCGCATCTCCAGCATCTTCGCGCGGACCTCGTTCTTGAGGATCTTGCCCACCTTCGAGCGAGGCAGCTCATTCCAGATCTCGATGTCCTTGGGCGCCTTCACACTTCCGATCCGTTGCTTGACGAAGGCGATGATGTCGTCGCCTGCGGTGTCGTGGCCGGCGCGGAGTTCGATTGCGGCGGTGACGCGTTCGCCCCACTTGGCATCGGGGAGGCCGACCACCGCCGAATCCTTGACCGCGGGATGTGCCGACAGGGCCTGCTCCACTTCCGCCGAATAGACGTTGAACCCGCCGGTGATGATCATGTCCTTCGCACGGTCGACCACGAACAGGAAGCCGTCGTCGTCCAGATAACCGATATCACCCGTGTGATGCCATCCGAAGGCGCTGACCTCCGCTGTCGCCGTGGGGTTTTCGTGATAGCCGTCCATCACCAGCGGTCCGCGGACGACGATCTCGCCGCGCTCTCCGCGCGGAAGCAGTGTGCCCGTCGCGTCCATGATGGCGACGGTGGTCAACGGCGTCGGCCGGCCCGCCGACGTGAGACGCTCGGTCGCCACCGATCCGTCCGGGCGGAAGTGGTCGGCCGGTGCCAGCGTGGCGATCATGTTCGGGGCCTCGGTCTGCCCGAACAGCTGACCGAGAACGGGTCCGATCCGATGCAGGGCCTCTTCGAGCCGGGTCGGCGACATGGGAGCCGCGCCGTACCACAGGCAGCGCAGTGATCCGAGGTCGCGGCTGTCGAGGTCAGGATGGTCGAGGACGCCGTAGACAACGGTCGGCGGGAGGAAGGCGTGGGTAATGCGATGCCGCTCGATCGACGCGAGGAATTCGCCGATGTCGGGCGCCGGCATGATCACGACTTCGCCGCCGAGGCTCAGAATCGGAAAGGTCAGCACGCCGGCGGAATGCGTCAATGGCGCGAGCGCGAGGTAGCGCGGCCGGTCGCCGAACGGGTAGCTCATCAACGTCAGCGCCGTCGAGGTCATCATGTTGTCCTCGGTGAGCCGCACACCCTTCGGCCGCCCCGTGGTGCCACCGGTGCCGGCCAGCATGCACAGGCCGCCCTCCGGCCGGCGCGTCTCGTCGGGTTGCGCGAGATGCTCGGCGAGCCAGTCGTCGTAGCGCATCGCCCACTCGAATTCGCCGTCGAGACAGACGAGCCATTCCAGGCGGGGCAGGTGGCCGCGGATCCGGTCGACGAGCCCGGCGAACTTCTCCTGGAAGAACAGCAGCCGGCATCCGAACAGGTCGAAAAGCTGGCGGTTCTCGTCGGCCTCGTTGCGGGGATTGACCGGGCACCACACCGCGCCCGCCCGCGATATGCCGAATACGCAGGTGAGCGCGAGGGGGTCGTTGGCCGACAGCACCGCCACCCGGTCGCCTGCCTCGATACCGGTGTGCTGCAGCGCACCCGCGATGCGGACGGATCGATCCTGGACCTCGCCGTAGCTGGCGGTCACGCCGCCGGTCGTGAGGCAGGGTTCCCCACGACCGAGCGACGCACCTTTGTCGAGATAATCTGCGAGACGCATCGTGGACCTCAGCGGTGCACGCTGACGATGGGATCGAGCACGAGCCCGAACGCGCGTAGCGTCCCGAGCAGTTCCCGGTGCCCGAAAGCCTGACAGCTGGAAGCGAATCCGACGCGCCGCGGTGGGCCCTGCAGCAGTTCGGCGGCGGCGTGCGCGTTGAGCAGGGCCGTCTGCTTGTAGTTGCAGTTGCCGTGGATCACGCAGTGTGCGCGCCCGAGCGGACCGGAGGCGTACACCGAGTCCAAAGAGGTGTTGATCCGGGGGTTCTCCCGCGGCGGCATCTCGCTGCGAATCGCTGCCGACTGCTCGTCGATGATCCGGTACTTCTCCTCCTCCGACTTACCTTCCATCTGCTGCAACGCCGCGGCCACCAACACCGGAACACCCTGCATCAGTGGACGATTGAACACGCCACCCAGCGCGCGGGCGTTGGCGACGCGTGGATCGTTCTTGAACCACACCGGGTGTGAGGTGCCGCCCCAGGGCAGCGCCAGGCCGAGTTCGTGCTGTCCCGGCACGCTGACGGTGTAGAGCCCCTCCTCGGGAGGCCATTCGACGTACTCGTTCTGTTCCAGGTAGTACGCCTTGGCGAAGGCCGCGTTGGTGAGGATGGTGTTGGTCGAGGCCACGGTGGGATGGCCCTTCCAGAACACCTGGATGTCGAGGGTGTCGAGGCCGGGATTCTCCAGGCAGATGTTCGCGGCGATCTCACCGATCGAGTACATCTGCGCAAGGCCGGGCGTGAGAAGCAGTCCGCGCGAGGCGAAGTCGGCGCTGTACCGGTCTTGCGCGTCGATCATCCAGTTCTGCTCACCGTTGGTGTCGGTGTAGTGGGCGCCGATCTCCAAGCAGGCTTGCACTACTTCGTGGCCGTAGCGAGCGAAGGGACCGACGGTGTTGAGCACGACATCCGCGCCTCGGAATGCCTCGGCCAGTGCGGCGGTGGTGTGCTCGACCTCGACGATCTCGTGGTCGACGGTGTCGATGCCCGGCACGGCCTCGACGGCGGCCTTGACGCGACCGTGGTCGCGACCGGCGGCGAGGAACGGAATGTTGTACTCGCGCAAATACTCACAGATAAGACGACCGGTGTAACCGGAGGCACCGTAGACGACGACGCGCTTGTCGGTGGGCATGGCTGGACTCCTCTGAAGGTGGGGGGTGTCGGTGAAAGCTGTTGCGACGGTCGACGATCCGGGCTACATCCCCATGCCTCCGTCGACGGGGAGGCCCGCTCCGGTGATGAATTTCGCCGCGTCCGAGACGAGGAATACGACGGCGTCGGCCATATCGTCGACCTGGCCGAGGCGGCCGAGCGGCGTGAGCTCGGCGACGGCTTGCGCGGCGGCCTCGGGAGAGGGGAAGAGCCCGAGTTCGGCGCAGTCGACGGCGAGTTTGTTGCCCATGGCGGTCGGGGTCAGCGCCGGGTAGATGCAGTTGACCCGCACCCCGTAGCCGAGTTTGCCGGATTCGGCCGCGGCGACCCTGGTGAGGCGGTCGATGCCGGATTTGGTCGCCGAGTACATGCTGATGCCCGGGAACGCGATCGTCGCCGCCACCGACGCGATGTTGACCACCGCTCCCCCGTTGCCCGCCACACCTCCAGGGCGCATGGCGCGAAAGGCGTGCTTGATACCGAGGGCGGTGCCCAGCAGGTTGATCTCCATCATCTTCGATGTCGCTACGGGGTCGAGATCGACCAGCAGGTTCGTGACCTCGACGCCCGCGTTGTTGACGACGATGTCCAGTCCGCCCAGCGCCTGCACCGTGGTGGTGGTCGCGGCCTCCCACGCGGCGTCGTCGGTGACGTCGAACGCGATGAATTCGGCTTTCGCCCCTGCCTTCCGCAGCGCCTCGACGGCTTGCCGGCCGCCCTCGACGTCGATGTCGCCGATCGCCACCGAGGCGCCCGCCGCCGCGAGCGCTCGAGCCATGCCGGCCCCCAGGCCCTGTGCCCCACCGGTCACCAGTGCGGTGCGTCCGGCCAGGTTGTAGCTCGTCATATCGATACCTCTTCGTCGAGATCCGCAAGCGTCGCGAACTTGCGAGCGTGATGTGGGAGACAGTCATCAGTCGATGTGTCGCAGGCCACAGTAGACAGAAATCTTGACACTCGTCAAGACTTTTCTTGACAGACGTCAAGACTTCCTTGGACACTCGTCAAAAGGTCACCGCACGGGCACCGCTACACTCACAGGACAGATATGACGTGACCCGGACAGGACTCAACGTGACGCAGGTCGCCGACCCCAAAACCCGCGTGGAAGAACGCGCCCGCGACAAGTTCCAGGCGCGGCGCAACGAGCTGGCCAGGGCCACTCTGCACACGCTGGCCGAACTCGGTTACGCGCGCACGAGCCTGCGCGAGATCGCACAGAATTCCGAGTACTCGCACGGCGTACTGCACTACTACTTCACCGACAAACTCGACCTGATCGCCCACGCCGTACGCCAATACGAGGCCGTCTGCGTCACCCGCTACGACGAGGTCTGCGCGGCGGCCGAGAGTGCCGAGCAGCTGCGTACCGAGTTCGCCGCGACCTTCTTCGGGACCCTCCAGGCCGACGCGGCGATACACCGGCTCTGGTACGACCTGCGCAACCAGAGCCTGTTCGACGACTCGTTCCGCGCCGACGTCCTCGACATCGAGGCCCGCCGGGAGGAGATGATCTGGCGGGTCGTCTCACGCTACTGCGAACTTTCCGGCACGGAATCGGCGCTGACGCCCGCCACTGCCTACGTCACCATCGACGGGATCTTTCAGCGCACACTGCTGCACCACATCGCCGGCCGCGCAGCCGAAATCGACCGAGCCCGCGACCAGCTCGACGCGGTTTTCGCCCTACTGAGCGCACCGACCGGCCGAAACCGGAACGACGCGCCCTCACCACCGAAGTGAGACGGAACCGGCAATCCCACACTCCCCCGATCTCCGAATGAAGTAGCGCTCTGCGAGCCGAAAGGTTCTCGGTCCGTTGCGCTTTCGAGGGCGTGGGGGCCGGTTGTCATGGTTGGACGAAGAACTCGCGGAGAGAGGGGGCGACGGCGGTGGGGTTGCCGCCGCCGTTGGTCTGGCTGGGGTCGGCGGGTGAGCCGTGGTCCAGGCCGGGCAGCGTCACGCGCCGGTTGTGCGGGAGGGTGGCGGCGAGGTCGTCGAGGGCGGGCATGAGGAAGCGCGGGCCCTTCTTCGTACCGGACATCAACAGCACGTCCTGGTCGATGTTCGCGAAAGTGGTTAGGCTGCCTGCCATTTGGCCCAGAATGACGCAATCCCAGCGCAGAGTGGGGGCGAGCGCGCGCATGGTCACGTCGCCGGGGCCGGATTTCTTGTCCTCGGCGGACATGGCCTTGTCGGTGAGGGCGGCGAGCAGGCCGCGGGGCATGACACGCATCGCCGCGGGGGCCAGATCGAAGCCGTACATGCAGGTGATCAGGGCCGCGCCGACCTTACCGGCGGCCATTTCCCGGTCGAAGCGGGGCAGCCAGTCGGTGTAGCGGGTCTCGTCGGCGCGTAGCAGGGCGGGCTCATAGAGGGCGATCTTGCGGATCTGCGGCAGACTGCGGGCCGCCTCCAGAACGATCAGGCCACTGGAGCTGATGCCGAAGACCATGTCGGCGCCGGATTTCTGCACGACGGCGGCGAGATCGCTGACCTCCGTGCGGATTCCGTGGTCGGGCCGATGCGGCCCCGAGGCGCCGCGGCCACGACGGTCGGGCAGGTAGACGGTGAATTCGTCGGCCAGGGCCAGGGCGAGGCCGGTCAGGCTGCGCCCGGACTGGTTGCTGCCGTGCAGCAGGACCAGCGCCGGTCCGCGTCCGACGCGCAGATAGCCGATACGGGTGCCGTCCTCGGAGCGGACGGCACCGGGGGTCAATTCGGTGGCGAGCGAAGCGTTCATGTCTCGATAGCGTCACAGAGACTAGTGTCTTTGCAACTAGTTTTACTAGTTTCTTCGAAACTAGTTTCCTGGGCGCTTTCCATGTCGTGGATTCAGCAGACCTACCAGGAAAACCCGGCGCCGACACGAGCCGCACACCGTGATCGCGGACAGGTGTCGCGACTAAGTTGCCGATATGGCTCTCGCGCTCGACCCACCCGTGGTCGCCTCCGCGACCGACACCGGCCTGATCCTCGACGTCGTCGGCATCACCATCGCCGACCCCCTCGGCCGCGGCGAACCCCACCTGCGACTACGCGACGGCACCACGATCGCACTGCCTGTACCGCTGCGCGACTGGGCGATGACGATGCTCGTCACCCACCACCACCGCGCCGGTGACGAAGTCCCGATCTTCCCTTGCCGCATCGAGTTCGGCGTCCGCGACGGCCACATGTACGCCCGACCCCTATCCCCCGCCGAGAACCACGACGCGCAGTAGCGGGATCGACGCCACCCACGGTCCGATCGCCGCCACGGCGGCAGCGTTGCGCGGCGGCTCGTTCGTCACCGCCCAGCGTCCGGTTCAGCCGTGGACTCGCGATGCGCCGATCCGGTCGATACGGGCGCGCCCCCACGCTCCGAGCGGTGCCAAGGCGGCATTCAGCGCCGAACCCAGTTCGGTGAGTTCGTATTCCACGCGCGGCGGAACCTCCGGGAAGACGTTGCGGGTGATGATGTCGTCTTCCTCGAGTTCGCGCAGATGCTGGATGAGCATCTTCTCCGAGACACCGGGCAGTCCGCGGCGGAGTTCCCCGAAGCGGCGGACGCCGTGTGCTTCCAGCTCCCACAGGATGAGCGGTTTCCACTTGCCGCCGAGCACGTCCATGGCGGCGTCGATGCCGCAGAAGTATGGTCCGGATCTCTTCGCGCCCATCGGCACCCTCGCTACCTGTTCACACACCTGCTGGTAAGTACCCGACCGAATAGTAGGTACTTGTCGAATGAACGGCCTTGCCGCAGGGTTGATTCCAGCGCGCTGACCACAACGTTTCCCAGTTTCCAAGGAGTTGATCCGCAATGGCGGCACAGACGACAGTGACGGTTCTCGGGCTCGGCGCGATGGGCCGCGCACTGGCCGCGGCGTTCGTGCGAGGCGGCCACCCGACAACGGTATGGAACCGGACCGCGGGCAAGGATGCCGACCTGATCGCCTCCGGCGCCACCCCCGCATCCTCGATCATCGACGCGGTGCGGGCGAGCGATGTCATCGTGACCGTGCTGCTCGACCACGCCTCCGTCCATGCCACGTTGGAACCGGTTGCCGGACAGCTACGGGGGCGGCAGCTGATCAATCTCACCAGTACCGCACCCGAGGAGGCCCGGGAGCTGGCCCGCTGGGCCGCCGCTCACGGCGTCGACCATCTCGACGGCGGCATCATGGCGGTCCCGCAGATGATCGGCGGGCCGGGCTCGTCGGTTCTCTACAGCGGGTCCCGCGCGGTATTCGACGCGCATCGCGAAGCTCTCCAATTGCTCGGCACCGCAGAGTATTTCGGTGCGGACGCCGGTCTCGCCTCGCTGTACGACTTCGCCCTGCTGGCCGGGATGTACACGATGTTCACCGGATTTCTGCATGGTGCGGCCATGGTCGCCTCGGCCGGGCAGTCGGTCGCGGCGTTCTCCGATCGGGCCGCCGCATGGGTCAGTGCCATGTCGCAATCGCTGCCCGAGTACGGACGGATCATCGAATCCGGGGATTACACCACCGATCGGCAACATCTGGCCTTCCAGAAGGCGGCGCTGGACGCGATCGTGCGCGCCAGCCGCGATGCCGGCGTCGCCCTCGACATGGTCGCGCCGGTCAAGAATCTGATCGACCGCCAGGTCGCCGATGGGCACGGGGCACTGGCGTTCGCGCGAACCTTCGAAGAACTGCGATGAAATGGCTCGGCGGCGAGCTACTCAGTGGGTTCGCGCCGGCGACAGGCGCGCGATCTGGTTCCGGAAGCTTTCCCGAAGAGCGGCTTCTGTGAAATCCGAACGGGCGGCGGGATCTCTGGCGACTCTGCTCTCCCAATGGAGACGAGCATCGTTCTTGGAGATCCTCTTCGCTCCATGCCCGGGAAGGGCCCGGTACGCGCCGGGTTGAGGGACGGGGCGGTGCATGAATGCCCAGCCGCCAGTCCAATCGATCCGCAACTGCAGGCGCGCACCGGGATAGAAGTCGAGGAGCCACCCTCGTCCGGTCAGCAGTGATCGCTCGAGGGACGGGACCTGCCGCGCGCGGCAGGTCGCCGCGATTTCAGGCGCGAGGCGGTCGAGGGCGACGATCACGTCCTGCCATGTCACAGGCGCGTCCGTCTCCGGCGCAGACTTGTTCGATTCCGGCTCTGCTTCCGGTGTCTGCCAGCGAATCCGCTGTCCGATCCCCACGGATGAACAGGTTCGCACGACTACCACATTCCTGCAAGCGAGCAGGCTCGAAGTGGGGGTCATGGAATAGGCCGGAGGCACATTGCCTGTTGATGGTCACGCAGAACGGCACAGCCCGAGGCGCGTCGCGTAGACGGCCGCGGCGGTCCGGTTGGACGATCCCGTGTGGCGCAGGATCGCCTCCACGTGGGTGGCGACCGTCGATGTGCCGATCCGCAGGGTGCGGGCGATCTCGGTGTTGGCCGCACCGTGCGAAAGCAGTTCCAGCACTTCGAGTTCCCGCAGCGTCAGTCCCGCCGGCGGCGGCACGGACCGATGCCGGACGAGGGTGCCACCGCGCACCGCGTCCAGGCGGACCTCGTGCACTTGCGCGCCGTGGATCACCGTCACCGCCGCAGGCCGGTCACGACCGATCAGAGCGGCGGCCAGGTCCGTGCGGGCGCCCGCGGTCAAGGGGCGTGGGGTGCCGTCGCGATCGATGAGCAGGGCCTCCTCGCCCGCGCCGATCGCGATGGCGCCGCCGTTCGTCGGGCGCAGCGGATCGACCGCGGCGGCGAGCGCATCGGAGACCAGGGTGGTCAGTGGCAGGGTGTGCTCGTCGAGCGGGGTGTAGGTACTCAGGTTCAGCAAGCCGAGGTAGCGGCCGTGCGGGGAGTACAGGCAGTGGCTGAGCCCGTCGCGAAAGCCGTTGCGCCGGATGACGTCGAAGACGACGCCGCGCCGTCGCCGCCCGTCCACGTCGTGCAGCAGTACCGGGAGTCTGGTCTCGCGCAGTTCGTCGTACAGCTCCATGGCCGGCATGGCGTCGTTGATCAGGTCCAGCGTCGGGGTGCTGTAGCCGAAATTGGTGTAGGTGGTGTGCTCGCCGGTCACCGGGTCCGGGATCGACAGCGCGGCATGGTCGTAGGGCACCACGCGGCGCAGCGCGAACAGCAGACGGCCTGCCTGCTGTTTGAGGGGTTCGCCCCCGGGTGATCCGGCCGCCGCGTCCCGGAGTTCGAGCGCGGCGGCGAGACGCGCACGCACCGCCGACTCGCTCATGCGGTCATGGTAGGTGCGCGGCTAGCGACTTGTCCGCGATTGCGCCTCCGCAATTCTGCCGATACGCGCCGTGATGTTCGCTCCTACCCTTCGCCCATCCTGCCCGCGAAGCACGAGGAGAAAATCGCATGGATGTCGCCGAATACGCCGCACACGATGCCACCGGCCTGGCGGAGCTGATCCGCGACGGTCAGGTCAGCGCGGCCGAGGTCTGGAGGGCCGCCGCGACCGCCCTGGACGCGGTCGAGCCCGAACTGGCCGCCGTGGCGGGCGAGCGCTTCGACAAACCGCTCGACTACGACGAGTCCGGTCCGTTCGCCGGTGTGCCGTTCGCGCTCAAGGACCTCATCGCACACGCGGGCGGGGTGCCGAGCCGCAGCGGCAGCAGGCTGTTCGGTGCGGGTGTCGCCCACCCGGAGGACACCCATCTGGTGGCGCGGTTCCGCCGCGCTGGCCTGGCGATCGGCGCGATCACCCGCAGCCCGGAGTTCGGGTTCAATGCCACCACCGAAGCCCTCGCCTACGGCGGACCGAGCCGCAACCCCTGGGCCACCGACTGCAGCCCCGGCGGTTCCAGCGGCGCCTCGGCGGCGCTGGTCGCCGGCGGCGCGCTGCCGATGGCGCACGCCAACGACGGCGGCGGTTCGATCCGCATCCCCGCCGCCGCGTGCGGTGTGGTCGGCCTCAAGCCGAGCCGAGGGCGGACCACACCCGGCCCGGACTTCGCCGACCCGCTGCTGGGGCTCGGCATCGAATTCGCCGTCACCCGCACCGTGCGCGACAGCGCGCGGCTGCTCGACGCGGTGCACGGCGCCGAGCCCGGCGATCGCTACCTGCTGCCCGGCCCGGTGCGCAGCTACGCCGAGCACGCCGCCGCCGGTTCGCGCCCACTGCGAATCGCCGTCACCGCGACCCCGATGGACGCCGGTCGCGCCGTCGACCCGGAATGCGTGGCCGCGGTAAAGCGCGTAGCCGAGCGATTGGCCGAGATGGGGCACATCGTCGAGGAGGCCGCGCCCGAACTCGATGTGGCGGCCTTCGACAAGGCCAACCTCGACGCGTGGTGCAGTTTCCTCGCCGACGCCATCCTGGGTGCCTCGGCGCAGCTGGGCGTGCAGGCGACCCGGGAGCACCTGGAGGCGACCACACTGGCGTGCGTCGAATACGGAAAGACGCTGTCCGCCTTCGACATCTACGCCGCCGACCGGGTGTTCAACCAGACCACCCGCGCGGTTGCCGGCTTCCTCACCCGCTACGACGTGCTGCTGACGCCCACGACCAGCGCGCCACCGATCCCGCTGGGTCACCTCGACGCCGACGACGCCTCGCTGAGCGCCCGCGAATGGTACGACCGCATCTTCGACTACGGCAGCTTCACCGCGCTGTTCAACGTCACCGGCATGCCCGCCATCTCGCTGCCGCTGGCCGAATCCGCGGCGGGGTTGCCGATCGGAGTCCAGTTCGCCGGCCGCCACGGCGACGAGGCCACGCTGCTGGCGCTGGCCGGGGATCTCGAGCGCGCCATGCCGTGGGCGGACCGCCGTCCGGCCGTGTACGCGGGGCGGTAGCAATCACGGCAGCTGACCAATTTCAGTGGACAGTCATACACTGAATGAGTGAGCGATCGGCAGGAGGAGATCGAGGCGCTCGCCCGATTGGCCGGCGATGAACTAGGCGGTGCCGTCGATGGGATCGCCGCAGTACATCGCGCCGTCTCCGATCACGTTTTCGCTGCCGTGCGGTTGGGGGTCGGCCCGGCCGCACGTCCGGCGCAGGTGGTACACGACACCATCGCCGACAACGTGTACCGGATCGTCAGCGGTTCCGCGGTGGCGGCGGGCACGCTCGCCGGACATGCCGCGACGTTCTCCGAGGTGCCCACCCCGTCGCGCACGGTTTTCGGCTCCGGCTTGCTCGCGGCCCTGCAGGGGTTGATCGGCGACACTCTCGCCCAGCAGCGGCCGATTCTGGCCGCGCCCATGGCATTTCGGTCCGACGGCGACCCGGTGGAGCCGGAACGGCTCGTGGAGCACATCACGAACCCGAGCAGTCGAGTCGTGATCTTCCTGCACGGTCTCGCGGAAACCGAACACGCGTGGCGTCTCGGCGGCAGACCGACCTACGCCGAACGACTCGAGGCCGATCTCGGCTGCACATCCCTTCAGGTGCGATACAACAGCGGTCTGCACATTTCCGAGAACGCCCAGCAACTGAACGACCTGTTACAGCGCCTCGCCGAGCACTGGCCGGTCGAGATCGAACAGTTGTCGCTGGTCGGCCATTCGATGGGCGGGCTCATCGCCCGCAGCGCGTGTTTCGACGCCGCCGAGCAGCGACGTTCCTGGGTACGGCACGTGCGCCAGCTGGTCTGCCTCGGGTCACCTCATCTGGGAGCACCGCTCGAGCAGATCGTCCATTACCTCTCCGCAGCACTGGTCCGCGTCCCGGAGACCCGCCCCTTCGGACGGCTCCTACGCCGCCGCAGTGCGGGCATCCGCGATCTGCGCGATGGTTCACTCGTCGATCAGGACTGGGACGGCGTGGACGCGGATGCGTTGCGCCGCAAAGCGATCCGCGAGATCCCACTCCTCGAGGGCGCCGATCACTACTTCGTCACCGCGACCATAACCCGCAGCCCGCGAAATCCCCTGGGCCACTTGATCGGGGACGGTCTGGTGCTGACCACGAGCGGTTCGGGCCGGAATCGCGCCCGCCGGATAGGTTTCGACGACGACAACGGCCTGCACCTACCCGGCGCGAATCATTTCACGCTACTCAATCACGAGGCAGTCTATGAGGCATTGACCCACTGGCTGCGCGGCGAGCGCGAACAGAAGTCGCTTCGCCCAGGCTGACCCCGCCCGTTCGACCGATCACGCGTCATGTCCCACATCGGGATTCGGCTCCCGTTGTTCGGACACGATCCAGCGACCGGTTGCCGGAACCGCGCACAGGATGAGGATCAGCAGGCTCACCGCGATCGGCATGTACAAGAGGGCGAAGCCTCTGTTGACAAGTTGCACCACGCTCCCGACCAGCGCCGCCCCCGACGCGAGGATCAACAGGACTCGGCCCGTCCTCATGTACATCAGCAGCAGGAATCCTCCGACAACCCAGGCCGGTCCGATGACAGCGGCGACGATGCCCATGGCGACCAGGTCCGAGGATGGGCTGATCTCGGTCGGCGCTTCGCGGGCCTGGTCCTCGATTCCGGCGATCGTGTAGAGAAGCCACAGGATTCCGGCGATGCCGGCGAGCAGGCCTACTATCAGCGCTGTGATGGCTGCGGCGATGGCCGTCGCACCATGCGGCCCAAACGACTCCGGGTTTGCCTGCGGATCTCTCACACCACCGCCCCCTCATCGTTTCGGGTGAGACTACCTCGCGGTGCCGAGAGCTGGAGAGGTCGTCTCACCCGCCTTGCGTCATCCTCCATAGGAATTGCATCGCGACGAGACCGCAGCCATCAGCCGACAGGCTGGTGGCTGCGGAGTCGTGGACCGGTGTGCACGGGAAGGTGTTCGTATCCGTGCAGCGTGAAGAGCGGGCGACGGGTGGGCGCGTCGGTCGATCGCAGGTCCGGGAAAGTCTCGAAAAGGGCTCGCAGGGCATGCGCCGCTTCCATCCGTGCCAGATTGGCGCCCAGGCACACATGGATACCGCTACTGAATGACAGGTGATTGCTGGCATTGTTCCTGGTGATGTCGAAACGGGCCGGCTCGGTGAACACAGCGGGGTCACGGTTCGCGCCGGCCAATGAGAGCACCACGGTCGAACCCGCACGAAGTCGGATACCGCCGATCTCCAGCGTTGTACGGGTGGTGCGGGCGGTGCTTTGCACCGGCGGATCGATCCGCAGGATTTCCTCGACCGCGTTGGGCCACAGCTCCGGTTCGGCGCGCAATCGACTCAACTGATCGGGGTGACGCAGCAGCCAGGTGATGCCCTTGCCGATCAAGTTGACCGTTGTTTCGAAACCCGCAGCCATCAGCAGCGTCGCCGAGGCGCACAGTTCATGGGTGGACAGATCGCTTCCGGTGACAAGGTTGCTGAGGATATCGTCGCCGGGTTCGGCGCGGAGGCGGTCGATGTGCTCCACGAGATAGTGGTGCACTCGCTCCGAGGATTCCATCGCCCGCTGATGTGTGTGCCAGGAGATCCCCAGGTCGAGCAACGGACTGATGTCGTCGCCCCAGCGCAGGAACATCTCGCGGTCGGCATCCGGGAAGCCGAGTATTTCGGAGATGATGGCGATGGGCACCCGTGCGGCGTACTGCGCCACCAGATCGGCGGGCCCGTCGTCGGGGAGCACTGCGAGCAGTTCCTCTGTAACGGTCTCGATTCTCTCGCGCAGCCGGGCGATGGCACGCGGTGTGAAGGCCGCGGTCACCGGTTTGCGCATCCGCGTGTGTTCGGGCTGGTCGATCACCAGCATCGACGGAGGATCCACCGGGTTGGGCGGCACGGACCGGCGGTGCAGGACGCGCCGTACGAGGCGCGGCGCGAACACCGCCGGTACGCCTGCACCGAAACGCTTGTCGCGCAGTATTTCTCGGGCCATATCGTGATCGAAGGTGATCCACACCGGACAGGCCCGGATCAATCCGCCCTTTCCGCGCATCTTCTCGATCAGGGCGTACGGGTTTTCTATCCCCTCCGCGCTGCCGATCAATTGCGCGAATAGATCACCGCGACGAAGCTGCACCTTCTTGAACAGGAGGATCACCCCGTGATTGTTGACCCACCGATACAGGTACTGCGGCTTCATCGAGCACTCCATCCCGGTAGAAGTCCGGTCGCGGGCCGGGTCCTCACCACTGCTCCATCACCCTTTCGATCACCGGACCGACCTCGGACAGTGCGTGGGGATGACTCAACTCGAGATGACGCGCATCGACCACCTTGTTGTAAACCTCACCGGTGACATAGACACGCCACTGCTTCGCGAGTTCATCGTGGTCCGAGTGGTCCTTCCCCGCGGTGAAGAAGATCAGATCTCCGTCGAAAACGTCGGGCCGGTAATCATCGGCGATGTGACTCGCGGTCTCGAAGCTCGCCATCACCCGATCGACCTGTTCCGCGGTGAACAGCCCGGTGCCGGTCACCTGATCGCGGATGACGGCCCATGCTTGTTCGTAGGTGTCGGCTTGCGCTTCGTCTCCGAGGCAGAACAACTCTCGCCAGCCGCCGAGCAGATCCGCCATCAGCTGCCCCGGCGCCGGTTCTTCCGCCAGCGCGGGCAAAGCAATCTGCTCCTGTGGGACGGCGAGCGCGCTGTCCAGCACGGCCAGCATTCCGACCGGTTCACCGGCGCACCGAAGCCGCGCCGCCATGGCATGCGCGATCTGCCCACCCAATGACCAACCGAGCAGGTGGTACGGCCCGTTCGGCTGAACACGGCGAATCTCGGCCACGTAGCGGTCGGCCAGTTCTTCCACCGACTCGGCCGGTGGTTCGCTCGCCACTACGTGGGGGTCCTGCAATCCGTAGACCGGCCGATCGCTGTCGAGATATTCGAGCAGGCCACCATAGAACCACGCCAGCCCGCCGGCGGGGTGCACAGCGAACAGCGCGGGTTTCGTTCCGTGCGCACGCAGTGGAAGCAACACGTCCAGGCCGGAGCCACCGCCCGTCGCCTCGTCGACCCTGCGCGCCAATACCTTCGGCGTCGCGTCGTCGAACATCCACGGCAACGCGATCGTCACACCACGCGCTCGCAGCTCGGTGACCACCATCGTGGCCAGCAGCGAATTGCCGCCCAGATCGAAGAACCCATCCGATACGCCGACCCGCTGTACTCCCAGCACTGTCGAATAGACGTCAGCGATCAGCTTCTCCGTGCGCGTGCGCGGTGCCACGAATTCGTCGCCGGATACGTCGAAATCGGGGGCGGGCAACGCCTTTCGATCGAGCTTGCCGTTGACCGTCAACGGCAGATCCGGCAGAACCATGACCACCGACGGCACCATGTAGCCGGTCAGGACCTGCGCAGCGACCTCCCGGACTTCGCCCGGTTCGATCGGCTGCCCGTCGACGCCCACGACGTAACCGATCAGCTGATCCACGCCGCGCTCGTGGCGATGGACTGCCACCGCGGCCCGTGTCACACCCGGATGCCGCAGCAGCGCCGCCTCCACCTCACCCGGTTCGATCCGATAACCGCGCAGCTGTACTTGCGCGTCGGCACGGCCGGCATACGTCAGCGCCAGACCGCTCGCAGACTTCCGCCACCGGCCGACATCTCCGGATCGATACAACCGGGCGCCACTCGGATCGAACGGGTTCGCCACGAATCGGCCCGCGGTCAGCGCCGGAGCCCCCAGGTATCCGCGCGCGAGTTGCTCACCGGCAACGTAGATCTCCCCGGCGACACCGATCGGTACAGGCTGCAACCGGGGGTCGAGTACGTACACCTTCAAGCCCGGCAGCGGTGATCCGATCCCGGCCCCACCCGCCCCGTCGATTTCGGTCGACGTCACATGCACAGTCGTCTCGGTGATTCCGTACATGTTGACCAATCGCGGCGATTCCGGGGAATGAGCCAGGAACCAGCCGGCCAACCGTGACGTATCCAGTTCCTCACCGCCGAATACGACGTACCGCAGGGCGAGATCACCTGCCCCGCAACCGGATTCGCGGTAGGCGCGCTCTGCATCGGCGAACCCGTAGAACGCCGACGGAGTCTGGCTCAGGACCGTCACGCGCTCCCGTGCCACGAGGTCGACCATCTCCTGTGGGGACCGGGACGTGTCGTAGTCGACAACGACCACCCCGCCACCGGACAGCAGCGCACCCCACATTTCCCACACCGCGAAATCGAAGGCATACGAATGGAACAGCGTCCACACATCATCGGGACCGATGTCGAATCGCTCGGCCGCATGGGTGAACAAGGTGACCGCGTCACGATGGCTGACCGCCACTCCCTTGGGACGGCCCGTGGACCCCGAGGTGTAGATGACGTAGGCGAGATTGTCCGGCCGCGGCTTCGGCAATGCCGCATCGCGACAGGTCGCGATCGTTCCCACACAACCCTCGGCGATTATCAGCGGTGCCGGGTATTCCGGAATCGCCGCCGCCATATCCGTCGAGGTCAACACCGCCGCGGGAGCGGCGTCGTCCAGTATGAACCGCAATCGTTCGGGCGGGTATGCCACATCCAACGGCAGGTAGCCGGCACCCGCCCGCACCACCGCGAGCAGGCCGACGACCAGTTCGACAGAGCGCGGCAGCGCCACAGCTACCAGCGATTCCGGCCCCACTCCCTGCTCGGCCAACCGTGCGGCCACTTCACCGGCACGCCGATCGAGCTCCGCATAGGTCAGCTGTGTGGCGCCGTCGGTGACGGCGACCGCGTCCGGCTGCGCCGCGACCCGCTCGACGAACAGCTCCGCCAGCGTCGTGTCCACCACCGGGACGCCCGGCTGCCCTGCCGCGCTGAGCAATTCGCGCCGCTGCACCGGACCGACGATGTCGATATCGCCGACCGGCACCGCCGGATTCGTGGTCGCCTCCTCCAGCGTCCGCACGAACGCCTGCGCGAACCGAGTCATCGTCTCCTCGACGAAAAGATCGGTGGCGAAGGTCAATCGACCCACCATGCCGGCGGGACGCCCCGCCTCGTCCACCTGCTCGACCAGCTTCACGGCCAGGTCCGCCTGTGCCTGATCGAAGCCGCCCTCCACCGGCTCGACGGTGAGCCCCGGCAGTTCCAGCGCGGCCCTGCTCAGGTTCTGCACGTCGAGCGTGACCTGGTAGAGCGGCAGATGCGCGGTCGACCGGGGCGGATTCAGCATCTCCACGACGTGCTCGAAGGGCACCTCGGCGTGCGCGAAGGCAGCAAGGTCCGTATCACGCGTCGCGGCCAGCAATTCGGCGAACGGTTGATTCGGCGACACCCTCGATCGCAATACGAGGGTGTTGACGAACATCCCGATCAGATCGTCGAGTTCGCGCTCCCCGCGGCCGGCGACCGGGGTGCCTATCGCGATATCGTCCACTCCCGCCAGCCTGGACAGCAGGACGGTCAACGCGGCGTGCAGCACCATGAAGGCCGTCGCGTTCGACGCGCGTGCGACGGCATCGATGCGGGTGTGCAAGGCGACGGGCAGCTCGAAATCGATTGCGCGGCCTCGCATCGACGCCACCGGCGGCCGGGGCAGATCCGTCGGCAACTCGAGCAGGTCGGGCAGCCCGTCGAGGGTGTGCTTCCAGAACCGCAACTGCTGGGACGCGACCGAGTCCGGATCGTTCTCATCGCCGAGCAGTTCACGTTGCCACAGCGCGTAGTCCGCGTACTGGACCGAAAGGGCCGACCATGTCGGCTCCGTCCCCCGCCGAGTCGCCTCGTACGCCACAGCGACATCCCGCGCCAGCGGCATCATCGATTGCCCATCGGCACAGATGTGGTGCACACAGACGACCAGTACATGGTCACGGTCGTCGACAGCGAACAGTTCGATCCGCACGGGCGGCGCCTGTCGCACATCGAATCCGCTCGATACGGCCGCGACCACACGTTCCATCAGATGCCGTTCATCGATCCGGACGGGCGTCAGGGCCGGTACGACCTCGTCGCTTGGGACGGCGACCTGGTGCGGCATGTCGCCGGCCACCGGGAACTTGGTCCGCAGCGACTCGTGCCGGTCGACGACCGATCCGCACGCGCGCCGCAGTGCGTCGAGATCGAGTTCTCCCCGCAACCGGACCACCAGTGGGATGTTGTACGCGCCGACCGAGGTGTCGAACTGGTTGAGGAACCACATCCGCTGCTGCGCCGGTGACAGCGGTACGAGCGCCGGCCGAGGTCGCGGAATCAGCGGCTTCCGATCGTGCCGGTCGTAAGTCGCGGTGCGAGCCGCGAGCTCGGCAACCGTCGCCGCTTCGAACAGATCCCGGACACCGATGCGCACCCCGAGGGCCGCGCTCAACCGCGCGGTCACACGCGTCGCCGACAGCGAATCTCCACCGAGGTCGAAGAAATTGTCCACTGCCCCGACTCGGTCGACGTTCAACACCTCCCCGAACACCTCCGCCACCCGACGCTCGGCGTCGGTCCGTGGAGCGACCCACTCCTTGATACCCGTGAACGCCGGCGTGGGAAGCGCCCGGCGGTCGAGTTTGCCGGTGGTGGTGAGGGGCAATTCGGCGAGCGTCACGAACACGTCGGGCACCATGTGCGCGGGCAGCCGCAATCGCGCGGCGGCCCGCACATCGTCCGGGTCCACCTTCTCGGCGGCGACGAGATAACCGACGAGCCGGCCGATGCCGCGTTCGTCCTTTCGCAGCGCGACACCCGCACGCTCGATCCCGGGACAGTCGGCCAGGACGGACTCGATCTCGCCGAGTTCGATGCGTTGCCCGCGAATCTTGACCTGGAAATCGCGGCGGCCGAGATATTCGAGCGTGTGCTGCGGTGTCCAGCGGGCCAGGTCGCCGGTGCGGTACATGCGTGAACCTGCCGCAGCGAACGGATCGGCCACGAACGCGGCGGCGGTCGCCGCGGACCGGTTCACGTAGCCGCGAGCCAGCTGTACGCCGGCCAGGTACAACTCCCCCACCACTCCGACCGGCACCGGCCGCAACCACTCGTCGAGCACGACGGCCTCGACACCGCGCATCGGGGCGCCGATCGTCACCACGTCACCGGGATACAACTCGCCGATCGCGGCCAGGATCGTGGTTTCGGTGGGTCCGTATCCGTTCAGCAACCGCCGTCCGGGCGCCCACACCGCCACGGTCTCGGCCGTGACCGCCTCGCCACCGGCGGCCAGCACCCGCAACGAGTCGAGTCCGGTGGGCGACATCGTCGCCAGCACACTCGGGGTCAGGAAGGCATGCGAAACTCGCTGCGCCGCCATGAGTTCCCGCAGCGCCTCGCCGGCGAACAGCTCCGGAGGCGGCACCACCAGCGTCGCGGCGTTGCTGTGTGCCAGCAGCACCTCGAGCACCATCGCGTCGAAGCCGGGAGCGGCGCCGAGCAGCACCCGCGACGCGCTGTCGGCACCGAAGCGATCACGTTGTACCGCTGCGAAATTCGCCAGTCCCTCATGGGTGACCGCGACCCCCTTCGGTGTTCCCGTCGAGCCCGAGGTGTAGATCACGTATGCCGCATCCCGGATATGGGGGGTGCGTGTGCGTTCTGCCGTGGTCACGGCGGACGCCGGGCACGAGGCGATGGTTTCGGCGGTGTCCGGGTGGTCGAGAACCAGCACGCGCACCGCGTCGGGGAGCAACTGCCGCGATGCCGAGTCCGTGATCGCCACTCGCACAGCGGAGTCCGCGATCATGTGCCCGACTCGCTCGGCCGGATTCCGAGTATCGACCGGCACGAAAGCCGCACCCGCTTTGGCCACCGCCCACAACGCGACGACGAACTCCACCGACCGCGGCATCACCAGCGCGACCTGATCTCCAGGGCCGACACCCCAGGCGATCAAGTGTCGCGCCATCCGGTTCGACCACGCGTCCAGCTCACGATAGGACACCGTGCGTTCCCCTGAAACCATCGCTGCGGCAGCGGGTTCGGTGGACGGGCCCACTGCGAGCAGCTCCGCCATCAGGCGCGGCGCTTCGGCGCTGCCCCCCGAAGCGGGTACCAGCTCGCGACGCTCGCGCGTGGACAACAGGTCGATCGCGCCGAGCGGCGTACGCGGATGGGTCGTGACCGCGCGCAGCACCGCCTCGACACGTGCGGCGAGACCGGCCGCCGTGACGTCGTCGATACGGGACCGCTGGTACCGGACTCGGACATGCAGTTCGTCGGTGTGATGCGCTTGGACCGTGATCGGGTAGTGCGTGGCGTCGCTGCCTTCCGCCGAGACCACCCGCATCCCGTCGATGTCGGCGTCCCCCATGCCGCTGCTGTCGACCGGATAGGACTCGAAGACGACCAGTGTGTCGAACAGTTGAGTGCCGCCCGCGGCCGCCATGATCTGCGACAGTTCGACGTAGTGGTGTTCGAGCAGACCGGTGTTCTCGGCCTGCAACCGATTCAGCGCGTCCTCGACGGTCAGGTTCCGGCCCACGTCGGCGACGACCGGAATCGTATTGATGAACAGGCCGATCATCGACTCGACGCCCGGCAGGTCGGCCGGCCGGCCGGAAACGGTGCTGCCGAATACGACGCGTTCGACGCCGAGCAGATTGCCCAGTACCAGCGCCCAGGCGAACTGCACGATCGTCGCCATCGTCACCGCTTCGGCCCGGGCGAATTCCATCAACTCCGCCGTGACGGCGTGATCGAGCACGATCGCCAGATCGATCGGGATGTCGGTGGTCGCCGCAGAGTGCGGATCGGCGACCAATGTGGGCTCACCGATGTCGGACAACGCATCTCGCCACGCCGCGATGCTGGTGGACCACTCGCGCCGGTTCAGCCAGTCGAGGTAGTCGCGGTACGACGCGACGTCGGGCAACAGTTCCGCCCGGGTGTCCACCGCGTACAGGCCGATCAGCTCACGCCACAACAGCGGCAAGGACCAACCGTCCACCAGGAGGTGGTGCGCCGTCAACACCAGCCGGAAGTCCTGCGGCCCGGCGACGACGAACAAGAATCGCAGCAGCGGTGGGTCGGCCGGATCGAATGTGGCCGTACGCTCGGCCGCGAGCAGGTCATCCAATTGCTCTGCCCCGGTGGTCGACTCGATTCTGCGCCAGCTGACGGTGGTGTGGGCGGGCACAACCTGCGCGGGCACGCCGTCGGCCGTGCGGGTGAAAGCGGCTCGCAGGTTGGGGTACCGCTCGAGCAGGGCGTTCGCAGAACGCTCGAGCCGGTTCTCGTCGACGACGCCGGCCAGGACGACCACCGATTGAGCTGTGTAGACGTCGAGCCGGCCGGTGGCGAGTTCGGCGTGGAACAGCAACCCCGCCTGCAGCGGCGCCAGCGACCATACGTCGGTCAGCGCACCGTACCGGTCGGCGAATGCGTCCAGCTCGGGCTGAGTGAGGTCGACGAGCGGGACGTCGGCGCGGGAGAGACCCCAGTCGGGGTTCGCGCGGGCCGCCTCGGCGATCGCGGTCACGGCGTCGACCCATTCGTCGACGAGTTCGGCGACGTCGTCGTGTTCGAGCAACCGCGAGGCGTAGCCGATGTGCGCCGACAGCTCGGGTCCGGCCGCGGTGTCCGCGATATGCACGTCGATCGTCAGCACGGCCGCGGCGGGCATATCCGGATCGAATGCGGCCCGCCGGTCGAACTGTTCATCGGTCGGCACCCATGCCAGGTCCGACAAGGATGTGAGATCGACGCCGGCGCGGCCGAGATTGTTGTAGCTGATCTGTGGCGCCGGCGAGGCTGCGAGCCGGTCGGCGGTGTCGGCGTTCGTATAGCGCAGCAGACCGTATCCGATGCCCTTGTCCGGGATCGCGCGCAACTGATCCTTCACGGACTTGACCGTCGCGCGCGGATCCGCGAGCGCGATTCCATTCAGGTCGAGCGCAACCGGGTACGCGTTGGTGAACCACCCCACGGTGCGTGAGACGTCGGCGCCCGCAGCGATTTGCTCTTCACGTCCGTGACCCTCCAACAGGACTTTCACGCCCTCATGGGTGACACCGCGCCGCTTGCGCCAGCGTGTCACCGCCACGGCCAGAGCGGCGAGCAAAGCATCGTCGATGCCGCCGCGAACGGCACCGGGCACCGCATCGAGCAACACCGAGGTGCGCTCTGCCGGAATGGACACTGCCAGATGCCGCACGGTCGACTGGGTATCGACTGCGGGATCCAATGCCGCACAGCCGAGCAGCGGATCGGCGGCCGCACTCATCCGATGCCACAGTTCGTATTCACCGGCGCGATCCTCAGCGGCGGCACTCAGCGCGTGCGCCCACCGGCGCATGGACGTGCCCGGCGCCGGCAGCTCCACCGGTTGCCCATGTGTGACCTGTTGCCAGGCGGCCACGAAGTCGGGAATCAGGATGCGCCACGACACCCCGTCGACCGCCAGGTGGTGAATCACGATGAGTGCCCGGGCCTCGGCATCGACACCCCGTTCGGGGACCAGGCACACGGCCTGCAGCATCCGGCCCGTGGCCGGATCCAGGCCGTCGGACGCGGCGGCCAGCGCCGCTTCCACCACGGCCGTGAAACCGTCGCTGCCCGGCGCCTCGCCGGCACGGAATGTGCGGGTCAGCACCGACCCCGCCGCGTCAGCGGCGGATTCCGGCAGCACCTCCAGCCGTCGGTCGCGCAACCGCGAGCGCAGCATGTCGTGCCGTTGAAGAACCGCCTGCACGGTCGCGGTCACGTCGTCGACTCGCACGTCACCGGGCAACCGCACCAACATCGATTGCGCGAACCGATCGGCTGCCCCGAGTCGGTCGACGAACCACGACACGATCGGCGTGAAGGGGATCTCTCCCACTCCGCCCTGGGGCAGCTCCGCGAGCGACGTCCGTTCGGAGGCCGCCGCAACCTGCGCCAGTCCGCGAACGGTCTTGCGTTCGAAGATGTCCCGGGCGGTCACGACGACACCTGCGGACTTCAGCCGCGATGCCAGCTGGATCGACATGATGGAGTCACCGCCGAGCGCGAAGAACGATGTTCCCGCGCCGACCGACGCGATGCCGAGAACGTCGGCGAAGACAGCCGCGATAGTACGTTCCAGGTCGGTCGCCAACGCCGGCACATCGTCTTCCCCGAGCTCGAAGACGGGCTCCGGCAGCGCTTTCCGGTCCACCTTGCCGGTCGAGGCGAGCGGCATGCGGTCGAGCACCGTGACGACCGCCGGCACCATGTGGGCAGGCAAGGCGGCAGCGACATGGTCGAGCACCGCAGTCGGTTCGAGGTCCGCCGCAGGGTCGGTCACGATATAGGCGGCGAGAATCGGTTGCCCACCGGGACCGGTTCGGTGCACGGTCACGGCGGAGACCACCTCGGGGTGCGCGAGCAGCGCGGCGTCGATTTCGCCGAGTTCGATGCGCTGGCCGCGAACCTTGACCTGGAAGTCGATGCGGCCGACGTATTCCAGCGCACCGCGCGCGGTCCACCGGACCATGTCGCCGGTGCGGTACATCCGCGAACCCGGTTCCCCGTAAGGATTCGCCACGAACGCAGCCGCCGTCGCCACGGACCGATTCAGGTAACCGCGCGCCAACTGAGCGCCCGAAAGGTACAGTTCTCCCTCCACTCCGACCGGCACGGGCCGCAACCGCGCGTCCAGGACCACAGCCTGCGCACCCCGGATGGGCCCGCCGATGGTGATCACGTCCCCGGGCTGCACCGGATCGCTCATCGTGATGACGATCGTTGTTTCCGTCGGCCCGTAGATGTTGTGCAAACGCCGGCCCGGTGCCCAGGCGGCGACCACATCCGTCGCCACCATCTCCCCGCCGACCGCCAGCATCCGCACGCAATCGAGGCCGGCGGGCGACATCGTCGCCAGCACACTCGGTGTCAGGAACGCATGCGATACCCGGTGCGTCCTGATCAGCTCGGCCAGCTCCGAACCGCCGAATACCTCCGGTGGCGATACGACCAACGCCGCACCGGCGGCGTGCGCCATCAACGCCTCGAGCAGGACCGCGTCGAAGGCGGGCGCGGCCACTTGCAGCACCCGCGAGGTGCTGTCCACCCGGTACCGATCACGCTGCTCGGCCGCGAAGCCCGCCAGTCCTTCGTGTGTGACGACAACGCCCTTCGGCTTTCCCGTCGAGCCGGAGGTGTAGACCACATATGCCGCGTCTCGAATCCGCAAGGGCCGCAGGCGATCCGCGTCCGTGACGGCGTGTCCCGGACGCGAGGCGATATCGGCAGCCGAACGCGGATCATCGAGCATCAGCCAGCGGACGTCGTCCGGCAACGACATGCGTGCTGCCTCGATCGTGATCCCGATCTCGACACCGGAATCGTCGACCATATGCCCGATGCGCTCGGCGGGGTACCGCAGATCCACCGGCACGAATGCGGCACCGGTCTTCGCGATCGCCCACATGGCGATGTGGTAGCCGACCGACCGGGGCACGGCGAGGGCGACGAATACACCCGGCCCGACGTCCTGGGCCAGCAGATGAGCGGCAAGCTGGTTCGACCGCCGGTCGAGCTCCTCGTAGGTGAGGCTCTCGCCGTCTCCGATCAGCGCGATCGCGAAGGGGTTCGCGACCGCGGCCGACGCGAGCAGCACGGGAAGCAGGCACGGCGTGGTCGTGCCGGCGCCACGTGCGGGAAGCAGGTGTTGTGTCTCCTCGGCACTCAGCAATCCGATGTCGCCCACCGGCCGGGTCGGATCGGCCGTGACCGCTTCGAGTACGCGAACGAACCGCTCTGCGAACGATGCTACGGTCGACTCGACGAAAAGATCTGTGGCGTAGACGATCTCGACATCGATACCGGCGGGCCGCTCATCCTCGACGCGTTCGGTCGCCAGCACGGTGAGGTCGGTTTTGGCCTGCGCCACACCGGGATCGAGGAGTTCGACATCGACACCGAACAACTCGAACCGGGCCGGGCGCGTGTTCTGCAGCCCGAACATCACCTGGAACAACGGTGTATACGCGGTCGACCGGGAGCGCTCCAGGGCATCGACCAGTCGTTCATAGGGCACGTCGGCGTGCGCGAGCGCCTCCACATCCGCGCGGCGCACCTCCGGCAGAAATTCGCTGAACGACCGGTCCTCACGTACCCGCGTGCGCAACACGACGGTGTTGACGAACATGCCGACCAGATCGTCCAGCGCCTGGTCGCCGCGCCCGGCAACCGGGGTGCCGACACAGATGTCTTCGCTGTGCGCGGTGCGAGCCAGCAGGATCGCCAGCGCCGCGTGGAGCACGACGAACACGGTGACGCCTTCACGGTGCGCCAGCCGCACCACAGCGTCGTGCAGCCGCGGCGGCACCGCGACGTCGATGCTGCCGCCGGCCGTCGACACGGTGGCCGGCCGGGGCCGATCGGTCGGAAGGTCGAGCATTTCCGGGGCGTCATCGAGAACATCGCTCCAGTAGGCGATCTGCCGCGCCGACAACGACGCCGGATCGTCCTCGGCGCCCAGCATGTCGCGCTGCCACAGCGCATAGTCGGCGTACTGCACTTTCAGCGGTTCCCATTGCGGCACAAGCCCGTTCACACGTGCTTCGTAGGCGGCGAAGATGTCGCCGGCCAGCGGCGCCATCGAGGAGCCGTCAGCGGCGATGTGATGAGCCACGAGCACGATCACGTGCTCTTCGGCGCCGATGCGGTACAGCCGTGCACGCACAGGCGCCGAGTGCGCGATGTCGAAACCCGCCCCGGAGGCCTGGTGGATCCGGTCGGTCAGCTCGAGCTCGCCGGCGACCGTTTCGGGAACAAGCGCCAGTTCCGCGGCCATGGCGGACACGTCGTGCACCACTTGGCACGGCTCGCCGTCGACGGCGGGATATGTCGTCCGCAGCGGCTCGTGTCGAGCCACCACGTCGAGCAGCGCCGCCTGCAGCGCAGCGACGTCCAGGGCACCGGTCAACCGCGCCGCGAAACAGATGTTGTACGCCGCCGATACGGTGTCGAACTGATTGAGGAACCACATCCGTCGCTGGGCCGCCGCCAGCGGCACGGTCGCCGGCCGTGTCCGTGGTGCGAGGGGAATCGTCGTGGAATCGGTGCGCCGGGCGAGGTGCTCGGCGAGTCGTGCGATCGTCGGCTCGTCGAAGATGTCACGGATGCCGGCCTCGACACCGAGGGCTGCCCGGGCCCGCGCCGCTATCCGCGCGGCCGAGAGCGAGTTGACTCCGATCTCGAACAAGTTCGCCGTCACGCTCACGCGATCGGCTCCCGTGACCTGCGCGACGATATTCGCGAGTACCGTTTCGGGGCCGGTTCGAGGTGGCACGAATTCCTCGCCATCGTCGAACATCGGCTGCGGCAACGCGGCTCGATCGAGCTTGCCGTTCGCGGTGAGCGGCATCGAGTCGAGCACTTCCACCGCGGTGGGAACCAAGTACGGCGGTAGCGAGCGAGTGAGCTGGTCGCGAATCGCGCGACCGTTGGTTGTCGCGCTCGGCGCCGGCGTCACGTATCCGACGATCCGATCCGAGGTGGCGACAACGACCGCACGAGCCACCTCCGGAAGTGCGGACAGCGCGGCTTCGATGTCACCGGGTTCGACCCGCTGTCCGCGGACCTTCACCTGGAAGTCGCTGCGGCCCAGGAATTCCAGCTCGCCGGCCTTCGTCCACCGGACCAGATCGCCGGTGCGGTACAGTCGCTCCCCCGGGTCACCGAACGGGTTCGCGACGAAGGCCGCGCACGTAAGAGCGGCACGAGCGTGATAACCCCGCGCCAGCTGTACACCCGAGACGTACAGATCGCCGACGACCCCGATGGGCACCTGCCGCAGCCGCGCATCGAGCACATGAACCCGCATACCGGCGACGGGTGTACCGATCGGCACCGTCGCGCGGGGCGTCACGCCGGGCAGGCACCGCCGGGAGGTGACGACCTCCGCCTCTGCGGGGCCGTACCAGTTCACCAGATCCGCGTTCACGAACACCTGCGCCGCAGCGTCGACTGTGCGTTGTGCCAGCGCCTCTCCCGCGACGAATACCCGCTGCACGGACGCCATCTGCGGGGAGCCCGCGGATTCGAGAAGCACGTCGAGCATCGACGGGACGAAGTGCACCGTGCCGACCTGATGGCGCGCGATGACATCGGCGATGTACGCCGGATCGCGGTGTCCGTCGGGCGCGGCGATCACGATCCGCGCGCCGGTCTGCAACGGCCAGAACAATTCCCAGACCGCGATATCGAACGTGATCGGAGTCTTGTGAAGCACCACGTCGGCCGTGCTGTGCGGCCACTGCTGCTGTGCCCACGCCAGCTGACTCACAGTCGCTGCGTGAGTGAGGGCGACTCCCTTCGGGACACCGGTGGAGCCGGAGGTGAACAAGACGTAGGCACAGTGTCCCGCCTCGAGCGGCACGCGCCGCTGGGTGTCGGTGATCGGGCTGGCGGGCATACCCGTCAGGTCCAGTCGATCGATCCGCACAGAGTCGAATTCATCCGGCAGTTCGGCGCCGTCGGACGTGGTGGTGAGCACCACCAGCGGCTGTGCCGCGTCCAGCACACGCGCGATACGCGCACTCGGATGATCCGGATCGATCGGAAGGAACGCGGCGCCCGACTTCACAACGGCGTACAGAGCCGTCACGAGCTCGGCGGAGCGGCGCACGGCCACTGCCACAACGGTTTCGGGCTCCGCGCCACGGGCGATGAGCCATCCGGCCAGACGATTGACGCGGGCGTCGAAATCCCGGTAGGTCAACACCTCACCGTCCGGAAGGACGACCGCCGGAGCGTCGGGCGTGCGCGCTACCTGCTCGTCGAAGGCATCGACAAGGGTCCGGCCCGTCACGACAGCGTCGCCGGTGTCGTTCCACCGTTCCAGTAGCTTCCGGTCGGCGGCACCGAGCAGGTCGATCCGATCGACGGTCGTGCCGGCATCGGACGCCGCGACGTCGAGAACGTGCACGAACTGCTCGGCGAAGCGTCGCACGGAGTCTTCGTCGAACAGATCTGTGGCGTATGTCATGCGCAATCGCATGCCGGCCGGCTCGTCGTGTGTGCCGTGTTCCTCGGTCATCATGAGCAGCAAGTCGTAGATCGCGGCGCTGTCGCCGGGGTCGACGCTCTCGGCAGTGAGACCGGGAAGCTCGACCCGTGCCCGCGCCATGTTCTGGTAGGCGAGCATCACCTGGAACAACGGGGTGTGCGCCGTCGATCGTGGCGGATTCAGCGCATCGACGAGCTGCTCGAATGGAACAGCGGCATGGTCGTATGCCTCGATGTCGGTGCGCCGCACATCGTGGAGCAGGCTCATGAATGTCTGATCGGGCGTGATCCGGGTGCGCATGACCAGCGTATTGACGAACATCCCGACCAGATCGTCCAGCGACCGGTCGCCGCGCCCGGCGTGGGGCACACCGATGGTGACGTCGTCGCTGCCGGACAGTTTCGACAACACGATGGCCAGCGCGGTGTGCACCACCATGAACGTCGTGGCCCCGGCTCGGCGCGCCAGCGACTCCACCCGCCCGTGCAGCTCAGCGGAGATCGCGACGTGGGTCACCGCTCCGCGTTGGGTCTGCTCGATCGGCCGTGGCCGATCGGTGGGCAGCTCCAGCACATCGGGGATGCCCGCCAGTCGAGTTCGCCAATAGGCGATGTCGCGGGCGACGTAGGAGTCCGGATCGTCCACCGAGCCGAGCACCTCGCGCTGCCACAGCGCGTAATCGGCGAATTGGAGGGGCAACGGCGCCCATTCCGGCGCGGTGCCGCTGGACCGCGCCCGGTAGGCGGTGACGATATCGGTGGCCAGGGGCGCCACCGAATAGCCGTCGCAACTGATGTGATGGACAGCCATCGCGATCGTCCACGTGGTGTCCGACAGCTGAAACAGCGCGACGCGCAACGGTACCCGCTGCGAAACATCGAATCCGATGCTCGAGAATTCGGCCAGCCGCTGCGCCAGCTCGCGCTCGCCGATCGGCTGAGGCGTGAGATCGCACGTGGCGAGCACGTCGGCCGCATCCAGCACAACTTGAGCCGCCGTACCGTCGACTGCCGGGTATACCGTGCGCAAGCTCTCGTGCCGCTCGATGACGTCGCCGACGGCCGCTGCCAGCGCATCGACATCGAGGGCGCCTTCGAGCCGAATAGCCAGCGGCACAACATATCCTGCCGATTCGGGATCGAATTGGTTGAGCAACCACATCCGATTCTGCGCCTGCGACAGCGGAAGGCGATCCGGCCGGGAGCGCCGGGTCGGCGCAGGAAGGCTCGGTACCGCACGCAAATGCCCGATACGCTCGGCGAGGTCGGCCACAGTCGATGCCGCGAAGATCACGTGGACCGGTATCGATATGTCGAGAATATGGCCGATGCGGCTCAATGCGCGCGTCGCGAGCAGCGAATTGCCGCCCAGGTCGAAGAAGCTGTCGTCGGCGCCGACCGCCGGCAGCTCGAGAAGCTCGCCGAAGACCCCGGCGATGGCCTGTTGGACAAGACCTTTCGGCTCCCGGTACTCGGACGGGTGGGTGCCCGCTTCCGGTTCGGGCAATGCCCTGAAATCGACCTTACCGTTCGCCGTGAGCGGGATCGAGGCGACCCGTACCACCGGTGTCGGCACCATGTAGGCGGGCAATCGCTGCAGCAGGAAACTTCGCACCTGCCTGACGTCGAGCGCGGGTTCGGCCACCACGTAGGCGACCAACCGCTGCTCGCCGCCGTCGGTGCGTACCTGCGCGACGGCCCCGTGCACCTGCTCGTGGGCGAGCAACGCCGCTTCGACGTCACCGAGTTCGATCCGCAGCCCGCGAATCTTGACCTGAGAGTCCGCGCGACCGACGTACCGGATATCTCCGCCCTCGTCCCAGCGGACCAGGTCGCCGGTGCGATACAGGCGGCCGCCGGCGGCACCGACGAACGGATCGGCAACGAACGTCGCCGCCGTCGGACCCGGCCGCCGGTGATAACCGCGCGCCAATTGGATTCCGCCCAGGTACAACTCGCCGGTCACCCCGGGGGGAACCGGACGCAGCCGCGAATCCAGCACGTGGACGACCACGTTGGCTTCGGGAGCTCCGATCGGCACCGCGACGGCATCGAAATCTTCGATCCGGTGGGCGGTCACGCTCACCGCGGCCTCGGTCGGCCCGTACAGGTTGTCGATGCGCGCGTCGCTGAGATCGCGGAACCGGCGGACGGTGTCGGCCGGGAGCGCCTCGCCGATGCACAGCACACGACGCAGGTCGGGGAACGCGCCGGGAGTGGCCACGTCGACGAAGGCCGAGAGCAACGACGGGACGAAGTCCACGGTCGTCACCCGGTACTCCGCCATCAGCCTGGCCACGGCAGTGGGGTCGGCGTGTGCGTCAGGACCCGCGACAACCAGTGACGCGCCGCACGTCAACGCCGAGAAGAGCTCCCAGATCGACAGATCGAAGGTGAACGGCGTCCGTAGCAGCATGACGTCGTCGCCGCCCAGCCGGTAGTGATCGCGCATCCACCGGAGTTGGTTCACGACCGCGGCGTGCGGAACGGCGACCCCCTTCGGTACGCCCGTCGACCCGGATGTGTAGATGACATAGGCCAGATCGTCCGCACGCAACGGCCGGGTCCGGTCGGCGTCGGTCACCGGCGCCCCGTCGATGCGGGCGGTCTCGAACTCTTCGAGCGTCCACACCGCAACGTCGTCGGGCAGAGTCACCGTGTCGGCGCGACGGGTGAGGACCGCGCTCGGCCGTGCGGCGGTGAGCACGGCCCGCAGGCGGTCGATCGGATGATCCGGATCCAGGGGCAAGTAGGCCGCGCCCGCCGCGTGGATCGCATACAGGGCGGTCAGCATCTCGACGGAGCGCCGCATCGCGACTGCCACAACGGTTTCCGGACCGACCCCCCGTGCGATCAGCGCGCGGGCGAGCGAATTCACTCGCGCAGCGAACTCACCATAGGTGAGTCGATCCCCGGTCTCGGTGGCCAGAACCGCCGTGCGCTCCGGCCTCTCCGCCGCCTGCGTCGCGAACATCTGCGCAATCGTCGAGCTCGTACGGCGGATGGTCTCCCCCGTCGAGCGTCCGGTGAGTACGCGCGCCTCGTGTGCCGACAGCAGATCGATGTCGCCGACGGCCCGGGCAGGATCGGCGACGACCGCGCGCAGGAGCGACAGGTAGCGCTCGAACATCGTGACGATCGTCGTCTCGTCGAACAGGTCAGTGGCGTACCCGAATTCGACTGTCATCTCGCCCGGTTCACCAGCGGGTCCGAGAGTGTCGACGAGGTTCAGATGCAGGTCGTATTTGGCCACGCTCGGGTCGGGCATATGAGCCGAAACCGTCAGGCCGTCGAACGTCACCGTGGGGATATCGATGTTCTGGAACGAGAATCCGACCTGGGTCAACGGCGCGTGGGCCGTCGTGCGCTGCGGGTTCAGCACCTCCACGAGGCGTTCGAACGGGATATCGGCATTCTCGAAGGCGGCCAGATCTGTGGCCCGGACCTGTTCCAGAATCCGGGTGAAGGACGCATCGGGCTCGATGCGCGTCCGCAATACCAGTGTGTTGACGAACATTCCGATCAGACCGTCGAGTCCCGGCTCTCCGCGACCTGCGATGGGCGTGCCCACTGCGATGTCATCGGTTCCCGACAGTCGCGCCAGCAGCGCCGCGAACGCGGCGTGCGTCACCATGAACACGGTGGTGTCGTGGCGGCGGGCCAGCCCGGCCAGGTCACGATGCAGGTCGGCCGGCACTGTCGTCGACACCGTCGCCCCGCGGAACGATTGCTGTGCCGGTCGCGGACGGTCGGTGGGCAGGTCCAGCACTTCGGGCAGATCGGCGAGAGTTGCCTGCCAGTACGCGATCTGGGCCACGGTCGCACTGTGTGGGTTGTCTTCGGTACCCAGCAGCTGACGTTGCCACAGGGCGTAATCCGCGTACTGCACGGGCAACGGCGCCCATTGCGGAGCCTGCTGCCGAGTGCGGGCTCGGTAGGCGGTCGTCAAGTCGGCGGCGAGGGGGGCGAGCGATGAACCGTCGATACTGATGTGATGAACCACGAGAACCAAGGTGTGCTCGTCGGTTGCAGTGCGCAGCAGCGTGATTCGGCAGGGCACGGCGGAGGTGACGTCGAATCCGGCCGCAACTTCGGCGGCGATCCGTGCCTCGACTTCATCCGCCGCGACGGACACCGGCGCCGGCGTCGGCAGAACGGCAGCCACCGGGACGATCACCTGGTGTGGGCCGCTTTCGCTGTCCGGGTAGACGGTACGAAGGGACTCGTGCCGGTCGAGCACATCCGCGATCGCGGCGTGCATGGCGCTCACGTCCAGGGTTCCCGACATGCGCACGACCAGCGGAACGTTGTATACCGCAGAGCCGGTGTCGAATCGGTTGAGGAACCACATGCGGGTCTGGGCGGGTGACAGCGGGATTCGGTCCGGGCGCTGCTGTGGCTCGAGCGGTGCTCGTCCGCCCGCGTCGGCGGTGCGCAAGCGCTCCGCCAACGCCATGACGGTGTCCGCCTCGAACAGGGTGCGCAGTGGTACGTCGACGCCGAACGCGCTGCTCAAGCGGGCCGCGGCACGCGTAGCCGACAGCGAATTGCCGCCGAGATCGAAGAAACTGTCCAAGACACCGACTTGCTCGATGCCCAGAACGTCCGCGAAGACATCCGCGACGATCTGCTCGGCCGCGTTGCGAGGTGCGACGAACTCGGTGGTCGTTGCGGCGAAGACCGGTTCCGGCAGTGCCGCTCGATCGACTTTGCCCACCGACGACAGCGGCAGCGTGTCGAGCACCATCACCGTCTCGGGCACCATGCGCGAGGGCAAGCGCTGCGCGACATGGTTCAACAGTTCCGCTGTGTCGATATCGGCTCCGGCGGGGACCACGTAGCCGGCTAGTCGAGTGCCGCCGTCGGTCGCAACTCCTACGGCGACTGCTGCCGCGACGTGGGGATGTCCGGACAGAACGGATTCGATCTCACCGAGTTCGATCCGCTGACCGCGGATCTTGACCTGGAAATCGGTGCGCCCGACATATTCCAGCGTGTGCTCCGGTGTCCAGCGGGCGAGATCGCCGACGCGGTACATGCGTGTGCCCGGCGCACCGAACGGATTCGCGACGAACGACGCGGCCGTCCGGGCGGGCCGATTGAGATATCCGCGAGCCAGCTGGATGCCGGCGACGTACAACTCTCCGGTCACCCCGACCGGCACCGGCCGCAATGACGCGTCCAGCACCACAGCCTCTACTCCACGGATCGGACCACCGATCGTCACGAGGTCGCCGACACACAACGGATCACTGATCGCGACCATGATCGTGGTCTCGGTCGGTCCGTACCCGTTGAACAGCTGTCGTCCCGGCGCCCACACCGCCACGGTTTCCGGGGACACGGCCTCTCCGCCGGCCACCAGCACCTGCAGCGAATCCAGTCCGGCGGGCGACATCGTCGCCAGCACGCTCGGTGTCAGGAACGCGTGGGAAACCTGGTGTGTCCGAATCAGTTCCGCCAGCTCACGGCCGGCGAACACGTCCGGGGGCGATATCACCAGCAGGGCGCCGTTGGTGTGCGCCATCAACAGCTCCAGCATCACCGCGTCGAAACCGGGCGCGGCGACCTGCAGCACGCGCGACCTCGAATCGGCCCGGTAGCGCTCACGCTGTTCGGCCGCGAAATTCGCCAGACCCGCGTGGGTGACCGCCACGCCCTTCGGTGTGCCTGTCGATCCCGAGGTGTAGATCACGTATGCCGTATCCGCGGCTCGGCAGGGGCGCATCCGGTCTACGTCCGTGACGGTCGCGGCCGATCGTGTCGCGATCGACGCCTGAGTGTCCGGATCGTCGAGAACCAGCGCTCGAACCGCGGTCGGGAGCAGGTTGCGCGAATTGTCGACGGTGATCGCGATCCGCACGCCGGAGTCCGCGATCACGTGTGCGACACGTTCTGCCGGGTTGCGAGGATCGACCGGAACGAACGCGGCACCCGCCTTGGTCGTCGCCCACAGTCCGACCACGAATTCCACCGACCGAGCCATCATCAACGCGACGTGCTCGCCCGGGCCCACGCCCTCCTGGATCAACACTCGCGCAAGACGATTCGACCACTCGTCCAATCGGCCGTAGGACACCGAGTGCGCACCGGACACGATCGCAGGCGCATCGGGATCGCCGCCCAGCAAGTTCGCCAGCACCGACGGTTCGACGCCGGCGCCACCCGACGCGGGCACCAGCTGCGTTCGCTCGAGCCCCGACAACAACTCCACATCACCGACCTGCGCCTCCGGGTTCGATACGAAGGCATCGAGAATACGGTTCAGCCGCGCGGCGAGCTCGTCGATCGTGCCACGGTCGAACAGGTCTGTCGCGTAATTGATTCGCAGTGCGACGTCGCCGCCCGCAGCCGAGTTCTCGGCCACCGTGACGATGAGGTCCACCTTTGCCGGCTCGGGCCCCGGATCCAGGATCTCGACGGTGAGTTCAGGAAGCTCCAGTCTCGGCCGGTCCATGTTCTCGAAGGCCAGATAGACCTGACACAACGGGGCATACGCCGTCGAATGTGCCGGATCGAGTTTCTCCACGATGCGTTCGAACGGCAGATCGCGGTAGGCGAAGGCGTCGACGTCGACATCTTTGACCCGCGCCAGGAATGCGGTGAGTGATTCGTCGTCGCGCACCTCGGTACGCAGCGGCACCGTATTGACGAACATTCCGATGAGCGGCTCGAGCGCGCGTTCACCTCGGCCCGCGACCGGTGTCCCGATGGTGATGTCCGAAGAACCGGACAGTCGGGCGAGCAGCACGGCCAGTGCGGCATGAACGACCATGAAGGTCGTGACATTCGCGGTGCGCGCCAACCGCTCGATCTCGACGAAGGTCTGAGCCGGGATCACCGTGCGCGTGACGTCGCCACGCAGGGATCGGCGGCTGGGGCGCGGGCGATCGGCGGGGAGTTCCAGCACCGGCGGCATGCCCGCCAGTCGCTGTGTCCAGTAACCCAATTGCTGCGCGGCCACCGAGTTCGGATCGTTCTCGTCGCCGAGCAGTTCCCGGTGCCAGATGCTGTAATCGGCGTACTGTACCGTCAACGGCTGCCAGTCCGGAGTCTTCTCCTCCGACCTCGCGCTGTACGCGGTTGCCACATCGGCGGCGAGCGGTCGGAGAGATGAGCCGTCGCAGCAAATATGGTGCAGCACAAGAACAAGGACGTGGCACCGCCGGTCGCCGGTCGCAAGGAGCGCGCCCCTGATCGGCGGACCGAGGCGCACGTCGGTCCCGGCCGAGGCCAGCTCTCGAATCCGGTTCGCGATCTCGTCGGGGTCGATGGGCTTCGGCGTCAGATCGAGTTCCGCGACGACTTCCTCGGCCGGCAGAACGACCTGTGTCCCGGTACCGTCCACGGCCGGGTAGAAAGTGCGCAGTGACTCGTGCCGGTCGATCACGTCGGTCAGACAGGCACGCAGTGCCGCGGTGTCGAGACGTCCGGTCAGCTGCATCACCAACGGAATGTTGTATGCGGCAGAAGCCGGATCGGCTTGGTTGACCAGCCACATTCTGTTCTGCGCGGGTGCCAGCGGAACCGGCCCGGACCGCCGCGCCGGGCTCAGCACCGGCCGGCGAGCGTGGTGGCCGGCCTCGATATGCGCGGCGAGTTCGGCGACCGTCGGTTTACCGAACAGGTCGCGGACCGACACATCGCGTCGGGTTACCTCGGCGATGCGCACGGCCGCGCTGGTCGCGGTGAGCGAATTGCCGCCGAATTCGAAGAAACTGTCCGACACGCCAACCCGCTCCAGGTCGAGAACCTCGGCGAAGACGTCTGCGATCGACTCTTCGACAGCGGTGCGCGGCGCGACGTACGCTGCGGCCGAATCGAATACCGGATCCGGCAGCGCACGGTGGTCCACCTTGCCGTTGACCGTGAGCGGCAAAGCCGCCAATACGACGATGCCCGCGGGGACCATGTATTCCGGCAGCCGCGCACCGACGTGTGCGCGAAGGGATTCGGCCTCGCAGATGGCGTCGTCGGCCGGCACGACATAGGCGACCAGCCGAGCCGCCTCCGTGCCCGGACGGTGTACGACGACGACGGCCGCCGACACCGCGCTGTGACTCAACAGTGAGTTACGAATTTCGTCCAGCTCGATCCGGAAGCCGCGCAGTTGCACCTGCTGGTCGGCTCGGCCACGATATTCCAACTCGCCGTTGTGGTTTCGTCGTGCCACGTCACCGCTGCGGTACAGGCGCTCGCCCGGCTTCCCGAACGGATTCGCGACGAAGCGTCCGGCGGTCAACGCAGGGCGGTTCAGGTAACCGCGCGCGAGTTGAGCGCCTGCGACGTAGATCTCGCCCCACGCGCCGAGCGGAACCGGGCGGAGACGCTCGTCGAGGACGAATGTTCGCAGACCCGGCAACGCCGGCCCGATCGCACTCGGCGCGCCCGGCGCGGCGAGGTCGCGTGTGAGGCCGAGGTAGGTGACGAAGACCGTGGTTTCGGTGATCCCGTAACTGTTGGCCAGCACAGGCGAATTCGGGTTGCGCTCGTACCAGTCGGCCAACCCCGCCGGATCCAGCGCCTCGCCCGAAAGGATGACCAATCGAAGCGATAGCGCACCGTCCGGCTCCCCGGCGGTGGCGTAGCGCTGCCGGGCGGCTGCGAACTGGAGGAACGCCGAAGGCGTCTGGTTGAAAACGGTCACCTTCTCACGGACCGCGAGCCGCACGACATCGTCGGGCGAACGCGTGGTGAGGCTGTCGACGATGACGACTCGGCCTCCGCTGACCAGAGCGCCGAATATTTCCCACACCGAGTAGTCGAACGCGAACGAGTGGAAGAACGTCCAGACGTCTTCGGCGCCCACTCCGATCTCGGCACACGTATTGACCAGGTAGGTGGAGACGGCGCGATGGGATATCGAGACTCCCTTCGGCCGTCCGGTCGATCCGGACGTGTAGATGACGTAGGCGACGTGGTCGGAACGCAGTGCACCGGTGCGCTCGACATCGGTGATCGGAGCCGAGCGGTCGCCGGGTTCTACACAGGTATCGTCGTCGAAGAGAACCACGCGTCCGGGGTCACCCGGAATATGCTCGCGCATATCCTGATTCGTCACGATGACGATCGGGTCGGCGTCGTTCAACACATATTCGAGCCGCTCGGTCGGGTGAGCTACGTCCAACGGCAGGTATCCGGCGCCCGACTTCAGTACGGCCAGGACGACGACGATCAGATCGACATTCCGCGGCATGGCGATGGCCACGAGAGTCTCCGGCCCTGCGCCGAGGGCGATGAGCCTGCGCGCGAACCGTGTGGACGACTCGTCCAGTTCGCGGTAGGTGAGGGCTGTCGCGCCGGAACTGACAGCCACCGCGGACGGACTGGCGGCAGCCTGCCGGGCCAGGAGGTCCACCAGAGTCTCGCCGGGCGATTCTCCGTGGCGGCCGGCGAGTTCCCCTACGATTCGCAGTTTTTCGCCGGGGTCGACCAGCGGGACGTCGACAATGGCGGTGCCCGCCGGCGACTCGATCATCCGGTGCAGGAATGCGATGAATCGGTGCGCGTGCAGTTCGAGTTCATCCTGGTCGTACAGGTTCGCATTGCCGTGCAATTCGATCAGCAGCGGCGCCTCGGCGCCGGGCCGATACAGGTTCAGCTGCAGGTCGTCGAGCACCCCGGACGTCAAGGCGCGGTAGCGGCCCTCCGCTGATCCGAGGCGAATCTCGGAGTCGAAGAAGAGAACATTGACGATCGGCCCGAACGAACTCGCCGCCGCGTCCAGCGCATTCGAGTCCCGGCGCAGGTCCTCGAATCGGTAGAGCTGATGCCGCATCGCCGAGACGAGTTCGGACACCGAGGCGCCGACCAACTCCTCGACGGTAGTTGTCGCGTTCACACCGAATCGGATCGGCACCATGTTCGCCAACATGGCGGCGGCATTGCGCAGTTTCATCGTCACGCGCCCACTCACCGGCATCGACAGCACCACGTCGTCGGTGCGTGTCATCCGTGCGAGGAACGCCGCGAATGCGGCGATCACCACTTGGGCGGCGGAGGCTTTCAGGTCGTCGGCGAAACGGTCGAGCCGGTCGGACAACTGCGAGGGGAGCTGCCGGCCGACTACGCGGTCGTCCTTGCTCCAGCGTGCGGTGCGGCCCGACAGGCTTGCCGGCGTCGGAAGATCCGCGACCTTGTCGAGCCAATACGACTTGTCCGTCTCGAACCGAGAGCCGGCGCGATAGGCCTGTTCCGTCTCGATGATGTCCCGCAACTTGGCTGCCACCAACTTCTTGGGCGGCCTGTTCTCGAGTGTCGCGTTGTAATGTTCGGCTACTCGGGTGATGAGATTGAACGCACCGTAACCGTCGATCACCAGATGATGAGCACGCGCGTACCACAGATGCCGGTCCTCGGAGATCCGGATGAGCCGTGTCACCGCGAGCCGATCACGGCTCAGGTCGGCGACCTTGGTGTTGTAGTCGCGGCGCATCCACTCCATCGCCGCTTCGAACGGATCGTCCTCGGCACTGAATTCCAGTACGGGCTCGTCGTAGACAATGCTGCGGTCGACGAATTGGTATGGGCGACCGTCGTATTCGACCACGCGCACCACCGGAGACTCGATCTCGAGCGCGGCGCGGTTGACCGCCAGAGCGAACACGTCGGCATCTATCGGGCCTTCGAGATCGACGTACTGCGCGATGTTGACGGCCGGTCCGCCCGGCATGCTGTCCGCGAACCACATACCGTGCTGCGCCCTCGAGAGCGGAATCAGATCCAGTTCGTCGTCGGCGGTTCCGGTTGACTTCAGATTCATCGTGTAATCCCTCGCTCAGACTCGCGGGCATTGCGGCACAACGGAACCACGCCGTACCACCTATCCGAAATGTGTATTCATGCCTATTTCGAGATCGAACCCGAACTACGGCTGCATTCGAATACGCCGATCGACCGCAGTGCACGGCTCAGCTCGATGCACCCGCCTCCGAAACGGGCGAATTCTCTGCAGACAGCAGTAGTACGCATGCTGGATCGAGACGCTCGGCCGCGGAATCCGACTCACACGGCCCTTCTGCCCCTTCGGGATCCCCACCCACCAGCGGCATCGACAGCTATTCGAAGCCGCAGGGATCTTGGATCGGAACATTTTTCGCTGTCTTGGTGACCGCCGTTTGCGCCGTATGGCCGACATGAGCGGTTCGCCCGATCAGCGATCGAAAAGTAGTGAGCACATATGTATGTGCGGCATATTCGAGTTCGCCGCACATACCACATCACTGAACCGTGGTTTGCTCGGAATCGGGTCGACGATATCGCCGAAGGAATTTCATCGGTCTTCGACAGTCCGCGGCGGCGCGGTTAGAGCATGCACCGCACCGAGGGTTCCGCCGGCCGCCGCACCGATGGCCGTCAACGGGACAGCCATGAGGGCGGCACCGTATGCGGCGCCTATCGGGCCCGCGGCAAGGCCGATCGGCGCGAACGGCACACCGACCGCCAGTCCGATTCCACCACCCACGACGGCTCCTATCAGCGCGAACGGGCTCGCTACCGCAGCGCCCGCCGCCGCACCGATCGCGGCGCCGCCCAGAGTCTCGCCTGCGATGCGGTCGGACCTGCTGCGCTCCATCCCCACGGAATCGAGAAAGGTGGCCATATCGGCCTCCGCGACTGCAGCACCGTCGTTGACCTGGATGGCCTGCTCCCGGTAGAGCCACTGCGGCGCGTCGACTTGCACGTCCCCGAAGCGCAACTTTCCGGCCGGCGGTGCGATCGGCGGTACAGGAGCGACCGGAACCGGCGGGTGAAGCACGCCCACCGGCGCCAAATAGTTCTTCTCGGGCATCGGCCGTGCCCACTGCAGCGAACTCAACGTATCGTGCGGAATTTCCAGCCCCTCGTACGGATGGACGTTCGGAGACTCGGCCGCGGGCCACTGCGCCGGTTGCGCGACCTCCGACTGGCCGGACCCGGCCACCGGGGCGGTCCGCACGCTTTCGGCTTTCGCGAATCCGGCGCCCACCAGCGTGAGAGTCATCGAAAGGGCGACCCCTGTCCCGATCGCCGAAGTCACCACTTTTCGCTGCGCGTCGTGAGCCCTGTGCTTGCCCTTGCCCATAGATCACCTTTCATCGGAAAAGAGATACTCGATACCCGGACAGAGGTGGCCTGCCGTAAGCGTCGATCGGCTCTGGCAGTGCATAACGCCGATGGAGCCGGTCGGGTGTTATTTGCTACGGCGGGTGGATGATTTGGGTTTGCCGGTTTTGCGGGGCACGACGTCGGCGGCCATCGCATCGCGCAGGCTCTTCGGTCGCATATCCGTCCAGTTCTTTTCGATGTACTCGATGCAGGCGTCCCGGCTGTCTTCACCGAAGACGACGCTCCATCCATCGGGGACCTCGGCAAAGACCGGCCAGAGGGAGTATTGCTCTTCGTGGTTGATCAGAACCGAGAATCGTCCGTTGTCGTCATCGAAGGGATTGGTGCTCATTTCACCTCGCTGAATGCTCGCATTGTGCGGATAGGGAATGCTCGTGCGTGTATCGGTGTCCGCAACCGGTGTGCGATCACACCGTGCGTGGAGCGGCGAGCGCTCCGGCAGATGGCCGATGAGTTGCGACACCGTCGGATCCCCTCCCCAGTGTGTCGACCTCCGGGCAGGAGAAGAGGGTGCGAATTGCATGTTCTTCGAGGCGGTCCCACACGTGGATGGGGGCGAAGCATCCACGCCCGTCCTGAGGCGAGAAGTCGGCAATCGTCGATCCGGCAGTACCAAAGTATGCGGATGAACACTGAAACCGCTAATCGGGCGAACCGCTCATGTCGGCCATACGGCGCAAACGGCGGTCACCAAGACAGCGAAAAATGTTCCGATCCAAGATCCCTGCGGCTTCGAATAGCTGTCGATGCCGCTGGTGGGTGGGGATCCCGAAGGGGCAGAAGGGCCGTGTGAGTCGGATTCCGCGGCCGAGCGTCTCGATCCAGCGGAGCTGGAACCGTAGGCGGGCCAAGAAGTTCGGATGCCGGATCCAGCCGGAGCCTCGACGGCTGACCGGCTCGACACGGCACGACGTTGCTACATCCTCGAAACCGAGGTTCCGGTCAGCAGCACTGTTCCCTGCCTCCCCGTAACTACCCGTTGCACTGTCGGGGCTGCCGGGTGGTCCGCGGCTGCACGCACAGAATTCCATCCGGGAGATGCGTCTATTGACTTCGAATGTGCACGCACGACCGATACGCTCGGCGTTGTTGCGGGGGATGTCGACTGTATTCGTTGTAGCCGTCGTCACTGCGACCGGCTCAGCACAGGCGCAATCCGAAGACGGGCCATCTCCGAACCTGCAGCATTGCCCACCCCTGTATGTCCTAGGGGTGCAAGGGACCGGCGAATCGTCGCCCGACGCACCGGCTTCCGTCGATGACGGCATGCTTTCGGCTGTGCTGGTCCCGCTGCTGTCGAGGGTGGGGCCGCAGCAGGCCGGGCATGCGTATGTCCCGTACCAGGCCTCGTTCGGCGGGATGGTCCCCGGCGGTCTGACGCCGTATTCGTACTCAGCGGCCGAGGGGCTCGACCGTCTGCGGTCGATGGCGCGCGAGGTCGTCGGCCTCTGCTCTCATACCGAGTTGGGGTTAATCGGGTATTCACAAGGGGCGCACGTCGTTTCGATGTTCGCGCGTGAGGTCGGGGCCGGCGGAGGTGCGGTGCCGGCGGATCGGGTTGCGGCGGTGGCACTACTCGCGGACCCGACTCGCGGCCGTGCTGCACCCGTATTCCCGGGAGCCCCTGGCAAGGACCGGCCGGATCCGGCGCCCGACACCACCGGCACAGAGGTCGCCGAGTTGCCGCAGTTTCCACTTGCGACGCCGCCCGGCGGCGGAATCGGCCCGGTGCGAGACATCATCGACGATTTCGGTGCGCTCACCGGGCGGGTGGCGTCGCTGTGTCGGCCCGGCGATCTGGCTTGCGACGCACCCGCCGACTCGCCGCTGATCCATATGGTCGCGACCATCGCGGGCCAGATCGAATTCGACCCCGACGACCTGTCGCTGACCTTGTCCTCCATCGCGGCCACTCTCCAGGCGACGATCGCCAAAACGCTGACAGCGGTGGTGAGCGACGACCTGCACGGTGATTCGCTGGGAACACTGTCGCTGACCCCGCAGAAGACACTCAGTATCCGGCTCGCGGAAGCTGCCGACCCGCGCGTGCCCGTCGGCCCGGAGGCGGACGAGGCACTGCTGAAGCTTGCCGCTGCCGCATTCAACACCCTCCTCGCGATCACCGGGACCGTGTTGTCCACCTCGGAGTTTTCCGAAATCGCCGGCACAGCGGCGACCAACCCACTCGCGGGGATTGCACTTCTGGCCCAGGAAATCGCCTCCGCGTCGCACCACCCGCCGCCACCAACGCAGGCGTCTCGGCTACTGACTCAGATATTCGACGCCCTCGGCGAGCTAGGAGCGGACAACGCCGAATTGCTGGATCCGCACACCTGGCTCAGTTATGTCGATACCGTCCGCCAGCACGGCGCCTATGCCACCGCCGGCGCCGGCGTCCGCTCCAGCACCGAAATGCTCGCCGAGTGGTTCACGGCCGTAGCCGGCGACCTGGCCGGCCACCGGCTCCCCCCGCCCCGCGAACGATCGAGCGAAACGCCCGGCCCCCCGTTCTCGACACCGACCACCTCGCCCCCGGCGCTGCCCGCGAGTCCACCGGTCACGGTTCCACTCGCGGCGCCCTCGTCACCAGCCGTACTCCCTGCCCCGATCGCGACTACGCCGAATACCCGGCCCGGCACCGCCCCAATTCGCAGCGAGACCGATCGGACGGACAGGCGGCTCCATTTGCTGCAGGTCCTGATGGGTCTCGTCATTGTTTCCGGAGCTGCGACCGCGATACGTACTCGCTTGCGCCGGGCGCACGCCGCCGCGGAGTCCCCTCGAGAGGATTCCGCAAGCGAAGAAGTCGTTCACACGCTACCGGAAAATATCACCACTCCCGAGCCGGGAGACGGCGCCGAGATTACGGTGGGTCAGCGCGAATCATCGCCGGAAGCGACGAGCGGCAGCACCGCTTCTTCATCCCTCCCCACCGGGTAACACATATCCAGCCACAGCCGGCCGAATTCAGCTCTGCCGGAACGAATTTCGCACGCGCAAACCCGTACCTTCTCGAATAAAACAGAACAGTTCACGTGGTCCGCTTATCGAGTTATCCATCGAAGCCGCACACGAATCTACGTCGACCGGGAGCTTTGTATTGGACGTCACCATGGATGAGAGCCAGGACGCAGTTGCCGAAATTGTCGTAAGCCTGCTGGAGCGCGTGAGCGCACGGAATATCGACCTATGGCCCGCCCTCCTCGGCAGCGGTCTGCTCTCGGCGCCCCTGCCGCCACGCTACGGCGGAGACGGCCTGGGCCTCTTGGAGGTAGCGGCGATACTGAAGGAGCTGGCAACCGACGCCGTAGAGGTTCCGATCCTGTCGACCTTCGGATTCGGGGTACTTCCCTTACTACGAGCCGCGACGGATGACGTGATGGAACGAATTTTCCCAGCTGTCGCCGAGGGAGCGATTGTCACCGCGGCGCTCAACGAACCCGGGGCACCGTTCTCCTCGAAACCCTCGACCACTGCGATCACCGACGGAACCACGGTGAGAATAAACGGCCACAAGGTCGCCGTGCAGTATGCGAGCCGGGCAAGCTGGATCCTGGTGCCGACCGATTCCGGACTCGCCGTCGTGGATGCGAAAGCGCCCGGTATCAGCCGTGTCCCGAACGCATCTCCGACCGGAGTGCCCGAATTCACGCTGCGATTGGACAACGTGTCCATACCGGCGGAGCAGTTGCTGCCCGACGGTGTCCCGCCACTGAAGCGGTTGGCGCTGGCTTCGATCGGATCAGTAGCGGATGGCCTGCTGCACGGAGTGCTGAAACGGACCGCCGAACAAGTGCACGCCCGGGCTCGGCTCGGACTGTCCCCCATACAGTTCCGGGCGGCATCCCGGAATATCCACGATATCTACGTCGCCTCTCGTGCGGTGCACTCGATCACACTGTCGGCGAATCGGGCGCTTGCGCAGGAGGACGACAGCGCCGAACATCGAAAGCGCGTCGACACTGCCCTCGAGACGCTGGCTTACCGGGTGACCACGGCGCTGCCCGAGGCCATGCAGAAGTGCTACCAGCTCAACGGCATCGGCTCCGAACACACGCGACCGCTGTACCGCTATTACTCGCAAGCGAAGGCCATCGCCCGCATCATCGGCGGATCCCCGTTCCGACTGGAGTGCTCTTGCGCCGAACGCGCTGTGCCTCGGCCACACGACGATGGGGCTGCCCCGAGTCCTGCCGACTTCGTATCTGCGGCGACTTCGGTCGCCACGATCTGAGGAGCGCGGCTGGAAATTCGCATCACGTCACTGAATCTGCTGTCACACTGAGGAATTGCGGCAAACACTCCCACTTCGCCATCGACTTCGTAGTCCAGAGAGGTCTTCATGCCGGACCCGTCCGAAACCATCGCTGCGGACCATGGGCGCACACCTGTCGGGTTGGACACTTCGCGGGCAAGCATCGCTCGCGTCTATGACGCGACGCTCGGCGGCAAGGACAACTACGAAGTCGATCGTGTCGTTCGCGATACGGTCGCTGAAATCGCGCCGCGCCAAAGCGATGTGGCCTGGATGAACCGTCGATGGCTGCATCGGGTGGTCCGATACCTCGCCGGCTGCGTCGGCATCGACCAGTTTCTCGATCTCGGTGCCGGACTGCCGACCGTCTGCAACACCCATGAGATCGCACAACAGCACAATCCCACCGCACAGGTGGTGTATGTCGACAACGATCCGCTGTGCGCTCTCCACGGCCGAGCCCTACTCGAACGCAACGAACACACCCACTTCGCATCGGCCGACCTGACCGAGCCGGATGCCTTGCTGGCCTGTCCCGAGATTGCCGCACAGCTCGATCCGAGCCGTCCTCTCGCTCTGATTCTGTGCGGCGTCCTTCACCACATCGATGACGATGCCGACCCCGCCCGAGTCATGCGCCGATACATCGACGCGATACCGGTCGAATCCTATGTTGCGATCACCCATTTCTGGGATCCCGCCGACGGATCCGCGGCACACGAAATGGCTGTTCGACTCCAGCACCGGTTCATGACGTCGGGATTGGGGTCCGGCTGGTACCGCACCCGCGACGAGATCGCCTCGTTCTTCGGTGATCTGGAGGTTCTTGCCCCCGGACTCGTCGAACTGGACGACTGGTGGCCGATGGGGCCCGAACTCGAACCCCGATGCCTCGAGAAACGGCTACTTCTCGGCGGAGTCGGGCGCAAAACGTTGCGGTCCAACGTTATCCCACTTCAGCACCAGAGCAAGCATCGGTGACGAGCTCGGCGGCAGGGATTTTCGAGGCGATGACGCCAGAGTCCGCGAATGGGACTGCGTCGCCGGAACCGGCGCGAGCATGTGGCCGGCGCCGAAGCTGCCGCTTCCGGTAGCCGGGCCACCGCGCCATCCACGTTATCGACGGCCTGGGCCGGCTTACCCGGAATAACATACGGACGCGGGCGGCATGCCAAGGTGCCACCCGCGTCCGACATTATGGGGTATCTCGTAAATGAGATCCCAGCAGCGACCGAATTACCTGACGGAGACTGTTGACGCCGATAAGGAAATACGGGCATAAACAGAATCGAATGCGGTGTTGGTAAATCGCCGGATTCTATCACCGCACCCGATTCCTGCGAATCGAACATTCGCGTTGCTCAGGGGTGTGTGGTGCACCCCCGATTCGACCCGCCGCCGCGCACCCCCACAGCAGAGGAGAAGAACAGCGGATATTGCGAGTCGAGAAGAGATACCGGCCGCACATTGGGGAGGTACGTCGGCCGGCTCGCACTCACAGCCCGACAATGCCGAGCAGCGAGTGCAGCAGGTTCACAACAAAAGTCAGAATCACAAGCAATCACCTCCCTTCGAGAACATCGTTGCCTTTGCCGAATTGAATCGGCTATCTGGGCCCGATCGGAGACATTACACAACGTCATTGCGGATCAAAACTCACGTGAAAGCGCCAGAAGAAAGAGGCGCGAAGGAAAAAACTGCCCGTTCACTGCACCTCTCCCGCGCTTACCAGGCGCCAATCCGTACTCCCACTCACGCATTGACCGCCACAATTCGGGTTCGTTTCGAAAAATTCAATGAATCGGATGCCGAAAGGTTTTCTCACCCGTCGGGTCACGAATGCGGCTGCAGCCACTACGCCTTCTTTGCGGGTGTCCGGTCGGTTCCGCAACCTCTCGCGAGGTGACCGGCGGTTCACGAAACGCGAATCGGTGCACAGGCTCAGCGAACACGCCGATAACCGCGCAACTACGCCGACCCGCATGACTATCGGGCGAGCACCCGGCGTCGTTACTCTCAACGCGCCGTGTACATCCGACGATCTCCTCGCCGGACGACAGTCACTCCACCGGAACGGTGCAGGCCATTCGGTTCGACAACGAAACTTGTTGTGCTGCAGCTATCTTCAGCGATGTCGTTCTCGTTCCCCCCTCGAGCAGGAGCCGGGGACTCGCACGACGGGCACGCCTTTCGAGTTCCACATCCGAAACCTCGCAACAGGCACGCAAGTGCTGAACTCTTGTGCGCGGTCACCTGGAGTGGGTCGGCATGCTCGATCACTTCACCAGCCTCGGTGGTCTGCACCCACGTGCCGCCGTGCACGTCGATGCCGCCGCGCCAGGATTTCGGCTCGACCACCATGACCGCACGTCAGTGCGAGTTCACCGAGCGTTTGCCCGCCGCTGAGCCGGTGTGCATCCGGCTGCCCTAGTTTCTGGCAAGGGTGGCCCGGCTGCCGCCCGGCGTGCACGTTCCGCAGGAACGGCAGAAATGCCGCACCGGGGACAAC